>JAJYIM010000019.1 GCA_021790115.1 Actinomycetes bacterium | reverse complement strand
TATACAACCACCGCCGGCGGTTATATCCACAGCGGCGTTCCCTACTACAACAACACCCTGTCGGTGGGCCAGGAACAGCCGGATACGGGCGTAAGCTACCCGCTCGATGCGGTCACCGCCCAGTGCAGCGGTGCCAACAACGGCTGCAACAAGATCTATGGCTCCTATAACCTGGGCGCGGAAATGAACACCACCGCGCCGACGATCAGCAGCCATAGCGCCGCGGCCACCGGCGATACGACCGCGACCGTCAGCAGGACGACAGACCAGCCGGCCACCACCAAGATCGACCTGACCGGCTCTGACAGCTCCAGCGTGCACACAAACAACACCATCCTGCACGCCAGCGACACCGAGAACCTGACCGGCCTGCATCCGGGAGTCACCTATACCGGCACCCTGACCGTCTATAACAACCAGGCGCTCAGCTCAAGCACGCCGATCAGCTTCACGACCTGGACGTGCACCAAGCCGATACTCTCGATGTCGCTGCCGCACGCCTACTGGTACAACCTGTCTGATTACGACGCTGGCATCCTGTCTGTTGACTGGACGATCAGCAACGGGGCAACCAGCCCGAACGCCGTCGGTGTCCGGATTACCAGCAGCACCAACACCAACGGCGTTACCGTTAACTCGGGCGTGCCTTCAACGGCGGTAAATATCGCCACGGGCGGCTCGGCCACGGTGACGATCAAGTACAACGTCCCCGTGGGTGTAGGCAGTTGGCATACTGACATGACCGGCAGCGCCCAGGATGAGTGCGGGAACTCGTACACGTATCCCTAAGCGCTGACCAGGGATCAGGCAAAATGGCAATGAACAGAGGAGAAACCGCAATGAAGAAAAAGGAAACGCGGGAGCCCTACGCCAAGCCCGAACTGGTGAAGCACGAGAACCTGAAGGACCTTACCTTCCAGTGCGCCAACTGGTCGTGCAGCGTGACGGTTCCACCGGCTCCGGCTCCGTAAGGCGCGGAAACGCAGTAGAAATGCAGGGGCGGCCCGGAGGGCCGCCCCTGCATGGGAACGTCAGGCGGTCGCGGTTTTACTTCCCCCTTTCAAGCCTGTAAGCTTAAGCTGATGTTCCTGCTTATCATTGAATCAACCGCGAATTTTGTTATCCATGTTATCTCTACGCTTAGCTACTTTGGCGTATTTCTGGCAATGGCGATTGAATCTGCCTGCGTGCCGCTGCCGTCCGAGGTTATCATGCCGTTTGCCGGCTATCTGGCTTCCAAGGGCGAGCTGGAGCTGGCGCTGGCGGCGGTAGCAGGCGCCCTCGGCAACCTGGCCGGCTCGCTGCTTGCCTACTGGGTCGGCGCCCGCGGCGGCCGGCCGCTGGTGGAAAGATACGGCCGCTACCTGCTGCTTTCACAGCATGACCTGGACGTCGCCGACCACTGGTTTTCCCGTTACGGCAAGAGCACCGTCTTTTTCACCAGGCTGCTGCCGGTTGTGAGGACGTTCATCTCCTTTCCGGCGGGGATCAGCCGCATGCGGCTCTCCACTTTCAGCGCCTACACGCTGCTGGGGGCGCTTCCCTGGTCTTTGCTGCTGGCTTATATTGGTTTCAAGCTCGGCCAGAACTGGGACACGGTGGGCGGCTATTTCCACAAAGCTGATATTTTCATTGTCGCCTTCATCGCGGCCGGCCTGATCTGGTATGTCAGGCGCCACCTCCGGAACCTGCGCCGGGGCCGGCAGGAATCCTGAACGGTCCTGGTTATCCAGGAGCCCGCCCTGGTGGATTCTAAGAGCTTGTCCCGGTAGGCGCATTCTGCTGCGGCTGCCCGGGTTGCAGCCCTGCCCGGCGCGTGATAAAAAAAGGCCGTGAACAGCACTTACCTCCTTTCCCTGGTTGTAGCCGCCGCGATTGCCTTCGACCTCATGAACGGATTCCATGATGGATGTAACGCTGTCTCAACCGTCATTTACACGAAGGCGCTCAAGCCGCACACCGCCATCTTGATCTCGGCCGCGTTTAACTTCATCGGGCCATTTCTCGGCATCCAGGTGGCCAAGACAATCGGCGGCGTGATTAACTTCAGCCAGACCGACGCCAGTCTGATGGCGCGTTTGGTCACTGCCGCCATGATCGGCGCTCTTTTATGGGACATTCTCACCTGGTTTTGGGGGCTGCCCGTCAGCTCATCGCATGCGCTGGTGGGGGGACTGCTTGGTTCCGGCGTCATGGCCCTAGGCGTCGGCGGCGTGAAATGGTTTAAGCTGACGCAGGTAGTGGCGGCTTTGATCTTCTCACCGCTAATTGGCATGGTAGTCGGCTTCCTGCTGATGATGGCCTCCCGCCGGCTGCTGAGAATGATAAAAATTGATCTGGAGCGGTCAGACTCCGTTTACAGGAAAATGCAGGTTTTCTCTTCCAGCTTTGTCTCTTTTTCGCACGGGTCGAACGACGCCACTAAAACC
The DNA here is from genome assembly GCA_021790115.1 of Actinomycetes bacterium. Taxonomy (GTDB): domain Bacteria; phylum Actinomycetota; class Thermoleophilia; order BMS3ABIN01; family BMS3ABIN01; genus JACWAD01. The sequence continues at coordinate 36,604 of JAJYIM010000019.1, read as the reverse complement.
ATGGGTATCGTCGCCCTGTTCCTGGCGGCGCATTACGGATATAGCGAGATCCGCGTGCCGGTCTGGGTGATCATTACCTTTGCCTGCGCAATGGCGGTTGGCACTTACCTGAGCGTTCTTTCCTACCGCCTGGTTAGAACCCTGGGTGAACGGATCACGACGCTGCACCCGGTGCATGGATTTTCTGCAGAAACCGGCGCCGCGGCTGTTATCTTTCTTGGTTCCAGGCTGGGGCTGCCCGTTTCCACCACGCATGTGGTAACCTCGGCGGTTACCGGAACCGGCCTGGCCACGGGGCTCGGCTCTGTAGGATGGCGCACGTTCCGTGATATAATTTTGGCGTGGCTGGTCACTTTTCCGTTTTGCGCGGGAGTTGCTGCACTGGCCTATTATTTGTTGTCAATGATTCCGGGTAAGTGACATGGCTGCTTTCCTAAAGAAGTTAAAAATGGCGCTCAGCGGCGCTTCTGTTGAGGGCACAGTCAGGGATCTCGGCATGGCCAGCGAGCAGCGCACGCTTGACCAGGTTCTGAAGATGGTTGACCTGGTGGTGACGATCACCGAGCGCCTCCTGGACGTGGTCAAGTTCTACTGCGCCGACGCCGCCCAGGCAATGGGTGAGGCCGCCGCCGAGCTGGACCAGCTGGAAAGCAGGGCCGACATTATGAAACGCTCTATTCTGGCCAGTCTCGCCTCGGCCGGCTTCTTCCCTATCAGCCGCGCCGACCTTTTCCGGCTGGTCGTCGGGCTGGACCGGGTCGCCAATTACGCCACCGGCGCCGCCGACCGCATCGTCATGCGCCGTTTTGACCTTCCTGCCGAGGTTAACCATCTGCTGGAGGAAATGGCCGCCACCGACCTGAAGGCGGTGCGCAAGCTGCGCGACGCCATCCTGACAATGCGTCCTAACATGAGGGAGGCCGAGGCGCTGGCGGAAGAGGTCGACGGCATCGAGGGCGAGGTGGATGATATCTATGTCAAGATCTACAGCATCCTGTACGAGATGGATACCGACTTTAAAACGTTTCATCAACTGAAAGCGATCATCGAGCGGCTGGAGGAGGTCGCCGACCGCGCCGCCGATTGCGCCGAGACGATCAGGCTGATAGCGGTGCGGCATCTGGAAATACAATAAATTGGATTCCGGATATTGGATTCCGGATGCCGGATTAAACAAATTTTGGTCGCGGCATGGAATGAAAAACGCAAACCTGTTTAAAAAACCGGCCGCTCTTTTGCTTTCTGATTTCAAAATCCAAAATCCGCATTCCGCATTTGGATGCAGGGCCTGTCTCCCTTAAAGCGGCTGCGGTTAAGCGGCGTCACGCCGGCCCGGCACCTGGGCCAGAACTTTCTGATTGACGCAAATATCCTCGATGTGATCGAGCGGCTGGCGGCCCTGTCTGCGGCTGACGTAGTCCTGGAGGTTGGGCCGGGCGCCGGGGTTCTCACCGAAAGGCTTCTGAAGCGCTGCGGCTTTGTTCATGCCGTTGAAGTTGACTCCAGGCTGGCGGCGATGCTTAGGCAGGAGTTTGGCGGCCGCGCCAATTTCCGGCTTGACGAAGCTGATGCCCTTAAGCTTTCTTTCGGCAGCCTTGCTCCGCCCCCCTCCAAATTCGTAGCCAACCTCCCTTATAATGTGGCGGCGCCGCTGGTGATGAAAAGCCTGGAGGAGCTTCCCGGAATGAAATTATGGTGCCTGATGGTGCAGAAGGAGATTGGCGGACGCCTGTTTGCCCGCCCCGGCACGGCCGCCTACGGCGGCGTCTCCGTGATGGTGCAGTTACTGGCGGAGAAAATTGCCGTCCGGCCGGTGCCGGAAACAGTTTTTTATCCCCGGCCACGGGTGAGATCCAGCCTGGTTGTTTTCCGCCGCCGTCCCGGCGCGGGCTACACCGGCTCCCATTTTTCCGCGGTCAGGAAGGTAGTATACGGCTGCTTCAGCCACCGGCGGAAAACCCTGGCCAACAGCCTTGCTTCCGTGGATGCAGACCGCCTGCCGCGAACTCTGGGGAATATGCAGCCGGAAGAAAGAAAGCGTCTTGTGGAGCTGCTGCTCGGGCACATGGGGCTTGAGCCAAACGCGAGGGCGGGGCAGCTTTCACCCTGCCAGCACGAGCGGCTGGCCCGGTTGATTACGGAAGGGCTCGTTGACCATGGGGACTCCACTGGCGGAGCCTGACACGGCTCAAGTGAAAAGATCATGAGCGGCCGGCATGAAAATCCGGCCCGGATGCTAGCGCCGGCCAAGATAAACTTAAATCTGACTGTTGGCCCCCGCCGCGCCGACGGCTATCATCCGGTTTGCTCCCTGATGGAGCCGGTTTCTGTCTTTGACACGATTAGCGTGCGTCCCGGCCGCGGCGGCGTCAAGCTTGCCGGGGCCGGCATCCCCGCCGCGGAAAACACGGTGGTCAAAGCAGCGCTGGCCCTGGAAAAAATCACGGGCGCCGGGCTGGACGTGGAGATTGGGCTCAGCAAGGAGATACCCGTGGCCGCCGGCCTGGGGGGCGGCAGCTCTGACGCCGCCGCGGCGCTGAAGCTGTTTATATCAACATTCAGCCTGAATGTCAGTGAGGCGGACCTGGCGGCGCTGGCTTTCTCCGTAGGAGCCGACGTGCCCTTTTTTTTAAGGCAGGGGGCCCAGTTGGCAGAGGGAGCGGGTGAGATCCTGAAGGCCGCGGGCAGGATGCCGGAGCACTGGATCGTTTTGCTCTCGCCCGGCCTTGGGTTATCTACGGCGCGTGTTTACCACCAGTTCGACGCCATGGGCGGCGGCAATAAAGAAGACTTTATCAGGCGCAGCCAGGAGCTAAACGACGCGGTCGCTGCCCTGGAAAGCTTTGAGTCCCTCTGCCGGGTTTTGCAAAACGACCTGGAGCCTGCGGCAACCTCGATTTGCGATGACATTGTCAAAAATAAGCAATTGCTCAAGGAAGCAGGCTCCCCGGCAGTTCTGATGAGCGGCAGCGGGCCGTCGGTTTTTGGCCTGTTTCCGAATGAAGGCCAGGCCCGCGCGGCAGCGGAGCGGTTGCGCCGCTCCTTTGACCGCGTTTGGGTTGCCAGGCCGTTGACACAGGCGGCACAGGCATTCAGCCTGTGCAAACACAAACAGAACGGCAGGCACATGCTTTTAGCCTGCGCAGACACCCGGAATTTTCCATCTTCAGGGAGTTCTCCCGGCGATCTCGGCGTTTTCCCCGATTTTAAAATTCTTTCAAAAGGGTATGCTTTCATCTACAAGTTTTGCCGGTAGGGAATCGGCTAAAACAAAAGGTGGGCGTATCGAAAGCGTGAGCGTGATGAATGAGTTGGGTTTTCTCAGGCTGGTCAAGCAGAAAGGCGAGTACAGCTCCGAGAGGGAGGCCAGCAGGGCTGTATGCTCCGTGTTTGCAACCATCAAGTCATGGCTGCCTGCGACGGCGTCTGAAACGGTGCGCAGGAGCTTGCCCCAGGATGCTTCCCAGCTCTGGAGCTTCGCCCCTTTGGAGTTCAAGACGGCGGCGAGCAGGCTTTATGGCCCCAAGGCCGGCACGCTGCACTTCGTCTTGAGGGTGCAGCAGGCGGGGCGGTACCGTTCATCCCGCAGCGCTCAGCGGGCTGCGGTCTCGGTCCTGGCCGCGCTGACCGGATCGCTGCCCGGGGAATCGGGTAAGTTTCTCCGCCGCATGTTGCCCCCGGAAATAAACGCCGCCAACCACGCCCGCAAAGGCAGGGCAGCGTAATAAAGCGGATGCTTGATGGTGGATGGTTGATAATCTCTCTTAAACCATTGCTACCGTTGTCACCGTCCCATTTGGTCTGGTTCCTCCCTTTTTCTCTAAGAATCTATCTCAGAAGGCATATTCTGCTGCGGCCGGCTGCGAAGGCGATGGGCGGCGTCCTCGGAGCAAAAAGCCCTCGACGTACCGCAGCGGGTACGACTGCGGGCTTTTTACTCCTGCGTCCTTGCCCATCGCCTTTTCGCTCGGCCTCGCTGCGAACTGCCTTTTGAGATAGATTCTAATCCATCATTCAAATCCCGGTTTTTGGTTTTCCCAGCATCCAAAATCCATCATCCACCATCCGCTTTTATGCTATACTTTTCCGGCCTTCGCTGGCTGCCATTGGGGCGTAGCCAAGTGGTAAGGCAACGGGTTTTGGTCCCGTGATTCGGAGGTTCGAATCCTCCCGCCCCAGCCAGGATGATTTGACCGCGGGCGGGGGCAGGTTTTTTCCTGAGAGCCTATCCCGGCAGGTTATTCTTTGCGAGGGCCGCAGTAGAATACGCTTAGAATCCATCTTAAGAGGCTGTTCGTAGCAGCAGGATATGCCTTTTGAGATAGATTCTAAATAGGAAAAGCTTGGGATAAACTCTAAACGCCTGTTTATTCCAGGGACGTCAACAATCCCTGTCTCTGGAGAGTCTTTTTTATGGAAGCTGCTGAAAACGAAGGGCCCGGGCAGGCTCTGGCCGTCGTCATTCTGGCGGCGGGTTTGGGCACGCGCATGAAATCAAAGACCGCCAAGGTGCTTCACCGCATCTGCGGCCGGCCAATGATTTCCTGGGTAAGCGGCGCAGCCCAGGCGGTGTCGCCGCAGCGGTTCCTGGTGGTGTTGGCGCCCGATCTTGCCGACGCCGTGCACCAGGTGCTGCCTCAAAATACAGAAGCAGTCCTGCAGGCGCAGCAGTTGGGCACCGGCGACGCGTTGAGGGCCACGGCAGCGGCCCTGGAATGGTTTGCGGGCGACTTGCTGGTGATGAACGGGGATGCGCCCCTGATCACTGCGGCAGCGCTGCAAGGCTTGTTAAACGCCCACCGGCAGGCTTTGCCCGCCTGCACAATGCTGACAGTTGAGGCGGGCGATCCCTCAGGCTACGGCCGCATCTGCCGCGACGCCGACGGCCGGGTGGCAAGGATTGTTGAAGAGCGCGACGCTAACTTGGCAGAAAAGAATATTTGTGAGATAAACGCCGGTGTTTATATTTTTAACGCTGGTGCGCTCTGGCCGGCCCTGGAGCAGTTGGAGACGGGGAACTCCCAGGGGGAATTTTATCTCACCGATGTGGTAGAGATTCTTGCCTCTGATGGGCAGGCCGTCCTGGCGCATGAAATAGATGACCCGGCCGTAGTGCTGGGAGTGAATTCGCGCAAAGACCTGGCCGCAGCGGAGCGGGTGATGCAGCGGCGCATTCTGGACCGTCACATGATCGAGGGGGTGACGGTGAGGGATCCTTCGTGCACCTACGTTGAGGCGGATGTTAAAATTGGCCGGGATACGCTACTGGAGCCGATGACGATGCTGGCCGGCAATACCCAGATTGGTGAGGACTGCGTTATTGGACCCGCCGCCAGGGTCGCGGATTCCGTCATTGATGACGGCGTGACGCTGGTCGCCTCATACGTCTTGGGGGCGAAAATCGCCAGCGGCTGCAGCGTGGGCCCCTTTGCCTATTTAAGGCCTGGAGCCAGGCTGCTTCAGGCAGCCAAAGTCGGGACTTTCGTTGAGATCAAGAATAGCGTCGTGGGAGAGGCAGCCAAGGTTCCTCACTTAAGTTATATTGGCGATGCTGAGATAGGCAGCCGCACCAATATAGGCGCCGGCAATATTACTGCCAATTATGATGGTCTCAGCAAGTTCCGCACCGTGGTCGGCAGCGGTGTTCACACGGGCGCCGATACGGTTTTTGTTGCGCCCGTTGCGGTGGGAGACGGGGCCATGACCGGCGCCGGTTCGGTGATAACCGGCGATGTCCCGGCGGAGGCGCTGGGAATTGCCCGCGCCAAGCAGAAAAATATTGAAGGCTACGCCAGGGAAAAATTTGCTTCCAGGGAGGAGAAGGACTAGTCATGTCATCCACCATCCATCATCCACCATCCTGCAACCGAATTTTAGGTTTTCCAGAATCCAGAATCCAGAATCCACCATCCGCTTTTTCTGACTCCAGGTTTTTTGGTTTTCGGTTAAATCCAGAATCCAAAATCCAGAATCCACCACCCGCTTTACCATGACTCCCAGCAGCATTCTGGCACAAAAGAGCAAGCGGCTGATGCTTTTCTGTGGCCGCAGCGTGCCCGGCCTCGGTGAAAAGATTGCAGAAAATCTTCATATCAAGCTGGGCGATATCGAGACAAAAACGTTTAGCAACGGCGAGATTTACGTCCGCTACAAAGAGAATGTGCGCGGCAGCGACGTGTTTCTGATTCAGTCAACCGGCAGCCCTGTCAACGATAACCTGATGGAGCTGCTGATCATGGTGCAGGCGGCGAGGCTGGCCTCGGCCAGAAGGATCACCGCCGTCATGCCCTGGATGGGCTACTGCCGCCAGGACAAGAAATCGGCCGGCCGCGAGCCGATCAGCGCCAAGCTGGTGGCCGACCTGCTGCAGGTGGCCGGCGCCGACCGTGTTTTGACTATGGACCTGCATCAAGGCCAGGTTCAGGGCTTTTTTGACATACCGGTTGATCATATGACGGCGCTGTCCATCCTGGCAGGCCACTTCCGGCTGAAGCAGATTCCGCAGGAGCAGTTGGTGGTGGTGTCGCCGGACGTTGGCGGCGTCAAGCGGGCCAAGAAGTTTGCGGAGAAGCTCGGCGACGGCGTCGACTTGGCCATTCTTACCAAGACCCGTCCCAGCCATAACGTCGCCGAGATCATGGAGGTGATCGGCGATGTCAAAGGCAAGCTGGCGGTCATGGTTGACGACATGATTGATACGGCCGGCACGATCGCTGCCGGCGCCAAGGTGCTGACGGACCAGGGCGCCCGCGAGGTTTACGCCACCTGCACGCATCCCGTATTGTCGGGCTCTGCCTATCAGCGGCTGCAGGAAGCGCCCGTTGCCGAAGTGGTGGTCACGGACACGCTTCCCTTGAATCCCGGCAAAAAGAACGGCAAAATAAAAGTTCTGTCAACGGCATCCACGCTGGCGGACACAATTCAGAGTGTGTTTCTGGATGAATCTGTCAGCCGGCTGTTCGAGGGCGATGACCAGCTGTTTTAGCTGATTGCGGAAGCGAGGTTTAATGAAAAAAGTTGAGCTTAAAGTCAAGGAGCGCCAGAGTTTCGGCAGCTCCGAGTCAAGACGCCTGCGCCAGAGCGGCTGGATCCCCGGGGTGCTCTACGGCGGCGGCAACAGCAGCGTCCCCCTGGCCGTTGAGGCGAAATCATTAAAAAAGGCGCTCGGGCGCGAAGGCGGAAGCGCCATCATTTCACTTACTTTCGAGGGCAAGAAAAAAGAGCACCCGGTAATCCTGAAGGAATATCAGAACGATCCCGTCGGCAGAGGGCTGCTGCATGTGGACTTTATGGAAGTACGGATGGATCAGCCGGTCGAGGCCACCGTCCGCTTGGAGCTGGTTGGCAGCGCTGCCGGCGTCCGCGAGGGCGGCGTCCTTGATCACTCGCTGCGCGAGCTCCATATTCGCTGCCTGCCCGGCGATATCCCGGAAGGCGTCCATTATGATGTTGAGCAAATGCAGATTGGTGACTCAGTCAAGGTTGGTGACATTCCAATTCCGCCCCGGGTGGAAATTCTAAATGATCCTGACTCCCAGGTCGCCAGCGTCATTCCGCCTACGATCGTTAAGGAAGAGGCAGCCGCGGAGGAAGCTGAAGAAGAAGCCGCCGCAGAAGAAGGAGCCGAGGCTGAAGAAGCACCGGCGGCGGAAGGCGGCGCAGAAACATAAAATGGAATGCATCTAGTTGTCGGCCTGGGGAATCCGGGTGAGGAGTACGCGGGCACCCGTCATAACGTCGGCTTTATGGTGGCGGAGCATTTCCGCCGGGCTCAGGGGCTGGTGCGCCTGCGCCGGCGCTATGGAGGCCGCTACTGCGAAGGCGCCGCCGGCGGCCAGCATGTGGCCGTGCTCTTTCCCCTTACCTACATGAACCGTTCCGGCGACGCCGTTGCCGAGGCTGCCGCCGGCAAGCACATTTCCCCCAAGAGCATCACCGTCGTGCACGATGACCTCGATTTCCCCCTCGGCGTTGTCAGAGTCAGGAGAGGGGGAGGCAGTGGCGGCCACAAGGGCCTGGAAAGCATTTGCGCCAGCCTGGGCTCGGCTGGCTTTAACCGCGTCAGGGTCGGCATTGGCCGCCCCGCCGCCGCCCCGGCCGATGTCAGCGATTTTGTGCTCTCTCCTTTTGACAAAGAGGAGACAGGCCTTGAGGCCGCTGTTGATAAGGCGGTGGAATGTGTGGATGCCATTATCCGGGAAGGGATAGAGGCAGCCATGGACCGTTGCAACCAGCGCCGGGGCCGGCCAGAATAAAACCTGCAGCCGGTTTCCTGTTCCCGGTTTTGCGTGGTGGAAACACTATATCAACTATCTACCACACGTCAAGTATGTTCAGGGTTTGGGCTTTCTGGTTTTGGGTTATCCGGCAGCCGGCACCCGGAATCCAGCATCTGGTTCTTTTCCATGCCAATCACCGATTACATTAGGCCTGATGAACAATATCAACGGCTGGCAGCGGCGCTGAGGGCGGGCAATGCCCGGGCTCATGCGGCCCCGTCCTTCCAGGGGTACTTGCTGGCGGCGCTGGCCGGCGATGTCCGGCCGGCAGGACCGCTGCTGGTGGCTGCGCCCGATGCGGCCGCAGCGGTGCGGCTGGCCGCAGAGCTGCGCGTTTATGCCGGTGCGCCGGTAAGGCGCTTGCCGTCCCAGGGAGCGGCCCGCGGCAGCGGCCTGGCGCCGTCAAAGCAGGCGGTCGGGTCCCGCCATGCGGCGCTCCTAAGCCTCGGCGCAACGGCGCCTGGCATTGTCGTCGCCGATATCGCGGCCCTGCAGGAGCGGGAGCTTGACGCGGGCGCATGGCCGCAGCCGCTCGTGATAGCCCTGTCATCGGGCGCGGAGTTTGATTTTGTCCTCAGGCGGCTGGCGGAGCTGGGCTATGAGCGCCTGGACCAGGTGGAGGACCCGGGCCAGTTTTCAGTCAGGGGCGGCATCATTGATTTGTTTCCCACAGACGCCGCCGCCCCTTTGCGGCTGGAGTTCTGGGGAGACGAACTCGAGTCCATCCGCCGTTTCTCTCCTTATACGCAGAGGTCGCTGGCAGATGAAGAAGAAGTTACAATTTTTGCCGCTGCTGAGCCGGAGCCGGCCGCCGGCGGCGGACCGCTGGCCGGGGAGAAGGCTCCCTGGCTTTGCCGTGTGGATCCCGGCCTTGCGGCAGACTCGATCATGTCGTTTTGGGAAGAGGCAGCGGACCAACTGGGAGATGAAAAAGCTGCTGCTTTTTATCTGAGCCCGCAGCAGCTGGAAAGCCGGCTAGGCGCCGCCGGCCGCCTGACCCTGGAGAGCCTGCCTGCGGATCAGCCACACATGTTTTCAGTTTCAGGCATTGATTTTGGACCGCGCAAAGTGGACGAGGCCGGCCGGGTGCTTGAGCGGCTTGCCTCAGACGGTTACCGTGTTTTTGTTTGTTTCCCCGCGGAGGGCGCCGCCAGGCGCGCCGCCCACGGGCTGGCGGGCAAGGCAACGCTCATGGCTGCGGGGGAGCCCTGCCCGGAGAGCCCCGGGGCCTGGCTGAGAGTGTCGCCGCCGCCGGCGGGCTTTATCAGCCGGCAACTGAAGCTGGCTGTGGTTCCAGAGAGGGCGCTGCTTAAAGCACGGCGCGCCGCCCGTGGCCAGCAGCAGGCCCTGGGCGGGCGGGCGGTGCTCGCCTTCCGCGACCTGACCGCGAGCGACTTCGTCGTCCACCAGGACCACGGCATCGGCATTTTTGATTCCATCCAGACCAGGACGGTCGCCGGCGTCACCAGGGACTACCTGCTCCTGCGTTTCAAAGGCGATGACAGGCTGTACGTGCCCCAGGAGCAAATCTCGAGGGTTTCGCGCTACGTGGGAGCCGGCGCCGGAGCGCCTCCTTTAAACAAGCTGGGCGGCCGCGCCTGGGAGCTGGCGCGGGCGCGCGCCCGCAGCGCCGCCCGCGAGATGGCGGGCGAGCTGCTTGAGCTGTATGCCGTCCGGCAAAGCCTGTCCGGCCATGCCTTTGCGCCCGACAACGAGTGGCAGCTGGAGCTGGAGGCGGATTTTCCTTTCACGGAGACTGATGATCAGGCGGCGGCCATCACAGACGTTAAGGATGACATGGAGTCACCGCAGCCGATGGACCGGCTCATCTGCGGCGATGTCGGCTATGGCAAGACAGAGGTGGCGCTGAGAGCCGCATTTAAGGCGGCCTCCCAGGGCAGGCAGGTGCTACTGCTGGCGCCTACCACCATCCTCGCCCTGCAGCACTTTAACACTTTTAACGAACGCTTTCGCGAGTTCCCCGTAAACGTGGAAATGATCTCCCGGTTCCGGTCGCCGGCCCAGAGCCGCCGGATTGCCGCAGATTTTCGCGGCGGCAGGACCGATGTCCTGATTGGCACGCACAGGCTGCTTTCAACTGACGTTCAGCCCCAGCGGCTGGGACTGGTCATTATTGACGAGGAGCAGAGGTTTGGCGTCAGCCAAAAAGAGGCGCTGCGGCAACTGCGGCTCAAGGTCGATGTTCTCAGCCTGTCGGCAACTCCGATCCCCCGCACGCTGCAAATGTCGCTGTCCGGCCTCCGCGACATCAGCATCATGGAGACGCCGCCGCCGGGGCGCAATCCGATCCGCACATTTGTCGGCGTTTATGACCAGGATCTGGTGGGGGAGGCGATCAAAAGGGAGGTCGGACGCGGCGGTCAGGCCTTCTTTCTGCACAACCGCGTGGAGACAATCGACGCCAGGGCCAATGAGCTGAGGGCGCTTTTCCCGCAGGTGCGCTTCCTGGTGGCCCACGGGCAGATGCCGGAAGCGCGGCTGGAGGCGGTGATGGCCTCTTTCCTGGGACGGGAGGCGGACGTGCTGGTTTGCACCTCCATTATCGAGAGCGGCCTGGACATCCCCAGCGTCAATACCCTGATCGTGGACCAGGCCCAGCGGCTGGGCTTGGCGCAGCTTTATCAGATCCGCGGCCGCATCGGCCGCTCTGCGGTGCCGGCGCACGCCTACTTGTTCTACCCGGCTGAAGAGGCGCCGACGCCCGAAGCGATGGCGCGGCTTTCCACCCTCAGCGATTATACGGAGCTGGGCGCCGGATTCCGGATCGCCATGCGCGACCTGGAGATTCGCGGCGCCGGCAATCTGCTCGGCCAGGAGCAGTCGGGCCATGTGGCGGCAGTCGGTTTTGACATGTATTGTGATTTGATCAAAAGCGCCGTTGCTGCCTTGCAAAGCAGGCCGGTAGAAGACCTCAGAATCGTCAGGCTTGACATCGATCTGGACGCTTTCATCCCGGCGGACTACATTCCCTTTGAAGCTGCCAGGATCGATATCCATCACCGCATTGCCGCCGCCCGCGACGAAGGGCAGTTAACAGAGCTTAAGTCTGAGCTGCGGGACCGCTTCGGCGAGCCTCCGCCGGTGGTGTATAATCTCGTTGATATGCAGGCGATTCGCCTTCGCGCCGCTGTTATCGGCGCGGCATCGCTGTCGCTGCGGCGCGGCCGCCTCCAGCTTGGCGGTCTAAAGCTTGACGCCGGCCAGAGGGCGGCGCTGGAAGGAACCGGCTTCAGGATTGCCTACTATCCGCTGAAGCTAATGCTGGTGGTGTGGCCCGAAGCGCAGGCGGAAGAGGCCGTTTCTGTTGTAAAGCAAGCGCTTGATGCTATAATTGATAGTCTTTTTACACCCGTATCAAAGCTCTAGCCACAGGGGAGATCGTTAATGATAAAGAAACTGTTTTTTGTTGCTGTAATCCTGTCGGCGGCCGTCATCTGGGCCGGCTGCGGCGGCCTGCCGAAAAGCGCGGTGGCGGAGGTCAACGATAAGGTAATCACCAAAGAGGACCTGGACAACAAGATTGCGGACTTAAAGGCGCAGTACGGCTCCCAGGGAGGATTTCCGCAACAGGGCACTGCCGAGTACACTCAGTTCGAGAAACAGGTTGTCGGAGAGCTGGTTACCGAGGAAGTCATCTGGTTTGAGGCCGACAAGATGGGCATCACTGTCAGTGACGACGAGGTCAACAAGCAGATCAACCAGATCAAGCAGTCAGCCGGCGGCGACCAGCAGTTTCAGCAGGCGCTGGCGCAGCAGAACATGTCGCTTGACCACCTGAAGGACAATGTCCGCAAGGGACTGCTGTACCAGAAGGTGTTTAGCCAGGTAACCAAGAATACGCCACAGGTCAGCGACGCCCAAGCGCAGGCCTACTACAACCAGAACAAATCCAGCCCGCAGTTCCAGAAGCCGGAGACGCGGCACGTGCGCCACATCCTCGTTGCCGATCAGGCGACCGCCCAGAAGATCAAGGACCAGCTTGACCACGGCGCCGATTTCGCGGCGCTGGCCAAGCAGTATTCCACCGACACGAGCAACAAGGACAAGGGCGGCGACCTGGGCGACGTTCCCAGCCAGAACAGCGGCTTCGTGGCTGAATTCGAGCAGGCGATGGACAAGCTGGGCCCGGGCCAGATCTCCGGGCCGGTGCATACCCAGTTCGGCTGGCACATTATCCAGGTGCTGTCCATCTCGCCGGCCGGCCAGATGACATTTGCCGAGGCCAAGGACCAGATCAAGAGCCAGTTGCTGCAAAACAATCAGCAGCAGGCGTTTTTGAAATGGCTTGACGGCGTCAAGAAAAACTACACGATTACTTACGCGGACCAGTACAACCCGACAATTTCCACGCCGGCAGCAGTCCCGGCAGGCACCGGCGCCGCCCCCGCGGCCGGAACGGGTCCCGCCCCCGCGGCCGGAGCGAATCCTGCCCCGGCGGCAACCGCTCCCTCACCTTAAGAGCGCCGGGAGCCTGCAGGAATTGGAGAGGTGCTTGTGACAAGAACAGCGTCAATTGTCAAAATCATGGCGGCGGCAATGCTGGCGCTGGCCCTGATCATCATTTGGGCAGGCTGCGGCGGCGACGCTGTCGTCGCCAGCGTCAACGGCCAGAACATAACCAAATCCGAGCTTGACCGGGAAATAAAATTCAACCTGGGCCCGCAGGCGGGTGATCCAAACTCCGATCAGTACAAATCCGTGGAGAAACAGATGACTGACGTCCTCGTGGTGCAGAAAATCATCGATGCCGAGGCGCAGAAGCGGGGCATCAGCGTCAGCGACGCCGAGATCAACACAGCCTACAACCAGCAGCAGCAGGCCGCCGGCGGCGCCGACAAGCTGAAGAGCAAAATGAGCGGCGCCGGCGTCAGCACGGACCAGCTGAGAGACATGTTAAGGGATAATCTATACTTCCAGAAGCTGTTTGCAGCCGTTACCAAGAGCGTGCCGCAGGTCACTGACGCCGAGGCGCAGGCTTACTATAACCAGCACAAAACAGACGGGACCTTCAACAAGCCGGAGACGCGGCATGTGCGCCACATTCTCGTCGCTGATCAGGCGACCGCCCAGAAGATCAAGGACCAGCTTGACCACGGCGCCGATTTTGCGGCGCTGGCCAAGCAGTATTCCACGGACGCGAGCACCAAGGACAATGGCGGCGACCTGGGCGACGTTCCCAGCCAGAACAGCGGCCTGGCGCCCGAATTCGAGCAGGCGATGGACAAGCTGGGCCCCGGGCAGACGTCCGGCCCGGTAAAAACCCAGTTCGGCTGGCACATCATCCGGGTGGACTCGGTAACGCCTCCGGGCTTACAGCCGTTCGGCCAGGTCAAGGACGATCTCAAGCGAAGCCTGCTGCTGGAGCAGCAGAGAAGTGTTTTTGACAATTGGCTGGCCAGCACGCGCGCCCATTACAGCATCAGTTATTCGGCCGGTTATGAGCCTGCCGCCACCCAGAAGGTGGGCGCTGCGCCGGCGGGCTCCCCCACGCAGCCGTAGCGCCGGAGGCTGAGTTTGCCGGCTTCAGAATCCCCGCCAGAAGAGCAACTCGCGGAAACCCTGCTTGAGCTGGACAGGCTGGTGCGCCGGCTCCGGCGCGAGTGCCCCTGGGACCGCGAGCAGGGCGTTGATGACATTGTCGGATACACCCTCGAGGAGACCTACGAGCTGATTGATGCCGCCCATGCCGGCAACGGCGCCGGCGTCGCCGGCGAGCTGGGAGACCTGCTTTACCACGTGTTTTTCCTCTCTTCCCTGGCGCAGGAGCGTGGCTGGGGTGGCCCGGTCGAGGTTGCGCAGGCTGTCATTGACAAGCTGGTGCTTCGCCACCCGCATGTGTTTGGCGCCGAAAGCGCCGGCTCGGCGGCGGAGGTGGTAAACCGCTGGGAAGAAATCAAGCGCGAACGGGAAGGCCGCCAGGGAATATTCCACGACACGCCGGCCTCGCTGCCGGCGCTGCTTTACGCCAGGCGGCTGCAGGGGCGGGCTGCGGCAGTGGGGTTTGATTGGGACGCAGCGGCGCCCGTCTTTGCCAAGGTTGACGAGGAGATTCGCGAGCTAAAAGACGAGCTGGCGGCCGAGCCGCCTGCGGCAGGCGAGCCCGGCAATAAACGCGGCCCCGGCTCCGGCGCCTATCACGAGGTTGGCGATCTGATCTTCGCGGTTGTCAACCTCGCCCGCAAGCTGGATGTCGATCCCGAGCTGGCCTTAAGAAGCGCCGCCCGCCGGTTTCAGGAACGGGTGGAAACAGCCGTTTCCCTGGCGGCGGCAGGCGGTGAAGATTTCAGCCGGTTGCCGGCCGGGCGCCAGGAGGAATATTACCAGCAGGCAAAAAAATGATGCGGATTATGGATGCTGGATTTTGGATGATGGATAGATTTTGGAGCGGGGCCTGAATTTGGAAACATCAATATTTACCAAGGAGGCGGGACAATGTCTATCATCGTTGACTTGCATGCGCGGCAGATACTCGACTCCCGCGGCAACCCCACCGTTGAAGTAGAGGCAGAGCTGGCGGACGGGTCAATGGGGCGGGCGGCGGTGCCCTCAGGCGCCTCTACGGGAACGCTGGAGGCCGTTGAGCTACGTGACGGCGGCGCCGCTTACGGAGGCAAGGGGGTAATGCAAGCAGTGGAAAACGTCAACGGGCCGATAGCCGAGGAGGTGGTTGGCGTCGAGGCAGCATCTCAGCGGGAGTTGGACAGCCTCCTGATCGCACTGGACGGTTCTGATAATAAAGGCAGGCTGGGGGCCAACGCCATCCTGGGAACGTCGCTGGCAGCCGCCAGGGCCGCGGCCCAAAGCGCCTGCCTGCCTCTTTACCAGTATCTGGGAGGCGTGAACACCTATCTGCTGCCGGTGCCGCTGATGAATATTTTAAACGGAGGCGCCCATGCGGATAATAATGTTGATTTCCAGGAATTTATGTGCGTGCCAGTCGGCGCCGGCAGCTTTGCCGAGGCGCTCAGCATGGGCGCGGAGGTTTTTCACGCGCTCAAGGATGTTCTGCACAAGCAGGGCCTTGGCACAACCGTGGGTGACGAAGGCGGCTTCGCGCCGAACCTGGGGGCCAACCGGGAGGCGATCGAGTACATCTTAAAAGCGGTGGCGGCAGCCGGCTTCAAGCCGGGAGATGAGGTTGCTATCGCGCTTGACCCCGCCGCCAGCGAATTCTTCCGGGATGGAGAGTATGCCCTGGCCGGCGAAGGCCGCCGTCTCGATGCTGCCGGGATGATTGATTATTATGCTGAGCTGGTTGACGATTATCCGATTGTTTCGATTGAGGACGGCATGGCTGAAAACGACTGGCACGGCTGGCAGGAAATGACGAAGCGGCTGGCCGGCCTGATCCAGCTGGTGGGCGACGATATTTTTGTCACCAACACAAGCATTTTAAAAAGAGGAATTGAGGAAGAAGTAGCCAATTCTATCCTTGTCAAAGTTAACCAAATTGGTACTCTATCGGAGACGCTTGACGCCATTTCAATGGCGCGGGCAGCAGGCTACACAGCGGTGATCTCCCACAGGTCTGGAGAGACGGAAGACACCACTATTGCCGACATCGCCGTGGCGACAGGCGCCGGCCAGATAAAAACGGGCGCTCCCTCAAGAAGCGAGCGGGTTTGTAAATACAATCAACTGCTGCGAATCGAGGAGCAGCTGGGAGTCGCAGCCCGCTACCCGGGCCTGGCGGCTTTCCCTCAATCCTAGCCGGCCGGCCGGGAACAACACCCGGGCAGCCCAGCCGGCATGCGCCCTGGAGGAACAGGCGGTTGGGGTTGTTGAACGATACTATCCGCGGCGGCAGCCTTGCCGCGTTACTTACGTACGTCTGTGCGGCCCCCACTTGGCTTGCCGGGCGGGGAGGAAATTACAGGAAGGGAGGTGTTAAATGTCGGCAAATGATCTGACGGAGGTGACAGACGCCGATTTCGACGCTGAGGTAATCCAGTCCAGCGTCCCTGTTCTCGTTGATTTTTGGGCAGAATGGTGCGCCCCTTGCCGCATGGTTGCTCCCGTGCTGGAGGAGCTGGCGGCCGAGTTTTCGGGGCGACTGAAGGTTGTGAAGCTTAATGTCGACGCCAACCGCGAGACGGCGACAAAGTATGACATCATGAGCATTCCGACGGTGATTTTGTTTAAAAAAGGAGAAGTTGCCAAACAAGTTGTTGGCGCTCTCCCCAAGGAATCATTGATCCGGGAGCTTGATTTGGGGGAAGAAATATAAGAGACGGCAGGGGCGCAGCCTGCTTGGCCAAGCAGGCTGCGCCCCTGCCCCTTTCTTTGCTAAACTGTCAATATGTATTGTGTTAACCATCCCGCCGTTGAGACCCTGGTGACCTGCAGCGCCTGCGGCGATCCGATTTGCCCCGACTGCATGGTGCAGACGCCTGTGGCGGCCAAGTGCCCGCGCTGCGCCAGGATGCCCCGCGCCGCGCTGGTGAGGCTGAAACGGGACCGGCTGGCCTTGTCGGTCATCATTGGCTTGGCGGCAGCCGTCATTGGCGGCTACCTGTTCGGCTTGTTTGTTTCCGCGCTCAGTTTTTTTGCCATCATCATCGCTTTTGGCCTGGGAGCCGGGGTTGGCGAAGCGGTTTCACGCGCCAGCGGCCGCTTCCACGATTCCCGCCTGGCCGCTTGGGCCGCCGGCTGCGCGGTCCTGGGGGTCCTGTTTCCGTTCTTTTTGAGAGGGTTTGCGGCTTACGGGCTGTCTTCGCCAACGGTTGATTACGTTGTGGCCGTCGATGGCATCTGGAAGCTGCTGTGGATGGCAGCCGCAGCTTACGGCGCCTGGCAAAGAAATGCGTAAAAGCGGATGGTGGATTCTGGATTTTGGATTAACCCGAAACCCGAAACCTTAGACTTTAGACTTTCGCCCTGGTTTTCCTGGCCGCCCCGTCCTGAAGCTCCCATTTGCCGCAGCGGCCGCCCCAGCGGGCCAGCGTCTTGCCTTCGACCTTGATCCGCACCACCTCGCAAGTATTGGAACAGCCATCGCAGACAAACGTCGAGGTCTCATAGTTGAGGCCGGTCACCTCGAACCCCTTGAAGTTTGTTTCCCCCGCCGCCAGCTCAAGCTCCAGCGCCAGGATGGCGCTGCCTATCGCTCCCATGACATGGTGATACGCCGGGACGACCACTTCCACTCCCAGTTCGGTCTCAAAGGCGCGCTTCATGCCGGCGTTAGCGGCAACGCCTCCCTGGAACACCATCGGCTCCAGCAGTTCCTTGCTCTTGGAAAGATTGTTCAGGTAATTGCGGGCCAGGGCGTGGCAAAGTCCATAGATAATATCTTCCACCCTGGCTCCCACCTGCTGCTTGTGAATCATGTCTGACTCGGCAAAAACCGAGCAGCGGCCGGCGATGTGGGCCGGGCTATCGGACCGGAGGGCATAATCGCCGAACTCCTCGATCGGTATCCCCAGCCGTGTTGACTGGTGGTCGAGGAAGGAGCCGGTGCCGGCGGCGCAGACCGAGTTCATGGCAAAATCAGTGACCACGCCGTCGCGGAGGATGATCAGTTTTGAGTCCTGGCCGCCGATCTCAAGCACGGTATTGACATCTGGGACTACTTGCGATGCAGCGACCGCATGGGCGGTAATCTCGTTCTTGACGGTGTCGGCGCCGACGATCACCCCGGTCAGGTGGCGGGCGCTGCCGGTCGTACCGACGCCGCGAATCTCCACATCCTGATCTGCTATCACCGCGGTGAGCTCCCTGAGTCCTTCCTGGACAGCCTTGATCGGCTGTCCCTGGGTGCGCCGGTATATGGCGCCCAGGACGCGGGCATGCTCGTCCAGGATGACCAGGTTTGTGCTCACGGAGCCGACGTCAATGCCGAGATAAGCAGTCGTGCCAGATGAGGTTGATGCCATTGAAAGCCTCCACTAGTTATTTTCCAGTTGCGAGTTTTCAGTTGCTGGTTGGCTTCTGGTTTGGTTCTAACCAGAAATTAAAACCGGCAGCTGGAAACGTGCTTTCTTTCACAAGCGGCGCAGCTGTTCCGGTCAGGCGCCGGTTCCGGCGCCGCTATTATCCGGCGGCCTCCCCGCCGCGCCCGGAGCAGGTCAACAAACGCCTCCAGCCGGGTAACCATGCCGGCGCGGCCTGTCTGCTCGTCAAACGTCAGCGTCAGCACGGGAATATCATGCTTTTGTTGAACTTTTGGCAGGATGCTGGTGGCGATGTTTTCCGGCATGCAGCCAAAGGGCAGCAACTGGACGACGCCGTCAAAGCCGCGCTCGGCAAACAGCACAGTGCTGCCAATCGTCTCGCGGCCCTCGCCGCCGACATTATGGCTTAAAAAAGGCGCCGCCTTTTCCTCGATCATCTGCTTGGGATAGCCAAAAATCTTGTTATCCCTGCGGGGAGCGATCCAGTCTGTTACCCAGACGCATCTTTCCAGGTAAACGCCCATGTTGCCAAGAATCTCCTCCAGATCAAAATTGCTGAACGGTTCCAGCAACAGGTAAAATTCGCCGACGATGCCGACCTTAAGCACGTCGCGCTCCCGGTCCTGGTCAACGGAGTCAATCAGCCTCAGGGAAGCCGCCGCCGCCGCTTCTATCTCGGGCGCCGTTCCGGCGCCGGCCATGATTTTCTCAGCCTCTTTCAGCGCCCGGCCGGTGTCGCCGTGGTTTGCCTCATAAGCCCGCACCATCAACGCCCGCTTGCGCAGCCGGTCAAAAGCGCGGCCCTTGGCAAAAGAGACTTGCAGGATTTTCCAGAGGCGGCGGATGCTTAGCCCTGCCGACAGTGACGCAAAGCTCTTGTAGAAAGCCCAGGCGCCATCGCTGAAAGGCTCCAGCATCAAAAAGTCGAACTCGTAGCCCAGGTCGCGCAGGATGCGCTCTTCGACAATGCCGTAGTAGCCGAAGCGGCAGGGCCCGTGGCCGCCGGCCATCGCGATCGTGTTTGCCCCCTTGTCCAGCGCCTGGATGAAATTGCCCATGTTGATCTTAAGCGGCAGGCAGGCAAACTCAGGGCTGTGCTTAATGCCGAGCTGGAGCGTTTTGGTCGAGGACCGGGGCGGCTTGATGTACTCAACCCCGAGACGGCCAAACAGGTCATCCAGAAGCAAGTGCAGGTTGCCCATGTGCGGGGTAGTGATTTTGATCTGGTCCGGAGGCCTCATGCCACGGCCGCCTACTTTTTCCTCATCAGCATGTCCACGAACGCCTCGATGCGGGTGACAAGTCCGGCTTCGCCGCTATGCTCGTCGATAGTGAGGGACATCAGCGGCACCTTATGCGCACGGGCGCGGTGCTCAATCAGGACCTGGATGAGGGAATCGGGCCCGCAGGCGAACGCAAGCACGTAAATGACTCCGTCCACCTGCCCCGTTTCCGTCCAGTGGTTAATGGCGCCCATGATCTCTTTCTCATAGCTCCAGTATAGCTGCTTGGGGACGTCCGTTGCTGCTTTCATCAAAATGTGGTGGTCAGTCATTTCCGGCACGATCAGGTCAACGCCCATCTCCTCGAGGCGGGCAATCAGGTTCTGGGTGATGTAGCCGTCATAAATATTGTAAGGATGGCCCAATAGCCCCACGCGCCGGGCGCCGGTCCGCGCCGGCCGCCGGCGGGGCCGGTTGAGCCTGCTTAACGGAAGCAGATCAACAGGCTTGCGGCCCGCGGCGAGGCTGTCCTGGTAGCGGCGCTGGGCCAGCTTGGCCGTCTCCAGCGCCGCCACCGCATCCAGCCTTCCCAGGCCGAACTCCCGGCGGGCAAAATTGATCAGCTGCCATTTGAACTCGCTCGGCTTTTCACGCTGATTTAGTTTCGGCGTCAGCAGTGGCGGCAGGCCCATGCTGTCCGCGGCGGCGGCAATCATGTCCGGCAGGCCGAGGAACTTCGGGCAAGTGTAGGCCCTCTCCTCAACGGAGACTACCCGTGGCACAAACAGGGCGTCGACTTTGTCCTTAAGCGCGGCGCAGTGTCCGTAAAAAGCCTTGACCGGAACGCAAAGCTCGTTCTCAGCGATCTTGACCCCGCTGGAGAGAATCTTCTTGTTGGTCATGGGAGATGTTTCCACTTCCAGCCCCAGCCCGGTGAGGAACGTTTTCCAGAAAGGAAGGTATTTATAATAAAGCAGCGATCTGGGGATGCCTACGCGCATAGACTTTTTTTCTGTTCTGCATTAACCGGCAGCATAAAAGAAGCTTTTGACGGTTTCGGAACTGTAACTGAAAAAGAAACTTCCCTTTTTTGTGTGCATTTAACCGCGCATGGGGTTAAGTGATAGTATGTGATTTGGCGCATCTTGGCAAATATCCTTTAGAATCTATCTCAAAAGGTATATTCTGCTGCGGACTGTCTTTTGAGGTAGATTCTTAGAAATGGCTCTGGTTGAAGCTACTCCTCGATTTTCCTGATGCTCTCGCGCTTGACCTGTTTGAGGTTTAGTCCTTCCCTGAGCAGGAAGGCGCTGCCCACGCCCAGGCCGATCGATCCCTCGATTGCCTGCAAGCCGATGGAGAAGGCCAGCGCCGTGGATTCGCTGATGCATTTAATATCCGGGAGGCATTGCTGGCCCGCGGGCGCCGACCCGTAAGTGATGGTTAGCGGTATCACGGTTGCCAGCTGAAAGATGCCGATGTTGCCCGGAGTTGCCGGCAGGGCTCCGGCCACGTTGATCAGGATGAGCAAAAGCAAAGCTCCCAGAAAACCGGTAAACCCCAGGTGGAAAGCGTTCAGCGACAGATAGACCGCGGTCAGCTGCGACATCCATGAAGCCGTGGTCGTGCAGAGGATCGCAATGACCCGGCCGGGGCTGCGCAGCACCTGCTGGCCTTCGCTAAAACGCGCCAGCACCCCTTTCAGGCGCGCCATCTGCTTTTTTCGCCAGGGGTGATGCTCCCGGTAATTTGCCTCGGCGGCGGCGGCGCTTTGGACGATGCTTTCCCGCTTTGCTTCCAGCAGAACCAGGGCCCCGGCAAAGAAAATCGCGACCGCCAGCAGCACGATGGCGCCCCGGTCCGCCCAGCCCGGCAAGTCCATCCGCGTTATCCCGTAAATGATGATCATCGCCAGCGCGAAGCCGTCAAAAACGCGCTCCAGGACGATAGTGCCAAACACGGTCGAGCGGGAAACCTGGTGGCCGTTCAGTGTTTGGCGGCGGCTGATGACGTAGGCCCGCGCCAGCTCACCCATGCGCGCCGGCACCAGCGCGTTGACCAAAAAGCCGATCATTAGTGATGAGGTCAGGTCGCGCCAGCACCCCCGCACGCTCCTGAAGCTGAAATCAAAGATGATTTTCCAACTGGCGACCTTGAGCAAGATCGAGGCCAGATTGGCAAGAATGGCCAGCCCGACAAAGATCCAGGAGACACCGGCGAACGTTGACAAAAGCTCCCTGTAATTCACCCGTTGCCAAAGGGCATAGGCGAGTATCGCCACCAGGATCACAAGCAGCCAGTGGCGGGCCCAGAACCGGATCACTTTCTTTATCGAATTCAACGGGGACCTGCCTCGTGCATCATTTCTTCCACGGTGACAAAGTCGAGGCCGCGGCGGCGGGCGAGGCTGATAATGCCTGGCAGCGCCGCCACCGTTTGCGAGCGGTCTTCTTCCTGGAAGCCGCGCCAGCCGTCGTGAAGGAGCAGGATGCTCCCCGGCCGGAGCACCTCGGTAGTCCGGGAGACGATTTTGTCTGTTCCCGGTGCTGCCGTATCCCAGACTCCCTTGGTCCAGCCGACAACGCGGTAGCCGGCGCCAGTTGCGGCCCGGTGGGCAGCCGGGCTCAGCCAGCCATGCGGAGCGCGAAACAGAGGCGCCGGGTCTTTAACGCCTGCCGCTGCAAGCGCCTGGGAAGCCACCGCCAGTTGCAGCCTGGCTTGCCACGGGCGGGCCCACATGAGAATGTCGTGATCCATGCCGTGGCTTGCCACCCGGTGGCCTTCAGCTTCCATTCGCTTGACCGCTTCCGGATAGCGCAGCGCATTCTCACCGAGCACGAAAAAAGTGGCCCGCACTCCTTCCTGCTTCAGCACGTCGAGAACCTGTCCGGTAAACGGGGGGCGGGGCCCGTCGTCGAATGTCAGCGCTACTGAGTTTCCGTCCAGCTTGCCGCGGTAAAACACACGCCCCCCCAGCGGAAAATTTGGCACGAGGAAGGAGTACAGAAACAAGGCGTCGGCAACTCCGCCCGCGGCAAGCGTCACTGCCGCCGGCCGGCGGCGTCCTCTTTTCCAAAGCAGGCGGGCGGCGCCGGACTGGGCCAGGGCCGCCCCGCCGGCCAGGGAGGCGAGCGCCGTCAGGGCCTCTTTTTTAGTCACTGAAGGGCGCAGGCCATTTCGCCGGCGGCAGCCGCAGTTTCGCATTCCGCACCGCGGTTTTGCAGCTTCAGATAAAGCGCCTCAACCTGGGCGGCAACGAGCTCCCAGGAGTATTTGGCCAGCACAGTGTCCCGCCCCGCGCTGCCCATGCGCAGGCGCAAATCGGGGTCCTTCAGAAGCCTGAGCAGGGCCTCGGCAAAGGCCGCCGGCTCGTTTTCCCCAGCCAGGAGCCCCTGCTTGCCGTCTTCCATCACCATGCGGTAGCCGTTGATATCTGATGCGACAATTGGCTTGGCCGACGACATCGCCTCCAGCAGCACTACCCCAAAAGACGCCTTGGTGCAGGGGCTGCAGAAGATGTCAGCGGATGAATAATAATGCGGCCGGCCGCCGTTGACCAGCCCCGCAAAGTGAATGTCTTCTGCCAGCTTCTTGCTGACAAGCGAGCGGTAATAGGGCCTGAGTGGCCCGTCGCCAACAACAATCAGGCGGCAGTTATCAAAGCTTGACTTGACAATCTTGAATGCTTCTATCATGGTGCGCAGCCCGTTGCGGGGATCAAAACGGCCCACAAACAGGATGTTGAGCTTGCCGTCGTCAAAGGCGGGAATTCCGCGCGCATCGGGGCTGAAATAATCAGGATCGACGCCGTTGGGGATAATGTTGTAATCGGTGTTGAAGTAGCGCGACAGCGCTTCCACGCATGCCTGGGAAACCACAATCTTTGCGTCCATCATCTCCATGTGCCGGGCGGCCTTTTTTTGCAGCCAGGAATAGCCGCGGCTGCGGTCAAAGTAAGTGTGGAAAGTGCCCACTGTCACAGGGGCGTTCGATTTCCGCAAGGCGACCACCGGCAAAATGGGCGTCAGCGGCGAGTGGGCGTGAATGACATCAAATTGCTCCTGCTCAAAAAAGCTGCCCAGGTCAGAACCCAGCCGCTTGCCTACCGTGATGCGGGCAATCGAGCCGTTCGAGTAAATGGGAATGCCTTTCCCGAATCTGACCACGGAGAAGGCCGCGGGCCCGTGCGGATAATGATGGTGCTTCCGCGGCTTGAGATTATGTGTGATCACGGTAACATCGTGACCCCGCTTGCTCAGGGCGCCGGCAAGGTTGTGCACGTGCTCGGTAATGCCTCCGAGCAGGGGATAATAATACTCAGATACGAGTGCAACTTTCATATATCAATTATTTGCCAAGGTTGAAAGGCCTTGAAGTTTCCTTCCAGACATGCCGGCGCAAGCTGCAGGCAAATTCCGTGAGAATCTTACTATATTCAAGGCACTGTTTGCCACCGCAAAAACCGCGTCGCCTATCACTATTCCCGCTCTGTTGTTTTTTATTCGACGCCGGCCTAAAAGAACCCCCTGGCGCGGATGCCTGTTTCGATAGGCATGTGCTGCGGCGGCCGGCGGCAAAAGCCAAAACTCGGAACTCGCAACTCGATTAGTGTATAATTTCAACGTTGGCTTGGAGCCTGACTAGTTTTATCCGGCAGGCCATTTCCCCGCCGCTTAATTATTCAGCCTGGTCCGTTGCGCGAAAGGAGGATTGACTACAAGTTGCCTATTTATGAATACCGGTGCCTCAAGTGCGGGCACCAGTTTGAGAAGCTGCAGAGCGTTTCCGAAGACGCTGTCAGAAAATGTGAGAAATGCGGAGCCCGGGTCACCCGCCTCTTTCATCCCGTTGCCGTTCATTTCAAGGGCAGTGGGTTTTATTCAACTGATTACGGCGAGCGTTCCCCACCCAAGAGTACGTCTGAAGAGAAGCCAAAAAAGAAAAGCAAGGAGCCCAAGAAGAAGGCGGCCGCCGGTTCTTAAGGCGATAGCCCCTTGCGAATACTTGTAACAAATGATGACGGAATTGATTCGGCCGGCCTGTTTGCCGTCAAGCAGGCGCTGGATGGATGCGGCCGGGTTGCGGTAATCGCGCCGGACCAGAACCGCAGCGCCATTGGCCGCAGCATCACCGTGGGACAGTCGCTGAATGTCGTTGAGACGCCGTTTCCGGATGGCAGCAGCGGCTTTTCTGTTGACGGCACCCCCGTTGACTGCGTCCGCCTGGCGGCGCTCGGCTTTCTGGGATGGCAGCCGGATATCGTTGTTTCCGGCATTAACCTGGGGCCGAATCTGGGCGACGACATTACCTATTCTGGCACCGTGGCCGCCGCGTTTGAGGGCATCATGCTGGGCCTGCCGGCTATCGCCGTTTCCATAGAGCGCCCGGGCGGCTGGCGGTCGTCCGCCGGCGAGGGCCGTTTCTGCTTTGAGCCTGTGGCGGCGTTTACGGCCCGGATGGCGAGGAAGATCGAGGAGAACCGCTTTCCCGGCACAATTTTGCTTAATGTCAATGCTCCCAACCTGCCGGGCGGGGAGCTTAAAGGCGCCGAGGTTACCCGTTTGGGAAAGCGCATTTACAGGGACCAGCTGGTGGAAGAAACGGGAGGAACCGGCCCGGCGGGGGGCCGCCGCTTTCTTATTTATGGAGACGACCCGTCCTATCACGAGGAGGAAGGCACTGATTTCCATGCCCTCAGCCAGAAAAAAATATCAGTGACGCCGATTCATTTTGCCCTCACCAACCTGACGGGGATGGAGATCATTCGCGACTGGGACTTAAACGGGCTGGTCGCGGACGGATCAGAAGCAATTTGAGGTGTTTTTGAATCTTGCCGACAAGTGTTTTCGCGCGTTTCTTTTTGATCTGGACGGCACCATCGTTGATACCATCGACCTGATCCGGGAGTCGTTCCGGCACGCCAGCCGCGAGGTGCTGGGGCGGCAGCTGCCTGACGAGATATTGATGGCCAATGTCGGGCAGCCGCTGATGACGCAGATGGAGCAGTTGGGCGCCGAGAAGGCCAAGCAGTTGTACGAGACTTACCGCCGCTTCAACCACAGCCACCATGACGAGCTTATCCGGCCTTACCCGGGGGTGGGGGATCTCCTGGGAGCGCTGAGCCAAAGGGGTGCCCGCCTGGCAGTTGTTACCTCCAAGAGCCGCGACACCGTCAATATGGCGTTTCGCTCCATTCCCGTCGAGGATTACTTTGACACGGTGGTCTCGGCCGACGACACCGATTTCCACAAGCCGCATCCGCAGCCGCTGATGCTGGCCATGCGCCGCCTGGCCGCAGCCCCGGGTGAGACAATTTATATTGGCGACAGCCCCTTTGACATTAAAGCCGGGCAGGCCGCCGGCGTCCGGACGGCCGCCGTCGGCTGGGGCATCTTCCCGCCCCAGCGCCTGAAGGAGCTGGAGCCGGACTTCTATTTCGAAAAGCCGGATGAGATACTAAAACTCTGTCCCTGAACAAAGAAATGGGAGTTTATGAAACCAGCCGGTAAAGTTTTTTTGATCGGCGCCGGGCCCGGCGACCCCGGGCTGTTTACGCTCAGGGGGGTCGAATGCCTCCAGGCGGCCGACGTCGTTGTTTACGATTACCTGGCCAGCAAGGATTTGCTTGGTTACGCCGGTCCCAAAGCAGAGATGATCTACGTAGGCAAGCAGGGCGGCGACCATACCATGCAGCAGGAAGATATCAACAAGCTGCTGGTGGACAAAGGCCTGGCCGGCAAGGTGGTGGCGCGGCTGAAGGGCGGCGACTCCTTTATTTTTGGCCGCGGCGGCGAAGAGGCGCTGGCGCTTCGCCAGGCCGGAGTTTCTTTCGCGGTCGTTCCCGGCATTTCCTCGGCTTATGCCGTTCCCGCCTATGCCGGCATTCCGGTGACCCACCGCGGCTTGACAACTGATGTTGCTTTTATTACCGGCCACGAAGATCCCGCCAAGGCCGAATCCACAATCAGATGGGATAAAATATCAACCGGAGTGGGCACCCTGGTTTTCCTGATGGGAGTCAAGAATCTGCCTTACATTGTTGAGAACCTGGTGGAGCACGGGCGCCCCGCAGCAACACCTGTGGCGCTGGTCCGCTGGGGCACTACCGCCAGGCAGGAAACGCTGACGGGCACGTTGGCAAATATTGTTGAGCTGGTCAGGGAAAGAGGTTTTCAGGCGCCCGCGATCACTATTGTTGGCGAGGTTGTGTCGCTGCGCAGCCAGCTGCGCTGGTTTGAAAACCGGCCGCTGTTTGGGCGGCGCATTGTGGTCACCCGCTCGCGCGGTCAGGCCAGCGACCTGGTGCGGGCGCTGGCGGATGCGGGGGCGCTGCCGGTCGAGTTTCCCACCATCAGGGTGGCGCCGCCGGCAGATGGTTGCGCGGAGCTTGACGCCGCTATCGGCAGGCTGATGACGGCCGGCGGGCCTGCCTTTGACTGGATTTTATTTACGAGCGTCAATGGCGTGGACAAGTTTTTCCAGCGCCTGGAGCGTCAGGGCGATGTCCGTGACCTGAAAGGGATGCGCCTGGGAGCCATCGGCCCGGCGACGGCGGCGGCGCTAAAGCGCCGCGGGCTGAAGCCGGACTTTGTTCCTTCCGAGTACCGCGCCGAGGCGGTCGTTGAGGGGCTGCTCAAGCTTGGTGTGAAAGGCAGGCGCGTGCTCATTCCCCGGGCCCGGGAAGCGCGGGAAGTGCTGCCGGAGCGGCTGGCGGCGGCCGGCGCCGAAGTAGAAGTTGTCACCGCTTACGAGACAGTTCTGGAAGAAGCCGGCGTGGATGAAATGAAACGTATGCTGTCCGCCGGAGAAATTGATATCATTACTTTTACAAGCTCATCTACGGTTAAAAACTTCGTGAAGCTCCTCAACGGGCTGGACTTTGCCAGCCTCCCCGCGGGTTTGGCCATTGCTTGCATTGGGCCGGTAACCGCAGGCACTGCTAAAGAGCTGGGCCTGCGCGTCGATATCGTGGCGGAGAAGTTTACGATCCCGGGGCTGGTGCAGGCGCTCACCGCCTGGGCCGGCGGCGGCAGTTAGCCGCGGGCAGTGGCCCGGCCCGGATTTTGAGAAAGATATGGCATGATTGACATCACCCGTCTTTATTGCGACCGTGATACCCCCGCGGACTCCCTCCGCTACGGGCGTGGGCACAAGGGGAAGGAGATGTCGGGCGCGCCCTATATTCCGCGGCGGCCCAGGTCCGCGGCCGAGCGCCGCCCGGTGGTCGCCTGGAACACCAGCCGCACCTGCAACCTCAAATGCGTTCATTGTTACACGGATTCAGAGGCCAGGAAGTACGAGGGCGAGCTCAGCACCGAAGAAGGCAGGGCGCTGATCGAGGACCTGGCCCGCTTCCAGATCCCGGCGCTGCTTTTTTCCGGCGGCGAGCCGCTGATGCGCAAGGACCTGTTCGAGCTGGCCGGGCACGCGGTCACGCTCGGCATCCGGCCCACACTTTCAACCAACGGAACCCTGATTACCCCAGAAGTGGCACGGCGGATCAAGGACCTCGGTTTCACTTATGTCGGCATCAGCCTGGACGGCATTGGTGACATCAATGACGCTTTCCGCGGGCAAAAAGGCGCGTTCGCCAAGGCAATGGGCGGTTTCCGCAACTGCAAGGAGGCGGGGCAACGGGTGGGCCTGCGCCTGACGCTGACACGCCACAATTACACTGACCTGAACCGGATCTTTGATTTCATCGAGGCGGAGGGGATCGACCGGGCATGTTTCTACCATCTTGTCTATTCGGGCCGGGGCAAGGAGAGCGATGACCTCACCCACGCAGAAACCCGCGACGCCCTGGACATCATTCTGGCGCGCACCAAGGATATGCATGACCGCGGCCTGGAGAAGGACATTCTCACCGTCGATAATCACGTGGACGGCATTTACCTCTACATGAAGCTGCTCGCTGAAGCGCCAGAGCGCGCCCAGGCGGTGATGCGGCTGCTGGAGTGGAACGGCGGCGGCATGTACAGCTCCGGCGTCGGCTTTGGCGACATTGACTTTAAGGGAAACGTGCACCCGGACCAGTTCTGGATGCATTACAGCTTTGGCAATGTGCGCGAGCGTCCCTTTAGCGAGATCTGGATGGACACGTCCGACCCGCTGATGGCGGGGCTGAAGGACCGCGCCGGCCACATTCACGGCCGTTGCCGGCAGTGTAAATGGTTTGGCGCCTGCGGCGGCGCCCTGCGCGTGCGCGCCGACCTGGTTTACAACGACCCCTGGGCGCCCGACCCCGCCTGCTATCTCACAGATGAGGAGATCTAAAAGCGAATGCTAGATGGCGGATGGCAGATACTGGATAAGCCTTTCGGGGCGAGTGGGCAAATGGCCCACCCAGCCGGGAAATCTTGAGTAAGCATCAAACAGGCTTTTTACAGAATTACATGGCAGATATGGCAGCTCATTTTCAAAGATCCAAAGACCATTCAAAGTCTACCATCTACCATCCACCATCTACCATCCGCCTAGTTGCCTGGGAAGTCACCCGCCGGTGCAATCTCTCCTGTCGCCACTGCCGCGCCGCCGCCGACAAGGGGCCTTACCCCGGCGAGCTTTCCACCGAAAAATGTTTTCGCGTGATTGATGAGATTGCGGAAACGGGCCGGCCGATTGTAATCCTTACCGGCGGCGATCCGATGATGCGCGAAAGCGTTTATGAGATTGCCAGTTACGGGACGGAGAAAGGCCTGAAAATGGTGATGTCGCCCTGTGGCACGCTCCTTGACCAGCAGAGCGCCAAGCGGCTCAAGGAAGCAGGAATTGACCGCATCTCGCTCAGCATTGACGGCGCCACCGCCAAAACGCACGACGATTTTCGCCGGGTGGGCGGGGCCTTCGATGAA
This sequence comes from Actinomycetes bacterium, assembly GCA_021790115.1. Lineage (GTDB taxonomy): Bacteria > Actinomycetota > Thermoleophilia > BMS3ABIN01 > BMS3ABIN01 > JACWAD01. The sequence goes on along the minus strand of JAJYIM010000019.1, from coordinate 7,334 downwards.
GTTATGAGAGGAATCGAGGCGGCCAAAAAGGCGGGAATTGAATTCCAGATTAACACAACTGTGACAAAAGTAAACTTAGCCGAGCTGCCGGATATTCTCAGACTGGCGATTGACCTGGGGGCGGTAGCCTTCCACCCTTTTCTGCTGGTGCCGACCGGGCGGGGCAAGGAACTGGCCGATCAGGAACTTTCCCCGGAACAGTACGAGGAGACGCTCAACTGGGTCTATGACCAGCGGGGCAAGCTGCCGCTTAATTTCAAACCTACCTGCGCCCCTCATTATTACCGGATATTGCGGCAGCGCGCCCATGCGGACGGCGAGAAAGTCACGGTAGAGACGCACGGCATGGACGCCGTCAGCAAGGGCTGCCTCGGCGGCCAGGGTTTTTGCTTTATCTCTTACCGGGGGGAGGTCAGAATCTGCGGCTTCCTTGACGTTAGCTGCGGCGATTTAAACAGGCAAACTTTTGGCGATGTCTGGCTTAACTCGCCGGTATTTAAGCAGATGCGGGACCTGGACGGCTATCACGGCCGGTGCGGCTACTGCGAGTACCGCCGCTTTTGCGGGGGCTGCCGCGCCCGCGCATACGAAGTGACTGGGGACTACCTCGCAGAAGAGCCGTACTGCATCTATGAGCCAAAGGCGAGGAAGAAATAGCTCGAGGCTCCAGGCCAAACATGAACGAAGGGACTTGAAACTCGAAACTTAGCCATGGATGAAACCGACAAAAAGCTGATAACTTTAATACAGGCGGATTTTCCCATCACCGACCGCCCCTACGCCGTCATCGGCGATAAACTTGGCATCGGCGAGGACGAAGTGATCGGGCGGATCGGGGCCATCATGGAATCGGGCGAGATCCGCCGCCTGGGAGCGTCCTTTGACTCGCGCCGGCTTGGTTACACCAGCACCCTCTGCGCCGCGCACGTGCCGCCGGAAAAACTCGCGGCCGCGGTCGCGGCGATCAATTCCTACCACAACGTCACGCATAATTATGAGCGCAACCACTATTACAATGTCTGGTTTACGCTGATTGCCCCCAGCCGCGCCCGCATCCGGGAGATACTCAGCGAGATTGAGGATGCCGCCGGCGTTGGGCCCATCCTGGACCTGCCGGCGACGCGGCTGTTTAAAATTCAGGTTGACTTGCCGGTGATTGATGAATAAACGGTGATGATGAATCCGAATAATGGCATAATAAATGATGACAAGAGTTTAAGCGGGCGGCAGCAACGGCTCGTGAGGCTCTTGCAAGAGAGCATTCCTCTGTCTCCGCGACCGTTTGCCGCTGTTGCGGCTGAGGCGGAGATGGCGCCGGAAGAAGTCCTTGCCACAGTGGCGCAGTGGAAGCAGAATGGAACTATCCGCCGGTTTGGGGCGATGGTGCGGCACCAGCGCCTGGGTTACACCGCCAATGCCATGAGCGCTTGGGACGTGCCGGAAGAGCGCGCCGAAGAAGTCGGGCGGGCGCTTTCCGCAGCCGATGAAGTCAGCCACTGTTACCAACGCCCCCGGGCGGAAAAATGGAATTTTAACCTGTTCGCCATGATTCATGGCGCCAGCGCTGAGGAATGCGAGCGGGTTGCCGCCCGGCTGTCCGGGGAGGTAGGAGTCGGAATTTATGAGCTTCTTTTCAGCAGCCGCGAATTTAAAAAAATCAGCATGAAATATTTTGTTGAATAGCGCCGGGCTCGACGGCGTTAGGGCCCGTCCGGTTTATTTACCCGGGCAGGTATCACCAGCCGCCTGCCCAAGCGGGAAACTGCATTTGAATTTCAGCAAGATGAAGCGCATAATAATCAAGGTTCTATTATTCCTCAAGTTCTTGGGAAGAACCGCCGGACAAGGGTTCGCAGCCGCAGCGCCAGAAAGGAAACTGCCGCGGCCGGGTGGGGAACATTGTTCATCCAAGCGTCACGGGTTTACATTTATGGCAGCAGGTTTTTGTGCTTCCTGGAATACGGCGCAGCGTTCGCTGCGTGAGATTCCTCCGTTGTCACTGGCAGATGTGCGTGCACCGTCCCGTGCCGCCGGCTGGCGGCGCCGCGCCTCTTACTTGCGGGCGCCCGTTCCCGGTTAGCTCCTTGCAAGAAGCAAATTCTGAAAATATAGCTGCTCTGCCCAAGAAAGCCTCGAAACCCCAGCTTTCCGCGGGGAAAAGGATTTTCCATTTTCTGATTTCCATGAAGCTGGCGCTGACGCTGCTGTTTGTCATCGCCATTCTCTCGATCATCGGAACCATCCTGCCGCAAGGACAGGATGTCTTAAATTCGGACTGGCCCAAAAGCCCCTTATATGATTTTTACAACACGCTTGGTCTTTTCAACATGTACTATTCGTGGTGGTTTCTGTCTGTACTCGGCCTGCTTGTCCTCAGCCTGTCTGCCTGCATCTTTAACCGGCTGCCCACGACCGTCAAACATGTCTTCAAGCCCCGCATTGACGTCAAGGATGCTTTTGTTGCCAACCAGCCGCTGGCGGAGTCCTTTGCCGGCGGCAGCAGCGTAGCGGCCGCCGCCGAAGTATTGCGCCGGCGCCATTACCGCATTAAAACAGGCAAGACAGGGTCGATGCTGGCGCAGAAGGGCCGTTTCTCCGGCCTGGCCTCCGTCTCTTTTCATTTGAGTTTTTTACTGATCGCCGCCGGCGCCGTCCTGGGCGGCCTCTTTGGTTTCGACTACACGCTTTCGGTTCCAAATGGGCAGCTTGTCAATGTCCCCCACTCAAATATGCAGGTTGAGAACCATCGTTTCGATATGCAATTCGTCGGCAAGGCCTTGCTTGATGACGGCCGCACCGTGCAGGTCAGGCAGCTGATGGACGGGACCGTGGTCAGGGACATCAATGACGGCGGCAATATCGTCGGCCAGCCTTTTGACCTGCGTCCGTCGCTGTATTCCACCGACCTGGAGATTTTCCAAAACGGGAAATCAATCCAAAGGAAGACAATTCAGGTCAATGACCCGCTTGAACTTAATGGCATCAATTTTTATCAGGCCAGCTTTAATCAATCCAGCGACGGGACCGTGGTGTCAATCCTGGAAGTGAATCACTACCCTGGCAAGACGCTGGTTTACATCGGCGCCTTTCTGATGATGGGGTCAATCACGCTGGCTCTTTATTTCCCGCACCGGCGGATCTGGCTGAAGCTGGGCAAGTCAGGCCGGTTGCTGATCGGTGGCCGGACAAACCGGTCCAAGCTGGGATTCAAGCGCGACTTTGAACGCATAACCGCTGACATTAAATTGAGAATAGGGCAGGAGGCCGGGGCAGATGATAGTTAAGCTTGAGGAAATCTTATTTATAGTCACTGTTCTTACGTACCTGGTGGCCAGCGGCGTATATATCTGGCATCTGATCTCAAACAGCCAGAAGGCCGGCCAGTTGGGGACAATGCTGCTGGTGCTGGGCCTGTTTGCCCATACGATGGCGCTGATATTCCGGTGGGTTGATTCAGGCCACGCCCCCATGTCCGACTCGTATGAGTCGCTGGCCGTGTTTAGCTGGGGCATTGTTCTTTTTTACCTGATCATGGAGAGGATATACGCGATCCGGGCGGCCGGCGCCGTCGTGGTCCCGACCGCCTTTATCATTGCCAGCATCGCCCTGGTGCTGAACAAGGGGCCCAACCCGCTGGTGCCGGCCCTGCAGAGCTACTGGCTCTGGATTCACGTATCGATCGCCATGCTTTCCTATGGTTTCTTTGCCCTGGCGTTCGGGGCGGGATTCTTCTATATCATCCAGGAGCACCTGCTCAAAAAGCATTACCAGAATGTGGTGATCGCCTTTGTAATCATGTTCTCTGTGCTTGGCCTCGCTGTCGGCCTCTGGCTGGGCTTCGGGGTCTGGGCCCATCCGCTGGACATCGTCGACCCGGTCACCAAGGAGCACTCAAACCAGTATTCCGGCACCGATATCATCAAAATCATTGGCGGCGGCGGCATCGGCCTGGCGATTGGCGTCTTGCTCGGGTTTCTGGCCGGCAAAGGCGCTTCCAAGCCGGGGTTTGCCAGGCGCCTGCCTTCGCTTGACGTTCTGGACGAGGTCAGCTACAGGGCGATCGCTTTTGGTTTCCCGATGGTCACGATTGGCATCATCACCGGCGCCATCTGGGCCGACAAGGCATGGGGGCGTTACTGGTCCTGGGATCCCAAGGAGACCTGGTCGCTGATTACCTGGCTGTTTTACGGCGCCTATCTCCATACCCGGCTAACCTGGGGATGGCGGGGGCGCCACTCTGCTGTGATTGCCGTGCTCGGCATAGTTATTGTGCTATTTACCTACCTTGGAGTTAACTACCTGCTGTCGGGTCTTCATACCTATGCTTCTGCCTAGGAAGGGTCGATGGCTCTTTATCCTGTCAACCTCAAGGTAGGCGGCCGCCTTTGCGTGATCGTCGGCGGCGGCCGGGTGGCGCTGCGCAAAACTGAAAGCCTGCTGGAGTGCGAAGCTGAGGTAAAGGTGATTGCTCCCGTGCTTGATGATGGGTTTACCGGGCTGCATGGACGGTTTGAATATGTGGCCCGTCCTTACCGCTGGGGCGACTTGGGTGGCGCCTTCCTGGCGATTGCCGCAACCGACGACGACACCACCAACCGCGCTGTAGAGGAAGAAGCGCGCGGCAGGCACATGCTGCTTAACATGGTTGACAAGCCCGGGCAGTGCAATTTTTACGTTCCCTCAGTCATCCGGCGCGGAGAGCTGATGATTTCCGTATCCACCGGCGGGGAGCTGCCGGCCCTTTCCCGGCGGCTGCGGCGGCAGCTTCAGGAGCAGTTTCCGGAGCAGTGGGGCCGGGCGCTGGAGCTGTGGGGAAAGGCGCGCCGGCGGGTTCTGAGCCAAATTCACAACAAGGAAGAAAAGCAGAAGTGCCTGACCGAGCTGGCGGCGCTGGACCTGGCCGCGGCGCTTAAAGCCGGCGGCGACACAGCCGCCCAGGCGGAGATCGACAAATGCATCTCGCGGTACTTGGCATAAACCACAAGACAGCTCCCGTCGAGCTGCGCGAAAAGGTTTCCTTAAGCGAGGAGAAGTGCGGGGCGCTCTCGCGACGGCTCCTTGACGGAAATGGTGTGCTGGAGATAGTTCCGCTTTCCACTTGCAACCGCACGGAGGTGTATGTAGTGGCCGCGCGGCCGGAGGCCGGCCAAAAGGAAATCCTGGCGTCGCTGGCGCTGATTGGCGAAGTCCCTGTTGATGGACTGGAAGAGTGTTCATATTTTCACGAGGGGGATGGCGCCGTGCGCCATCTCTACCGGGTGGCCGGCAGCCTTGACTCCATGGTTGTCGGCGAAGCCCAGATCATGGGGCAGATCAAGGACGCCTACCGCCTGGCGCACAAACAGGAAAGCACCAGCGTTCTTTTAAACCGGCTGTTCCGGCATGCGCTGGAAGTGGGCAAACGCATCCGGACCGAAACCGCGATTGGCGAGAATCCTGTTTCGGTGTCATCTGTGGCTGTGGAGATGGCCAAAAAAGTGTTTGAGGATCTGGGAGGAAAGGCGGTCCTGTTGCTGGGCGCCGGCAAGATGAGCGAACTGACTGCCACCCACCTGCTTTCCCAGGGGATCGCCACAATCCTGGTGGGCAACCGCACGCTCAGCCGCGCCGAAGCGCTGGCGGACAAGTTCCATGGCAAAGCCATCCCCTATGACGACCTGGTTGATTACCTGCCGCTGGCCGATATCGTCATCAGCTCGACCGGCTCGCCCCACTATGTCCTGCGCAAGGGCGAGGTCGAGCGCGCTCTGCGCCGCCGCCACAATCTGCCGATTTTCTTTATTGATATCGCGGTTCCCCGTGACATCGACCCCGGCGTCAACGATGTCAACAACGCCTTCCTGTTTGATATTGATGATTTGAACGAGATGGCCCGGGCGAATGCCGTCGCCCGCGCCAAGGAAGCGGAAAAGGCGGAGAAAATTATTAATCAGGAAGTGGAGAATTTCAGCCAGTGGCTTGCGAGCCTGGATGTGGTGCCGACAATCACGGCGCTGCGGGAAATGGCCGAGGCGGTCAGGCAGGCGGAAGTGGCGAAGGCCTTGGCCAGGTTTGACGGTAACCTCTCTGAAAAGGACAGGAACCGCATCGAAGCGATGGCCGCCGGCATCGTCAACAAAATATTGCACGAGCCCACGGTTGAGCTGAAGCGGGCCTCAAATGAGCGTGGCGGTTACCTGTACGTGGAATCAATGCGGCGCCTGTTTAAATTGAACGGACATAAAAAAACAGCAGAAGGCGCCCGGCAGCTGCATCACTTGGAGAAAGATGAGCACTGAGAGCGCCAGGGGTGTGGTGATTGGCACCCGCGGCAGTGAGTTGGCCATGTTTCAGGCGCGTCAGGTGGCCTGGACGCTGCAAAGAAACAATATTGACCTTTCGGTCAAGATCAGGAAAATAACCACCTCCGGCGACAAGATCCTGGACTCGCCCCTGGCCGGGATCGGCGACAGGGGCCTTTTTGTCAAGGAAATCGAGACAGCCCTGCTTGAAGGCGAGATTGATATGGCCGTGCACAGCGCCAAGGACCTGCCCACGGTTTTGCCTGACGGCCTCATTGTTGGCGCTTTCGGTAGCCGCGAGGACCCCCGCGACATCTTTGTCGGCAGCGCCGGCAGCCTTAAGGGGATTCCTGCCGGTGGCAAGATTGGCACCAGCAGCCTGCGGCGCCGCTCACAGCTGCTCTCGCTGCGGCCCGACCTGAATATCGTTGACATAAGAGGAAATGTTGATACCAGGATCAGGAAAATATCAGAGCAGGGCCTTGACGGCACCATTCTGGCGGCGGCAGGCGTAAAGAGGCTTGAGAAAGATAAGCGGATCGCGTTTTATTTTTCCCTCGACGAGCTGTTGCCGGCGGTGGGACAGGGCGTGATCGCCATCGAAGTGCGCAGGGATGATGCCCCTGTCAGCCAGCTGATCCGTGTTCACAATGACGAGGCGGCGGCGGCCTGCGTGCGCGCCGAGCGGGCGCTGATGCGATGGCTGGAGGGCGGCTGCCAGGTGCCGATTGGCGCCCACGGCCGGGTAGAGGGCGGCAGGCTGTCGCTGAGCGCCTACCTTGGTTCCCTCGACGGCGCCAGCGCCGTGCGCGACTACATCGAAGGGCCGGCTGCAGAAGCCGAGCAGTTGGGCGAGACGCTGGCCAAGAGGGTGTACGCAAACGGCGGCAGTGAGATTCTGGCGGCTGTGCGTGAGTCCTGAAAGCTAAGAGCTTATCCCGGTAGACGCATTCTGCTGCGGCCGGCTGCAAAGTCGATGGGCGGCGTCCTCGGAGCAAAAAGTCCTCGACGTACCGCAGCGGGTACGACTGCGGGCTTTTTACTCCTGCGTCC
>JAJYIM010000051.1 GCA_021790115.1 Actinomycetes bacterium | reverse complement strand
TCGCCGGGCGCCCCCGAGAATGTCATTGCTTCCCAGCGCGTGACAACCGGAAACGGCGCCGCCTTTAATGAGGTGGGAGGCATTCCCGCCGGGCAGTACTCGGAGCTCTCCAGTGATTATTACTGGACCTGGTACGACAACAAAAGCGCCGGCGCCCAGAACTGGGTGCTGGTGGCCAATCCCGGCGCCTCAACTGTCTATTATCAGATCAGCATCGCCGGCGGCTGCCAGAACGGCGACCCCCGCCGCTGCCTGTCCGGACCGCTTGCCGCCGGCCAGGAAGTGACGCCCACCTTCCCGGGAATCATGGGAGGTCCGGTGGAAGTACAGGCCTGGTCGGATAGCGTCGGCGGCAGCCAGCCTGCCAAAGTAATCGCTTCCCAGAGAAGCATCTGGGGCCCTTCATTCGAGGAAGTGCCGGGCTACCGCTCGGAAGCGCTTGCTTCTTCCTACGACTGGACCTGGTATGACAACTTCTCTCCCGGGTCTGTAAACTGGGTCCTGCTCGCCAACACGGAAAACCAGTACGTCACTGCGGACGTTTACATCGGGGGAGTTTACAGGGGGTCTTATACGCTGGCGCCCAAGGGAACGCCGGGCTCGATGGCCTATCCCCGCTACCCGGGCGTCATGGGCGGCCTGGTGGAAGTCCAGGCCCACTCGCCCGGCGGCGCCACGCCGCAAAATATTTTAGCCTCGCAGCGGGTGCTTTGGAGCGGGTTCTTTAACGAGGTTCAGGGGACGGTGTTGAACCAGTAGGTAGATGGCAGGCTTTGGTAGATGGCAGGCTTTTAGCCTGTCTTTGGGCGGGTTAATTTACGCACAAGCCCGGTGTCTGCACAGGCTAAAAGCCTGTGCCTACCAGAAAGCCTGTGCCTACCGGCGCGCCGTCGTCTTAAGCTGCTCTGCCCCGATCTTCTGGATGCCGGCCGCCGCCAGGTCGAGCAACCGGTCAAGGGTCTCGCGGGAGAACGCCTCCTTCTCCGCCGTCGCCTGAACTTCCACGAGCTCGCCGGAGCCGGTCATAACCACGTTCATGTCCACCTCGGCCGAGCTGTCTTCCGCGTAGCCCAGGTCCAGGACTGCCTCTCCCTCCCAGACGCCGACGCTGACTGCGGCGACAGAATCCTTGAGCGGCAGCTCCTTGATGTAATCCTTGTCCACCAGCCCCGCCAGGGCCAGGTGGAGCGCCACATAGGCTCCGGAAACCGAGGCGCAGCGGGTGCCGCCGTCGGCCTGGAGGACATCGCAGTCGATCCAGATGGTGCGGTCTCCCAGGGAGCGCATGTCAACCACGGCCCGCAGGCTGCGGCCGACCAGGCGCTGGATCTCGACTGTCCGCCCCTCCTGCTTTCCCCTGACGGCTTCGCGTATCTTCCGCCCGGGGGTCGCCGCCGGCAGCATGCTGTACTCGGCAGTAACCCAGCCGCTGCCCTGGCCCCGCAGCCAGGGAGGAACTCCGTCCTGGATGGTAGCGGCGCAGATGACCTTGGTCTTGCCGGCTTCGATCAACACGGAGCCGTCGGCCCACTCAATAATGGCCGGAGTAAACTTTAGCGGCCTAATGCTGTCGGCTGGGCGGCCGTCCGGCCGCTGAAGAGCCATTACAATTGCCGTCTCAGGAAAACGCTCACGCCACTCCCATCCTCTCCAGCCCGGAAATCTCAACCTTGCTGACGTTCTCAAAGGGCATCTGCAAAAAACGCGCCCCCACCTTAATGAAAGATTCCACATCGCCCGTACAGAGGAATGAATACTTTCCTTCGCGCCCGGCCCGGTTTTGGATCCCCTTGCGCCACAGGGTTGCGGCTGCCAGCTGCGCTATCTCCCGTGCCGGGTTAACCAGCGTCACACTGCTGCCAAAGATCCGCTGCAGCATCGGCGTCACCAGCGGGTAATGCGTGCAGCCCAGAATGACCGTATCGACCCGGGTGGTTTTGAGCGGGGCCGCGTAACTTTTTACAGCCTCTATCATTTCTGGTGATGACACATCGCCGTTCTGGATCATGGCAGCCAACTGCGGGCACGGTTGCGAGAATACATCAATTCCGGCGTCCATGTCCAACAAGGCGCGCCGGTAGCTGTCGCTGGCAATGGTCGCCTCCGTGGCCATCACGCCCACGCGGCGGTTGCGGGTAATCTGTACGGCCACCTCAGACTCAGGGAAAACTGCCCCGATAATAGCGGCGTCCAGCCGCTCCTGCAGCCAAGGCAGCGCCGCTGCCGTAGCCGAGTTGCACGCCACCACCAGCAGCTTCACATCCAAAGCCAGGAGATGTGAGGCAATCTGACCCGCAAATTCCCTGATCTCGTCCGGGGTTCTGGGTCCGTATGGGAAGCGGCCGCTGTCGCCGAGGTAAATAAAATCCTCAGCCGGCATCGCCACCAGGCATTCATGCAGGACAGTCAGCCCGCCAACGCCTGAGTCGAACATGCCAATTGGCCTCCGGTCCAAAACCTACCGCCGCCGCCGCCGGTCCCGCCGGCCGCCGCCTTCATTTTCCCCTTTATCCTGGAGCGGCGGCGTGATCTCATCCAGGGACGCTTCGATCTGCCTGCCCTCACCGATATCTATCATCACCATTTCCCGGGGGACGCAGTAATCGACCACGGTGCCCTCACCCTGGCCGGTCCTGACCGGAACCCCTTTCCGGGGGGCCCTCTCCTTAAAATCCCGGTAGCACTCATGTTCATATTTGAGACAGCACATCAAGCGGCCGCAGATGCCGGAGATCTTCATTGGATTCAGAGACAGGTTCTGATCCTTTGCCATTTTGATGGAAACGGGCTGCTGGTCGCCGGCAAACATTGTGCAGCACATCTTGCGGCCACAGGGGCCATACCCGCCGATAAGCCGCGCCTCGTCCCGCACGCCCACCTGCCTGAACTCTATTCTGGTACGGAATTTCTTGGCCAGATCCTCCACCAGCCGGCGAAAATCAACCCGATCCTCAGAGAAAAACGATAGGACGATCTTGCTGCCATCAAAAACAACCTCAGTGCTGATCAGCCTCATCTCCAAGCCATACTCCTGGATTTTTTCCTCACATACCTGCGCCGCCCGGCCAGCCAGCTTCTCATTGCGCTCGGCCGCAGCCAGATCGCTGGAGCTGGCGATGCGGACAACCTTCTGCAGCGGCGCGACGATCTCGCTTTCGGGAACTCCATGGTTGGCGACAACAACCTTTCCAAGCTCAATCCCCCTGCTCGTGCGGACAATCACCTGGTCACCCACGCACAGGCCTAGTCCGGCGGGATCAAACGAGTAGACCTTGCCCCCGTTTCGGAACACGATTTCAGCCAGCTCGGTCAAATTATAAAACCTCCGTCAGTTCATGAAACATTGCCTGCAAAGCAAGCCCCAAGTCAATATTATAGCCTAGTTTTTTACGTGTATTCTCGATGACGCCGACGGCGCGAAGGTAATTGTCAAGCCGGGATGGCAGCGCCTGGTCCTCCAGCTCCAACTCGTAGTCCTTGTTCAGAATTGAGTCCTTGGCGCCGGCCGCAACTGCAGTCATGTCGCGATACCAGGACGCCAGCAGGCTCAGCGCCAGAGCCAGCTCCTGTTTCTGTGCTGCTCCGGCGCGGCGGTGAGCGTCCTGCTGACTGCGTTTCTGGCCCACTTCAAAACTGTCTGTCGCCTCATCATGTTTTGCCGGCGGCGCGCCCGCCTCAAGGATGGCGGACTCGGCCTCAGCCGCCATCGCGGCGGCTTTTTCGCAGCCGCCGCGCCCCAGCCGGGCGGCAATACTCATGTAACTTTCCCGGCGCCCGGCCAGCTCCGCATTGGCGCACAAAGCCTCTGCAAGTTTCAGGTTGCCGCCGCTAATCCGGGCAAAGGCCTCCCTCTTCGTAGCAGAAACGTGGAATTTATCAAAAAGGTAAGATTCAATATCAGCCGGCGGCACCTGCTGGAAGCGGACTATCTGGCAGCGGGAGGCAATTGTGGGCAGCACCGCCTGCGGCCGGGATGCCAACAGCAGGAAAAAAATAAACGGGGGTGGCTCCTCGAGCGATTTAAGCAAGGCGTTGGCCGCCGCTGCGCCGAGGGCGCCGGCATCGCCAATGATAAACACGCGGGCGCGGCTCTCGCTTGGATGCAGGTTTAGCGAGCTATTGATCCACCTGACCTGGTCGATGGTAATCAGGGAACCCGCCGGCTCCAGCGTCAATATGTCGGGATGAACCCCCCTGATTGCTTTTTTGCAGGAAGCACAGGCGCCGCATCCATTCTCCGGACAGCAGACAGCCGCCGCGAACTTTAGCGCCGCTGTTTTTTTGCCGGCACCCGCGGGGCCGGCAAACAAATAGGCGTGGCGTGGCCGCTCCCGGCGAAGCGCCGCCGTCAGCATGCGGGCGGCGTGGGGTTGGCCGATCAAGTCGTCAAACATGAAAACCGGTTTCGGGTTTGGAGTTACGGGTTTCGGAAAATTATAGCTATTATTTTCTATTTATCAAGTTAATTTTTTGGTTTTATCCACTATCCGGGTTTAGATTCCCAGCCGCCGGCGACATTCGCCAAGCACGCGCCCGTGAATCTCGCTTGCCGCCAGGCTGCCGTCAATGCCGACAATTCGCTCGGGATATTTCTCCTCCAGTTGCCGGTAGCCGGCCTCAACCAGGCGATGGAACTCAAGCGGCTCGCTCTCGATGCGGTCGCGTCCGGCCTGGCGGCCCGCCAGCCGGCTTCGTGATGATTCAACATCGAGATGAAAAACAAAAGTGAGATCGGGCATCAAGCCACCGGTGGCGCTCATGTTAAGGTCCAGCACCCGCTCGACCCCAAGCCCGCGAGCGATTCCCTGGTAAACAAGCGAAGAGTCGATGTAACGGTCACACAGCACGAGGTTGCCTTCAGCCAACGCAGGTCTGATAACGTCCGCAACCAGCTGCGCCCGGGCCGCTGCGTAAAGAAGCGTCTCTGCCCATCGGTCCATGCCGCCGTGCTCAGGCCCCAGCAAAAGCTTCCTGATCGCCTCGCCCAGCGCTGTATCGCCGGGCTCACGCACGCTTAAAAAGGAAAGCCCGGCCGACTGAAAGGCGTGGGCAAGAAGATCAAGCTGGGTGGATTTGCCGCTTTGATCGATTCCTTCAAAGGTGATGAAAAACATTGGCCCTAGGGAGCCCCCTGCTTTTGGGTTTTCTTAATCTTGTACTCCTCTTTGGTAGGACAGTCCGGATCGATGCAAAGCTCCCAGGGGCGGCGGCCCTTGGTAAGCACCTTGATCTTGGGAGAGCCGCATTCGGGGCACGTTTTATAGGTAGGCATGATGCTGCCCCGCTGGGGCAGCGGATAGGTGGTCGAACATTCAGGATAGCCTTCGCAGCCGACGAACCGCTTTTTGGTTCTCTTGGAGCGGATAACCCGCAGTTGCCTGTCGCAGTTGGGGCAGGCGCCCACAAGCTTGTCCTCCTGAATCCCTTTGACGATTTCACCGGCGAGCGCCTCCTTGTTTTTCTCCATCATTGCATAGGCTTCATGCAGCAAGGCCCGCGACCGCTGCACCACTTCTTCCCTGGTAATCTTGGACTCGGCGATGTCGCTCATTTCCTTCTCCAGCTCGGCCGTCATCTCCGGCCTGGTGATCAGGTTGGCGTAGGTGTCAAGCGCTCTGATCATGGAAATGCCTGTCTCGGTTGGCTCCGTTGGAGTATTGCGAATGTAACCACGGTCGTAAAGCGTCTGCAGGATGCTGTGCCGCGTCGCCTTGGTTCCCAGCCCGTTTTGCTCCATCAGTTCTATCAGCCGCCCCTGACCAAAGCGACCGGGCGGCTGGGTTTCCTTTGCTTCCAGGGAGACCTTGACCACCTGCACCTGCTGGCCCTCCTGGAGCTTTGGCAATTCCTCGTCCTTGCTGCGCCCGTACGGATAATAAGCCAGCCAGCCTTCATCAACGATGCGGGACCCCGACCGCATAAACGGCTCGCCGCCAATGTCCAGATCGATGCGGCTCGTCTCGGAAACGGCGTCGTCGCCCAGCGTGGCCAGGAAGCGCCGCGCCACCAGGAACCAGATCTTCCATTGCGCTTCATCTATGTCCCCCGCCGCCGGAACGCCCACGGGATAAATCGGGGGATGGTCCGTCGTCTCTTTCTTGCCCCGCGTCGGCTTCAGCTCCTTTCGCTGAAGCAGCTGGGCGGCATGGCCTTTTAGTTCCTTGCTGCCGGCAAGTTGCCCGAGGATTTCTCTCAGGTCGAGGGACTGAGGATAAACAGTGTTATCGGTGCGCGGGTAGCTGATGTAACCCGCCAGGTAAAGGTCTTCGGCCAGGCGGACTGCCCTGGCGGCAGAAAAGCCCAGCGCCGTGGCCGCCTTTGTGTACGCCGTAGTATTAAAAGGGGCTGGGGGAGGAAGCTTTTTCTGTGTCGCCTTTACGCCGGTGACAAGACCAGCCCCGGCTGACTTGGCTTTATCCAAAGCCGACTGCGCGACAGCCTCGTCCTGGAACCGCTCAGTCTTGTGCCTGGCAGTAAAGGGCCCTGCCTCCGCCGCCAGGTCGGCGAAAATCTGCCAGTACGGAACTGGCACAAAAGCCCGCCGCTCCAGCTCCCGCTCGACGATCAGCTTTAAGGTGGGGCTCTGCACCCGCCCAACAGACAGGAATTGGCTGCCCAGCCTTGAAGTCGCCAGCGAGATATAACGGGTCAGAGTCGCTCCCCAGATCAGGTCTATATCCTGGCGGGCCTCGCCCGCCTGGGCCAGCGGAACGGAGAGGTCAACAGTATTGGCAAACGCACTGCGGATCTCTTCCGCAGTCAGCGCCGAGTAGCGGGCGCGCCGCACATGCCCCGCCAGCTCTGGATTGGCCTCAAGCGCCAGCTCCAGCGCTTCCAGCCCGATCAGCTCCCCTTCGCGGTCATAGTCCGTGGCGATGACAATGCGGCTGGCCTGTTTGGCGGTCTTTTTTAGGGCGTTCACCACTGATTTGGCCGAAGGAGCCTTGACCAGGTCGGCATCTATGAGCTCCCGCGGCTCCACCTTGCGCCAGTCAGAGTACTCTGGCGGGTACTCGAGCTGCAGAATATGGCCTTTCAGGCCGATGGAGACAAACTCTTCACCGCCGCCATTAGCGAAAGCATAAAAGGGGATCTTGTAATATGCATCCGCCTTTACTTTGCCGCCACCGAGAATCTCGGCAATTTTCTTGGCCGCCGTATTTTTTTCTGTGACAATTAATTTCATGGGAATAAAACGGATCCTGGATCCTGGATCCTGGATGCTGGATAAATCAAATCCTTACTCCTCATCGCTTCGTTATTAGCCGTTTTGCCGGTTTCCCTAAACACACGTTTTTTCGTCACCAGCAAAAAAAGCTTAATAGGCGGATATTGGATGCCGGGCATCGGACGTTGGGCAAAAAACCATGTGCAAGTAGGCTTTATAGCACAAAAAGCGGGAGAGGGAAAAATATTGCCGCGGGCCGCAACAATACCGAATGATGATTTTCTGCTTTTAATCAGTGCGAAGGGGCCGGCGCCGGAGCGCCGGGGGTTGTCGACGGGCCCGTCTGCGCCGGGTGGGCCAACTGGTTGATCTGGTCCTTGATCTGAGCCGCATAACTGCTTCCCGGGGCAAGCTGCAGGTATCTGGTCCAGGCCTGAATTGCCGCCTGGTTCTGCAGGGCGTCCTTTTCAGCCAGGCCCAGTTGCAGGAAAGCGTTGGCGTTGGTTGGATCGATCGAAGTTGCTTGCGAAGAGGCCTTCGCGGCCGCGGTCGGGTCGTTGAGCTTGTTCAGATATATGCTGCCTATCTCCAGCCGCACGGTCATGTCCTTGGGAACAATCGCCAGGTACTTGTTGAACCAGTTGATGGCGTCCTGGTAACGCTTGACGTCGTCGCCGGCATACAAGCTGGCCAGGTTCTTGATGGAATCGGTGTCCTTGGGATTCTTCTGAATTAGGCCCAGCAGATATTTCTCGCGGTCGGTTATGGAGCTTGACGCTGAAATGCTCGAAGAGTTTTGGGCGCAGCCGGCGAAAATGTTGCCGCCCACCTTGGATCCCACTCCCAGGAAGATGCCACTAAGGGCAAAGACAAAAGCCAGCACGATGGCGAACCATTTAGCAATGCGATTTATTTTTTTGCGGTTAAGCAGCATGACGGGAAAAAATAAGAAGTAATAGAACCTGAAATATTATAGCTGAAAGCGGCAGCGCCGGTAACTTAGAATCTATCTCAAAAGGCAGTTCGTAGCGAGGCCGAGCGAAAAGGCGATGGGCAAGGACGCAGGAGTAAAAAGCCCGCAGTCGTACCCGCTGCGGTACGCCCTGGACTTTTTGCTCCGAGGAC
>JAJYIM010000018.1 GCA_021790115.1 Actinomycetes bacterium | reverse complement strand
CCTGCCTTTATGGGCATTCTGGCTATTTTTCTAGCGGCCGTGGCGGGCTGCGGCTCCGGCCAAATCGGCACCGTTACCGTAACAACAAGCGCTGCGCCGGCCGCTGCCCAGCTAGCCGTCCCACGGGGCGGATTCACGAGCGCTGTCACACAAGTAGCGCAGAAAGTCAAACCGGCTGTTGTCCAGATCACCAATGAGCAGCAGGCTTCCGGCCAGTTCAATCAGCCTTTTACTGTGTCAACAGGGGTGGGCTCGGGTGTCATCTTTGACTCGGCCGGCCACGTCATTACCAATAACCATGTCGTCGAAGGGGCGCAAAAACTGCTGGTGACCTTGCCTGATGGGCGCTCATTTGATGGAAAGACAGTCGGGGGAGACACACGCACTGATGTTGCTGTTGTTCAGATTAGCGGCGACGCAACCAAGCTTCAGGTGGGGGAGTGGGTAGTGGCGATTGGCAATGCCCTGGCTTTGCCCGGCGGCCCGACAGTCACAGCCGGGGTGATTAGCGCCCTGGGGCGGACAGTCCAGGGGCCCGCCAGCACCGTCAGCAGCAGCTCAACTCAAGGGCCGTACCTGTTCAACGTCATCCAGACCGACGCAGCGATAAATCCGGGCAACTCCGGCGGGCCGCTGGTCAATTTAAGTGGCCAAGTGGTGGGCCTGAACACGCTTGTTGCCGGCGATTCGCAAACCGGCGGGCAGGTGGAGGGCATCGGTTTTGCCATTTCCATCAACACCGCCAGCCAGATTGCCCAGCAGTTAATCAGCACGGGAAAGGTCGTGCATCCTTACATTGGGATTACGTATGAGCCGCTTGATCCACTGACAGCATCACAGCTAGGAATAGCAGTCAACCAGGGCGTGCTGGTGGTCGATGTGGCTTCAGGTTCGCCGGCGGCTGCCGATAACGGCTTAAAACCCCGCGACGTTATCACGGCGGCTGACGGCAAAGTGCTGGCCAGTGATTCCGACCTGGCGGAAATTTTAAATTCGCACAAGCCCGGCGACACTTTGAATATGGACGTTCAGCGCGGCGGCAAAAAAATCACTGTTAAGATAACGCTGGCAAACGCGCCTTAAGAATCTATCTCAAAAGGCTGCTCGCAGCAGAATATGCTTTTTGAGATAGGTTCTAAGTATTAAGCGGCTAGCAAATCCGGGGCAGATGCTCACCGGAGGGCATCTGGATTATTCGCCGGCTTCCCATCACAGTGCGGGCACAGACACAGGGGCGTCCGCTCGGCAGGTGAGGATCTTCTGCCCCAAGCACGTTGCCGATGATTGCCGCTTCGGCGCCCAAAGGGCTGCCGCGCATGGCCTCCAGCACGCGGCCGGCGTCCTGGGCGGCCACGAAAGCCACCAGTTTCCCTTCATTGGCCAGCATCAGCGGGTCGAGCCCCAAAAGCTCGCAGGCAGCGCGCACTGCCGCCCGCATCGGCACCCTGCTTTCATCGATCTCGACCGACACCCGGGAGGCAGCGGCGATCTCGTTCAGCGACGCGGCCAAGCCGCCTCGGGTCGGGTCGCGCAGAACGTTGAGGCGAGGGGAGGCATCCAGCATCCTCCGGACAAGTCCTCCCAGCGGTGCACAATCACTTTTTATCTCCACGTCAAAATCCATTCCTTGGCGCTGGCTGATGATGGCAATGCCGTGATCGCCAATGGGGCCGCTCAAGATGACCACGTCTCCCGGCCGGGCGCCGGCTCCCGAGATGTGCACGCCGGGCGGAATCAGGCCGATGCCGCTGGTGTTGACAAAAATCCTGTCGGCTGCTCCCTTCTCCACAACTTTGGTGTCGCCGGCAACCACCTGCACTCCGGCCTCGCCGGCGGCCTCCCGCATCGAGAGCGCCAGCCGCTCGAGATCTGCCAGCGGCATCCCTTCCTCAATGATGAAGCCTGCCGAGATGTAAAGCGGCGTTGCTCCCATCATCGCCAGGTCGTTGACAGTGCCCGTGATTGACAGGCGGCCGATATCGCCGCCGGGAAAGAAGATGGGGGACACCACGTGCCCGTCCGTGGTGAAGGCAAACCGTCCCTCAAGCTCAAGCATAGCGGCGTCATCCATCCTGTCGAGGATGACATTGCTGAATTTTTTTCCAAATACCGCCGCGACCAGATCGCGGGTGAGCCTGCCGCCGGTGCCGTGCGCCATCTGGATTTTTCCGGAGCTGTTGGTCATAGTTGAAACAGGGAGTCAACCGGCAGACATGGACAAATTGCCATTGTGTTTATCTGCTAAGAGCCTATTTCGATAGGCTCTAAGGCCGTGTTCAAATTTCATAATGATAATAGGCGGCGCAGGTGCCCTCAGAAGAGACCATGCAGGGTCCAACGGGGTGGTCCGGATGGCAAACATCCGCGAACAGCCGGCAGTCGGTAGGAAGCTTGCTTCCCGTCAGAATGGCGCCGCAGATGCAGCCGGACGGCTCCCGCGAGTACGAGGCATCGACGCGGAACCGCTGAAGAGCGTCGTGGGCGGCGAAGCCCTCGCGCAGAGTCAGGCCGCTGCCCGGTATCGTCCCCAGCCCCCGCCACTCGGCGGCGCAGGGCTGAAATACCGCATCCATCATCTCAAGCGCAGCCGGGTTGCCGCCGGCGCGCACGCCGCGCGAGTACTGCACCTCGACCTTCGCCTCGCCGTTCTCAAGCTGATCAAGGATCATGTTCAGCGAATGCATGATGTCAAGCGGCTCGAAGCCGGATATGACGCAAGGAATGTGCTGTTCTGCCAGCGGCTGGTAGGCATGGGGACCGATGACCGCTGAGACATGGCCCGGACAGAGAAAGGCGTCGACGGCCAGTTCCGGCAGCCGGCAAAGAGCCTCGAGCGCCGGGGGAACGAGCTTGTGGACCGAAAAAACGAAAAAGTTGTTCGTGCCGGTCAGGCGGGCCTCGTGAATTGCCGCTGCCACGGTCGGCGCTGTGGTCTCAAAGCCGACGCCGAAGAAAATAACGTTTTTATCGGGATTCTCACGGGCGAGCCTGAGGGCGTCCAGGGTCGAGTAGACGATCTGCACCTGAGCTCCCCGGCTGCGCGCCTCCGCAAGGCCGAACCGCGTGCCAGGCACCTTGAGCATGTCGCCAAAGGTTGCTGCAATAACACCCGGCAGCATCGCCATCTCGATGAAAGTGTCGATGTCGCGGTTGGCGGTGACACAGACCGGGCAGCCGGGGCCCGAGATCAGTGTAAGCCAGTCAGGCACCGCCTGCCGGATGCCGTGGCGCGAGACGGCCATCGTGTGTGTGCCGCAGACCTCCATGATCCGCGTCCGGCGCTCTTGTCTGGTGGTCAACTTCTTCAGCTGCCCGCGGACGTGGCGCGGCGAGCGGAACTCGTCCAGAAAGGCAAGCGGCTGGGGATCAGTCATCGGCAGCTTCCCCGGCCGCGGCTATCTCTTCAAACAGCGCCAGCGTCTTCAGCGCGTCGTCCTCGTCGACGCGGGCGATGGCAAATCCGGCGTGGAGCAAAACGTAATCGCCGGCGGCCGCCCCGGGCAGCAGGATGGTCGATGCCTGCTTCTTCAGCCCGCCAATTTCCACAATGGCCATTTGGTTTTCAATCTCTATGATTTTTGCTGGCACAGCGAGGCACATGACAACCCCTGGTTCAAGATTCCCGGCTCGCGAACCAAGCCGCTTTTTAAGTAAAGCCGTAAAGCCACCCTTCACCGCGACACTTTTTCAACAATTTTGGGCATTTTCAGCTGCAAACAGGGAAATGGCGGCCTGCCCCAGGGACAGCCCGCCGTCATTGGCGGGGAGCATCCGCTGGGTGATTACCGTAAGTCCTTCCTTCTCCAGACCGTCCTCAACCAGCGCCAGGAGCAGCCTGTTTTGCCACACGCCGCCGCTTAAGGCTACCACTTCCAGGTAGAGACGCAACGCCAGTTCAGTGCATGTACTTACTATAACTTCTGCCAGGCCCTTGTGGAAACGGGCGGCGATTCGCGCAGGATCTTCTCCTGCTTTGACGCTGGCAATTATCTCCCTGACCGCATCTGAGGGTGAGACAGTCCACGGATCGCTCTTTTGGCTGAGTGAAAACCGGTAAGATTGCAGAGCCGCAGGGGCGGGCTTACGCCGCAGCCAGCGCGTGGCCGCCGTTTCCAACTCCAGCGCCGCCTGAGCTTCGTAAGAAACGTAGCGGCGGCCCAGAGCCATCGCTGCCACGGCGTCGAACAGGCGGCCGCAGCTTGAAGATGCGGGGCAGTTAAGACCGCTGCTTAGCTGGCGCACGAGCAGTTGCTTTTTCTCCTCGGCGATGTCCAGCAGCCCGGCGATAAAATCAATCTCGCCCGTCGCGTGCCGCCAGGCAAGCGACAGCGCCGTGCGCCAGGGCTCACGGATGGCCGCCTCGCCGCCCAGCAGAGGGAAGTACTCGAGGTGGGCAGCGCGGGCAAATCCGGCCACGAGGCTGCCTGCAAAGAATTCGCCTCCCCAGATGGCGCCGTCGTCACCGAGGCCCGTGCCGTCGAATGCAGCGCCGACGGCGGCACCAGTAAACCCGTTCTCAGCCAGGCAGGAAGCTACATGGGCCTGGTGGTGCTGAATGCGCAGGACCTGTTCCTTGCTTTCTTTGCCCCGTTCCAGAGCCAAGGCAGAGGACAGATAACCGGGATGCTTGTCGCAGGCAAGCCGCCTGGGCTGGATGGCAAAGAGCCTTTCGTAAAGCTCCCCGGTCCTCTGGTAGTGCGCCAGCGTCTCGGCGTTTTCCAGGTCGCCGATGTGTTGCGAGACAAAGGCGTCCGGGCCGCGGGCAAGGCAAAAGGAGCTTTTCAACTCACCGCCGGCGGCCAGCACCGGGTTCAATCCGGTTCCACCCAGGGGGCTGTCCGGCAGTTTTACCGGCAACGGCGCGAAGCCACGCGCGCGCCTGAGCATCATCTGCCGGCCACGGTGATCGGCCGCCACGACGCTATCGTCATATGTTGACACAATGCCGCGGTCATGGAGCAAAAACAGATCCGCAATTCCGGCGAGCCGGGCAATCGCTTCGCTGTTTGTCCGGCAGATCGGTTCCTCAGACAGGTTGCCGCTCGTCATTACCAGCGGCTCCCCAACCGAGTCCATCAGCAGGAAATGCAGCGGCGCACAGGGCAGCATCATCCCCAGCCGGTCCAGTCCGGGAGCGACATCCGGGACAATATTGCCTCCGTCCAGCCTGTCCAGGAGAACAATCGGCCGCTCCACGGACAAAAGCAGGCGCTTCTCTGCGGGCGAGATGCGGCAGTTGAGCGCCGCTTCTTCCGGTGACGGGGTCATAACCGCAAACGGTTTATGCTCACGGCGCTTGCGCTGCCTCAGGTTGCTAACAACCGCCGCGCTGGTCGCCAGGCAGGCCAGCTGGAAGCCGCCGAGCCCTTTGAGCGCCACAATTTTCCCCTGGCTCAAAGCGGCCGCTGCCGCCTTGACCGGATCATCCGTAGGAAGCATCATGCCGGCCGCGTCGGCCAGCCACAGGCTGGGTCCGCAGGCTGGGCAGGCGTTTGGCTCGGCATGAAACCGCCGGTTGCCGGGGTCCTCGTATTCCGCGTGGCACTCAGGACACATGTCAAACTTCCTCATTGTGGTCAGCGGCCGGTCGTAAGGCAGCGCCTCGATGATCGTGAACCTGGGCCCGCAGTTGGTGCAGTTGATAAACGGGTAGCGATAGCGCCGGTCATGCGGATCAAAAAGTTCCGTCAGGCACTCGTCGCAGGTAGAGCTGTCCGGGCTGACAAGCCGGCGCCGGCCGCGGGCGGCCACCGAGGTTCCAATCCGGAAGCGGTCGTAGCCGACCGGCGCGGCAGCAACCCTGTCAATGTTTATGATGACCGCGCGGGGCGGCGGCGCGTCCGCCAACGTGCGGATGAATGAGTCAATCTCTGTGGCGGGGCCTTCGAGATCGATCTCCACGCCTGCCGAGGTATTGATGACGCGCCCGGTCAGGCCGCGCGCGGCCGCCTCCCGGAACACAAAGGGGCGGAAACCAACGCCCTGGACAACGCCGGTCACTGTGATGAGCGTGCGGGTGGCGGCGGCTGTCAGCTTTTCGGAGTCGGGCATAAGGGTTGGTCCTGCATGTCAGGCCCCTGAAACAGGTCAGCCCGCCACTTGCGCGGTTGCCGACCTTAGCCAGTCACACCAGCGGTCGGCGCCCAGGCCGTCCCGGCATGACAGCTCTAGTACGGCCGCGGCCGGGTTAAGCCCGGCCACCGCCTGATGAAAATGGGCCAGGTCAAAGTCACAGAGAGGGAGCAGGTCAACCTTGTTGACCAGGATGGCATCGACCTCCCGGAACATGAGTGGATACTTGTACGGTTTGTCATGCCCCTCGGCGACGCTGGCGATCATCACCCGCGCTGTTTCACCCAGGTCGAATTCTGCGGGACAGACGAGGTTGCCCACATTCTCGATAATGATAAGGTCCAGGCTGCCGAGGTCCAGATAGTTAAGGGCGGACGTGATCATCGTCGCCGTCAGATGGCACGAACCGCCTGTGTTAATCTGCAGCGCCGTAACGCCCATGGCTTCGATGAGGACCGAGTCAATCTCCGAGGCGATGTCGCCCTCAATTACCGCCATTCTCAGCCCGGCCACGCCCTCGATGGCCTTGACGATGGCGCTCGTCTTGCCGGCCCCGGGTGAAGCCATCATATTGACCATGCAGACACTGTGCCGGCGAAGCCGCTCCCGGTTCTGCGCCGCCACAGACGCGTTCGATGCGAGGATATCCTTCTTGATTTCGATTTTCATTCTGTTTTTTTGAGGTAGATTCTTAGCAATGTCAAAATTTTGATGGGCGCCGGGAAAACAAAAGCTTAAGTTGCTTCTATGCTTTCCACGTACGCCTCCTGCCCCGCTTCCAGCTGGAACGCCAGCGAGCCGCAGCCGGGGCAGGCAAAAAAAGCATGGCGCGGCCTAAAGCAGTTGCCGCAGTCCAGACAGAGGGCGCTTGCCTGAACCCTGTCAAACACCAGGCTGGCGCCCTCGGCGATCGTGCCCCGGGAAAGCGCCTCGAAATAAAACCCTATCGATTTATCAACGATGGTCGAAAGCTCGCCCAGCACAACTGTGACTGCTTCAACGCTGCTGGCGCCGGCCTTGGCGGCCTCGTCCAGAACGATGCCCAGAATGCTTTCGGTAACGGCGTACTCGTGCATCTGCCAGACTCATGGCAAGGGGGAGAAAGCAGCCTGCCGCGGCTGCGGCTCAAATCCCGCCTGTGTCAACAGCTCGACCACGATCTTTACCACCAGCGGCATGCTGGACTCGACCATCTTTGTCAGACCCGCGCCAAATTCTCCCATCTCACCCGGCTGCACGCCAATGACAGTGGCCGGCGGACATCCTCCCAACAGGCTTGCCGTCTTCATGACCTCGAGAATCCCCACATCGTGAAGGGAAGCCTTCATCTCCCGCCGCACTTCCACCTCCTCGGAATCGAATATAAAGATGCTGCCCGGCATTGCGTTGGCCTTGACGGCATCGATGATTACAATCCGCGCAGCCGAGCGGATCGCCGCCAGCAGCGAGAGGCCGCCAACGCCGCCTTCCATGGCCACCACGGCCGGCGGGAAAGTAAACTCATCCAGCAGCCTGCGCACGGCGATGACGCCGAGCCCCTCATCACCCATCATGATGTTACCGACGCCCAGAACCAGGAAGCCGGCATTACAGCCACTTACCGGCGGGCCGCCGCCTCCGTTGGACTCATACATAGGAGGGGCCCCCGGCGCCGCCCTTCTCGCTTTCGCCGGTGTCAGCCGCCACGCTGCTTCTTCCGTCCGGAGGCTCCCCTGATGGGCGCGAACTTCCGGGGAACCAGCCTCCTGCCGGAAAAAATGCTGCGGAAGGTCCGGTCTCGCTCATCAGCGCTGCGGATGATGGAAAGATACACGCATACCGCTCCGGTGCAGGCAAACACCCAGATCAGGTAGAAATGCCACGTCCTCATGTTTTCCTCGCCGCCAAAAACCTTGGGAACCCAGCCGACGATCGTGCTGGTTTGGGTAAGCCCCCAAAAGAACTGGCTGTTGAACATGGAAAAGCCGGTCAACACCGCAATGACGAAAAAGATCAGCCAGACCGGGATGATGATCGTGGCCACCACCGGGTTGAGTTTCCGCCAGTACCGGTGGTCCTTTCTCAGAAACAGGTAATAGGAGATGGCTTCCGGCAGCGCCCTGATGTTCTTCATGCTCGGCCCGATGTCGCGCCAGTCGGCATCAAAATGCGAGAAGAAAGCCAGCTCGAACCTGACGGCGGTCGATTCGATCAGCACCGCTGCGGTGACAAAGTGGATCCAGCGTATCCAGGCCATCGTCATGAACAGGTTGTCCTCGCCGGAGCCGATGTGGAAAAAGGGATGATGGATGTAGTAGCCGGTGATCCCCAGCATGACAAGACAACCGACTATCAACCAGTGAAGCAGAATGTAAACCCAGTGCCTCTGTTTGATTTCAACTTCGTCGGCCATTTTCCACCATCTACCGGACTTGGAATTTGATGATTTTGTTGGTTTTTGGTTCAATCACGTGAACCGCACAGGCAATTCATGGATCGAACGTGTGAATCACCCGCAGCACCTCCAACGGCTTGGCGGCGTCGGCCACCGGAGTCCCCACCAGCGCTTCCTCCACCGGGCCCCTTTGACCCTGGTCATTGCGGGGAGAGAAGTTCCAGTTGGATGCGGGAACCGCCTGGTAGGATGCTATCTTGCCGCCCTCGATCCGGTTCCAGTGGGCCAGGGCGCCGCGCGGCGCCTCCCAGGCGCCCACGCCTGCGCCGGCATCCGGCACATCGTGACCTTTGGGATTAAACCAGTTGTTATCGCCGTCCTTGATATTTTGCTTCAACCGTGCCAAGTCAGCCTCCGCCTTGTCTGCTATCAACACTGATTCCAGTGCTTTGGTGGCGATCCGTCCCAGCGCCGATATCAAAATTTCCGGCTTGCCGGCCGACCCGAGGGCCTGCAGGGTCGAGTCCACCAGCGACTTGACGGTCGCGTAATAAGGAGCGTTTGGCGACAGGTAGGCGATCAGCATCCTGGCGAGCGTGCCCACTTCCATCGGCTTGTTCTTTATCTGCGCTGTCTTGGCCCAAGTGTATTTGTCATTCGTGTCAACCTTTGTATATTGCGGCGCGGTGGTGGCGTTATTGCTGCCGGGATTTTTACCGGCGCCGGAATCGTGCGTGTACCAACTGTGTGACACGTACTCCTGAACCTCACTTGGATCAACCTGTTCCACTTTTAGCTGCCCGCCAAAAATGGCTCCCCGGGGAAGCGCGCGTTTGTAAGGATCGCGGCTGTCGACATCTTCCAGCACTCCCCAGCTGAGGAAATTGCCGACGCCCTTGCCAAAAGTGGCATGGTCGATGTAGTAGGGCGCCACCGCCAGGACGTCCGGGACAAATACGTTGCGAACAAAGTCGGTGACCTCTTTCATGATGAATTCGAAGTTCTCGATATCCTGCAGTGATGGAACCACCGTGACGCCGCCGGGCGGCGTGGACATGTGGTAGGGGAATTTGCCGCCGAACACCGCCAGCGCCTGCGCCGCTTTTGCCTGGATGGCGAGCGCCTGCAGGTAGTGAGCCGTCAGCTCCAGGTTCATCTCCGGCGGCAGCTTCATTGCCGGATGACCCCAGTAGCCGCCGTCAAGAAAGCCAAGCTGGCCGCTGTCGGCAAACGCCTTGAGACGGTCCTGGACCGTTTTGAGGGCTGGCGTGGACGGCTGCGCCGAAAGAGCGCTGAGCACGTCCACATAATCAAAGGCATTGAGCGTGTAGAACCAGAGAACGTGGGAATGCAACTGCTGGGCAGCCTCCATCAGATTCCTGATCAGAACGGCATTTCCGGGAGGCGTGACATTAAAGGAATTCTCCAGACCCATGGTGGCCGCATGTCCGTGAGAAGTGGGGCAGACTCCGCAAATGCGGTGGGCGATATGCCAGGCATCCAGCGGGGGCCGGTCCTTGATAAAAATCTCAAAACCGCGGAAGAGAGTGCAGGTGGTCCATGCGTCCTTGACCTTGCCGCCATCCACCTCCACCTCGACCCGGAGATGCCCTTCGATTCTGGTCACGGGATCTACCACAATCCTGGCCATTAGTCCTCACTCCCTTGACTTGCTTCGGTTTTGGCTGGCGGCGGCCCTTCGCCCTCTTCCGGGTGTTTCTTGAACCTGCCTTTTGCCGCTGTGGTTACGGCGTGAATGCCAACGCCTGCCATGGTGGCGGTGACGAGGGTCGAGCCGATCCAGTCGGCCGAGGTCTCAACTCCCACAAAGCCGGGTATGGGAACATTGGGCAGTTGTTGGTAAAAATCCTCGAAGCGGTCCCAGAAGTTGGGCTCCATGCATCCGATACAGCCGTTTCCGCACTTGACACACCAGCTCTGTTTGTTATTCCAAAGGGTCTTGGGGCAGGGGGAATGCGTTTCCGGACCCTTGCAGCCCATTTTGTAAAGACAATACTGCAGCGTCTCTTCCTTGCTGCCAAACTGGGTGACATATCTGCCCGCATCAAAATGGGCGCGGCGTTCGCAGTTATCATGGATTTTTTGCTCGTACAGGAACAACGGCCTGCCGTCGCTATCCAAATCCGGAATTTTGTTAAAGAGCAGGTAATGGACAATGGTCGGGAGCATATGCGCCGGGTTGGGCGGACATCCCGGCACGTTGACTGTTTTGGCCCCGATTGCATCTTTTACGCCTTTGGCGCCGGTAGGATTGGGCCTCATGGCCTGCACACCGCCGTAAGCGGCGCAGGTCCCTACACAAAGCGTGGCGGCTGCATTTTGGGTCAGCTCTTTTACCAGCTCCAGGGAAGTTTTGCCGGCCACCATCATGGCTTCAGGAATTCCTACCGCTATGGCCCCTTCAATTACGGCAATATATCCGCCCTGGCCGATGGTCTTCTTTAGATCTGCCTCAGCCTGGGTGCCGGCCGCAGCCATGATATTTTCCTGGTAATTGAGGCTGATGATATCAAGCACGATGTCAGCCGTTGACGGGTTGACCGACTTGGCAAAGGACTCCAGGCAGCCGGTGCATTCCATGAAGCTCATCCAGATGACCGGCGGCCGTTTGGCTGCCTGCTCCAACGCTTGGGCGATCTCGGGCACCCAACTGTAAGAGAGGCCCAGCATGGCCGCTGTTCCCCCGCACAGCCTGATAAAATCCCTTCTGTTCATGTCCATCCGCATAGCCCACTCCTCCTTGTCAAGATTTTTGACTAGTCTTCCGGGGTGAAATCAGGCAAGAAAAAACCGGCGCCCATCCGGCGCCGGCCCAAAAGCTTTCGCGTAATTTCAGAGCGCTGCCATGACTCTCGTTAACACTGATCTGTGCCCTGCGAGCAAGCATGTTGCTACCTCCGGCAATTTTTTGAAATATTATCATTTTGGGCATGGATGTCAATGACCAATTCGGGAGCTTTTCTTTTGAGCTCCCCGGATAGGTTGTCCGTTGCCAATGGCCTTTGCGCCGGCCGCAGCAGAATATGCTTTATATGCTTTGGGACAGGCCTTAAGCTCATCCTCAAAACCGGCCGGCGGGATTTATCAGCCAATTTGGAAGCAGTTTCAGCAACCCGGCTTAAAAGTGCTAAAATCCCCGTAATTGGAACATTGGCAAATCCACCAGCTGGAAGAGGAACTGACAGGCTGATTTGGGGGCCGCTCCTGCCAAGGAGGACTGGGGCCATGTTTGAGATCGGAACCACATTAAGAGACGCCAGAATTCGCCGCAACATCTCGCTGCAACAAGCTGAAGAAGATACAAAAATCAGGGTCAAATATATTCAGGCCATGGAGAACGAGGACTTTGACGTTCTTCCGGGAGGCACATACGCCAAAGGATTCCTGAGGACCTACGCCGACTACCTTGGCATCGACTTTCAGATAGTCCTGGATGAGTATAATGAGCGCTTCGGCACGGGTGACAACTTTGAGCACACAATCGAGCCTCCCCGGACCGCAAAGCCCAAGGCGCCGCACAAGCACCAGAATTTTCTGTTTGTGGCCATTCTGGCGGTAGCAATTATTGCCGTGCTGGCCTACCTGGGATGGGGGAATTCCTCCAGCAAGACACCGCCGCCGGTGCCCTCGGCTACCCAGGCAACGACAACCCAGGCAGCGCAGGCGCCTGTCACCACCAAAACCCAAGCCGGGACCGTGACCATGCCCACAACGCCAACCCTGACGCAAGCGGATACATTCCAGAGCATAGTATTTAAATCAACCTCGCAAAAAAACTGGGTCGGCGTTTATAAGGACAAGAGCCTGAACAGCGTCATTTGGGGTGACACGTTGGCGCCCGGGCAGAGCAAAACCCTCAACAGCTCCAATTTCTCGTCAATGACCACCGTCTGGCTTGATGTCGGCAGCCCTCATGGACTGGTGATTCAAGTGAATGGACAAGATCAAAAAGTGAGCGCGCCGGGCGTGTATCAAGTTACGCCAAACGGCATTACAGCCGGCCCCGGATAAAGTCCCATGAGCGACTCACGGCCGGCAGTCCCGCCAAATCATACGGCAGCCCGTGAGCGCTGGCGGCTGCCGGTGAATCTCGCCAATGCTATTACGGCCTTCCGCATCCTCCTGATTCCCGTCTTTTTGGTTTTTTTGCTTCAGTTTGAACTTGTTCCCTACAGCGTCGATATTGCTGTAGCCGTTTTCATACTGGCCGCCATCACCGATACGCTTGACGGCTATGTCGCCCGCTCCCGCAACTCGGTCACTGTGCTGGGGCAGATCCTTGACCCGGTGGCGGACAAGTTACTCATCTCGGCGGCTTTGATCGCCCTGGTCTCACTCGGCCGCATTCCGGCCTGGATTGCAATGCTGATCATTGCCCGTGAGTTTTCAGTGTCCGGCTTGCGGCTGGTCGCAGCCGCGAGCCGGATTGTCATCCCCGCCAGCCCGCTGGGGAAAATCAAGACTCTTAGCCAGGTAGTGGCTGTGGCTGCCCTGCTGTTGCCCGGTTTTGGCTTTATTTTTGACAGGCCGCTAAGCTGGTACCTGATTTATCTGGCGGCGCTCCTGACTGTAATCTCCGGGATTGATTACTTCGCCAGGGCCAGGATACTGTTAAAAACGCCATCATGAAGGCAGTTATCATCACGGTCGGCTCAGAGCTCACCGGTGGCCGCGTGCTTGACACCAACACATCCTTTCTTGGCCGAAGCCTTGACCGGCTGGGAGTAAAGGTCATGCTTACATTGAGTGTCCCCGATGATTACAGGCAGATCGGCGAAGCGATAAATTTCGCCCTGGGAAAAAAGCCGGAGCTTGTCGTGATCGCTGGCGGGCTGGGACCAACGGAAGATGATCTGACGGCGCCGGCCGTGGCGGCGGCGCTGGGACTGAAGATGGAGCCAAACCGGCAGGCCGAAGAGCTGGTACGCTCGGCGGTTGACGCCCGTGGAGAGCTGAAGCCGTACCAGGCCAAACAGGCGATGATGCCTGCCGACAGCATCGTAATCAGGCCCGCGGGCACGGCTCCTGGATTTATCATCAGGGCCGGCGGCGCCACGGTCTCGGCGCTGCCCGGGGTTCCTTACGAGCTTAAGTCTATGTGGGAAGATGTCGTTGCCGCCCCTGAGATGGCGTTGCTTTTGCGCGCCGCCCGGCCTCCCGCCAGGGGCTGCCTTAACTTCTACGGGGTCGGGGAAGCAGAAATCGGCGCGGCAGCCAGGGAAATTCTGGGCAAAGCTGAGCCCGGCCTTGAGCTCAGCATCTGCTCGCGCCGGGGCGAAATCATGCTTGAAGTGACTTCCTGGGGCGGCCATGAAGACAGGGTGAAGGATCTTATCTCAACACTCAAGCAGAACTTTAAAGATTTAGCCTACTCGGATGGTGAGGAGATTGAGGCAGTCGTCGGCGCCCAGCTGACCGGGATGGGGGCAACGCTGGCCGTCGGCGAGTCATGCACCGGCGGCATGCTGGGCGAGGCGATCACCCGCGTGCCGGGCGCATCGACATTTTTTCTCGGCGGGGTGACTGCCTACAGCAACAACCTTAAAAAGAGCCTGCTCAAAGTCCGGCAGGAGACCCTGGACAACGTGGGCGCAGTTTCCGAACCGGTTGCCCAACAGCTGGCGCTGGGCGCCAGGTCTCTTACGGGCGCCGATTACGGCGCCGGCATCACAGGGGTGGCCGGGCCCACCGGCGGGACGCCGGAAAAACCGGTAGGGCTGGTTTTTATTTGTGTCTCTTCCGACTCCGGCGACGTGGTCAGACGCTTTGATTTCCCCGGCAGCCGCAGCAACGTACGCCAGTCATCGGTCACGGCGGCGCTGCACATGCTTCATCTAAAAATCATTGCCGATCAATCCGGACAGCGCTGATCTGTTTGACAACAACGCGCTGTGCCCGGTGCACCCGGATATTCGAGAAAGGAAATTAAATTGAACGGGCGTTACCCAGCCAGGAGCTCCCGGCGGCAGGGGCGGGGGGAGCGCTACCGGGAGGGACGCCCGCGCCAGCCGGAGGACCCCTCTTACCGCCTCTTCATCGCTGCGGAGATCCCCGCCGCGGCAACCCGCGGGCTGGTTGCCTGGCAAAGGGAGTTTCTGGCCGGCGACCGGGCGCTCAGGCTCGTTCCTGAGGAGCAGCTTCACATTACCCTCATCTTCCTGGGACAGATGCGGGAAAAGGAGCTGGCGCTGATTTCCGGCCAAATGGCGGAACTGGGCCGGCGGGATCCGTTGACTTCATTCCCGGTTACTGCCGAGGAGCTTGTGGGCCTGCCGAAGGGCAAAAATCCCAGAGTCATTGCCGCCACGCTTGCAGAGCCTGCCGGGCGGCTGAGATCCATCCACGGCCGGCTGGCTGGAGGTTTTAGGGAAAAACGCCTGTATAAGCCGGGAAAGCGCCGGTTTTTCCCACATGTCACAATCGCCAGGGCGCGGGGCAAAGTGCGGCTTGTCCCAGCGGAAATACACCCGGAGCCGGTAAAATTTACAGCTGTCCGAATCACGCTGTATAATAGCATTCTCAAACCAAGCGGGGCCGTTCATCGGGCCCTGGAAACGGTCCAACTGAACTAATTGGAGGTTGCAGTGGAAAAAGAAAAGGCGTTGGAAGTTGCATTGGGCCAGATCGAGCGTCAGTTTGGCAAGGGGTCAATCATGCGCATGGGTGATGACTGCGCCGGGATTCAGGTGGGCGTAATCCCCACGGGCGCCCTGGCGCTTGATATCGCCCTTGGCATAGGCGGCCTGCCGCACGGCCGCGTCGTCGAGGTATTTGGACCGGAGGCAT
Organism: Actinomycetes bacterium; assembly: GCA_021790115.1. Classification (GTDB taxonomy): domain Bacteria; phylum Actinomycetota; class Thermoleophilia; order BMS3ABIN01; family BMS3ABIN01; genus JACWAD01. The sequence goes on along the minus strand of JAJYIM010000018.1, from coordinate 25,531 downwards.
CCGGCAAGACCACCCTCGTTTACCATGTTATCGCCGAGGCGCAAAAACGTGGCGGCATTGCGGCCTTTATCGATGCCGAGCACGCCATGGACCCGGTCTATGCCCGCCGGATCGGCGTCAATGTTGACGACCTGCTGGTGTCCCAGCCCGATTATGGCGAGCAGGCGCTGGAAATAGCCGAGATGCTCATCCGCAGTGGAGCGCTTGATGTCGTGGCCGTTGACTCGGTAGCCGCCCTTACACCTAAAGCTGAGATTGAAGGTGAGATGGGGGACTCTCATGTGGGACTCCAGGCGCGGCTGATGTCGCAGGCCTTGCGGAAGCTGGCCGGCACTCTCAACAAGACAGGCACGGTGGCCATCTTCACCAACCAGCTGAGGGAAAAAATCGGCGTCATGTTTGGTAACCCGGAGGTCACTCCGGGCGGCAAGGCGCTTAAGTTTTATGCCTCCGTCCGCCTTGATTTACGGCGGATCGAGACGCTAAAGGAGGGGACACAAGCAATCGGCAACCGTGTGCGCGCCAAGGTGGTTAAAAACAAGATGGCTCCTCCTTTCCGGCAGGCGGAGTTCGACGTAATGTACGGCGATGGTATTTCCCGGGAAGGCAATATTCTCGACATGGGGGTTGCTCAGGGAATCATCGACAAAAGCGGCGCTTTCTTCTCTTATAGCGGCGAGCGGCTGGGGCAGGGCCGCAATAATGCTAAAGCATTCTTAAAAGAGAACAAGGATATGGCCCAGGCTATCCTGGATGAAACATTGCTGGCGGCCGGCGTGCAGGTTGCCGAAGGCGGGGGCAAAACTGCCGAGACAGAGGATGCCATCGCCAAATAAATTCCGGGAGCCGGACCCAGCCGGCCTCGGGCCAGGCTGCGTCCGGCCGGGCTCATTTGCAGCCTTAAAATCTATCTCGATAGGCAATTCGTTGCGAGGCCTTTGCAGCCGGCCGAGCAGGATACGCCTGTCAATTAGGCTCTTAAGCTTCACTCAGCGCCGCTTCATTGACAGGCCAGGACGGTCCCGATAGAATGAGAGCGTTGGATAATCTGCTTTGCGTATAAAACAAGCTATCAATGATAGATCTTCTTGCTCTTCTTTGCAGGGCGTGGCAATACGAAAAAGCCAAAACGGGCTTAGTGAAAACAAGTTGTCCATTAATTCACTAATATAAATACCCGGACGCCGGGCTGCCGCTTAATCAACAATCGGCGCCGGCGCCGCCTTACAGAGAAGCTGGATCCGGGCTGGACTAGCCGGATTGATTCTTGTTTTATAATTATTATGCCGAGCAGATGCTCGGTTTTTTGCGTTTTTAAGGCTGGAGGCTGGCGGGCTGGGATACCGCCATGCCGGCCTGGAAAGATTGGAGAATAAAATGGGCGTGGTATTGATTGCGGTCGTTGTGGCGGCCATCTTCACGGGGGCCGGCTTTTTTCTGCGTAAATTCCTTTTCGAGGCCAAACTGGCGAGCCTCGAAAAAAGCGCTAAAGATGCTCATGAAGAGGCTGCCCGTGAAATTGAGACTTTGCGCCGGACAGCAGAGGTGGAAGCGCGTGAAAAGTTGCAGCAGTTCCGTGAGCAGGCCGAAAATGAGCTGAAGCAGCGGCGCGCCGAGATTCTTAAGGGCGAGCAACGGCTGGAAGACAAGGAAAGGTTTATTTCCGAGCGCGACCGTGATATTCAGCGCCGGGAGCAGTCCCTTAGCGATCGCGAAGCCAACAATAAAAAGCTGGGCGAAGAACTGCAGCTCGCCATCGAAGCGAATCGCAAACAGCTGGAGCAAGTATCAGGGCTCACCAGCACACAGGCAAAAGAACTGCTTTTAAAGCAGATTGAAGAAGAAACAAGGCATGACATGGCCAAGCTGATCCGCGGAATTGAGGAAGAAGCGCGCCGCGAATCTGACCGCCGGGCGCGCAACATCCTGTCGCTCAGCATCCAGCGCACCGCCGCCAACCATGCGGCGGAGACAACAGTCTCGGTGGTGCCGCTGCCGTCAGATGAGATGAAGGGCCGCATCATCGGCCGTGAAGGCCGCAACATCCGCGCCCTGGAGAATATCAGCGGCATAGATGTCATTATTGATGATACCCCTGAAGCAGTGGTGCTGAGCGGCTTTGACGGCGTCAAGCGGGAGATAGCCAGACTCACCCTCACCAAGCTGCTTGCGGATGGCCGCATCCATCCCACCCGGATTGAAGACACATATAAACAGGCCAAGGCCGAGGTGGAAAAAACTATTATGGAAGCAGGCGAGCAGGCCACGCTGGAGGCCAACGTTCACGGCGTGCCGGAAACACTTGTCAAGCTCCTGGGCCGCCTCAAATACCGCACCAGTTATGGACAGAACGTGCTGGCGCATTCCCTGGAAGTCAGCCACTTGGCCGGGATCATGGCTGCCGAGCTAGGCGCCAGCACCAAATTGGTGCGCCGCGCCGGGCTCTTGCATGACATCGGCAAAGCGGTTGACCACCAGGTTGAGGGCACGCACGCCAGCATTGGCGCCAACCTGGCAAAGAAAAACAGGGAGAGCCAGGCCATCTGGCACGCCATCGAAGCCCACCATGGAGACGTCGAGCCGCAAACTGTGGAAGCCGTGCTGGTGCAGGCGGGCGACGCCGTTAGCGCCGCCAGGCCCGGCGCCCGTCGTGACAGCCTGGAGAGCTACATCAAGCGGCTCGAATCCTTGGAGAGCATTGCCTTAAGCAAAAAAGGAGTAGAGAAATGCTATGTCATGCAGGCCGGCCGCGAAATCCGGGCGATGGTAAAACCCGCTGAGATTGATGACGATGAGGCGGTCTTGCTGTCGCGGGAGATAGCCAAAGAGATTGAGAAGCAGCTGGACTATCCCGGACAAATCAAGGTTACCGTCATTCGCGAGAGCCGCGCCACGGAGTATGCGAAGTAAACGGATGCTGGACTTTGGATTCTGGATGCTGGATATTAGGAAAGAAAGTCCAATCTTTTCATTCTGTCCAGAATCCGGTGCCTAGTGTCCAGCATCTGATGTATTACCACCTGACTACTTTCGGCTGCCAGATGAACAAACACGACTCGGAGCGGATCCGGGGCGTGCTTGAAGAGAACGGCTGGAGCGCCGCGGCGGCGCCGGAACTGGCCGACTTGCTCGTATTCAACACCTGCGCTGTGCGCAAGAGCGCAGAAAGCAGGCTGCTGGGCAGGCTGGGCGAGGCGGGCCGGTTAAAGAAAGAGCGCCCGGGAAGACTTGTTGCTCTCGGCGGCTGTTTTGCCCAGAGCCGCCAGGAAAAAATATTTACGGAGGTGCCCTTCCTCGACGTTGCCTTTGGGCCCCGGAATATCGCCGAGCTGCCGGCGCTGCTGGAGGCGGCTGTTTCTGGCCCAGCTGCTGCCTATTCTTTTGAAGATCACCCCTTCCCCAGCGCGGATCTTCCGGCCCGGCGCCAGGGCAGGCATCGCGCCTGGGTGCAGGTGATGACCGGCTGCACCAATTTTTGCAGCTATTGCATCGTGCCCAGCGTGCGGGGCCCGGAGCGGAGCCGGCCGGAAACGGAAATCACCGCTGAAGTAAAAAAACTGGTGGATGAAGGCGTCATCGAAGTAACGTTGCTCGGGCAAAACATCAACGCATACGGGCTTGACCTGGAGCCTTCGGGAAGGCGTGAGGACTTCGCCGGTTTACTGGCCCGTTTGAACGGGATTGACGGTCTTGAGCGCATTCGCTTCACCACCTCGCATCCAAAAGATCTGAGCAACCGTTTGATTGACGCCATCCGTGATCTTCCCAGTGTCTGCGAACATCTGCACCTCCCGGCCCAGTCAGGGTCAACACACATTCTCGAGCGCATGAAACGGTGCTATAGCCGGGAAGAATACCTGGCGCTGGTAAATCGTCTTTACGGCGCCGTGCCGGGATTGTCTTTAACTACAGACCTGATAGTCGGTTTTCCAGGCGAGCGCGAGGAGGATTTTTACCGCACGACAACACTGGTGGAAAGCTGCCGCTTTGACGGCGCCTTTACTTTTGTCTTCTCCGCCCGGCCGGGGACGGAAGCTGCCGGCCTGCCGGGCAAAGTGCCGGAAAAAGCAATCAAACGACGGATACGCGAGTTGGTAAAGCTGACACAGCGGCTGGCCGAGGAAAATAACCGTCAACTCGTCGGCAGGCAGCTTCAGGTGCTTGTGGAGGGCGCCGGCCGCCGGGGCAGTCAGCTGCGTGGCCGCACGCGCACAAATAAAATCATTAACTTCAGCGGCAGCGCCAAGGCCGGAGACCTGGTTGACGTCACTGTCGTTTCTGCTACCTCAGCCACCCTTAAAGGACAGCAAGTAGCATCATAATTGCGTTTCCTGGAGCTTTGTGGTAAACCGGCACTGGGCGTGATTCAACGGGGCGCCGTTAAGAATCTATCTCAAAAGACATATTCTGCTGCGGCCGGCTGCAAAGGCCTCACTACGAACAGTCTTTTGAGATAGATTCTAAGCCATGATAGCCACAGGGGAAAGGTGCTGGCAATGAATCAGTCTATGCCGGCCGTAAGGCAGCCTGTCGTCACCGGTCAGTTTTATCCGGGGGACGCCGCACAGCTCAACGAGGCCGTCAGGCGCCTCATCGGCGCCGGCCCGGTCCAAAAAGCGCTGGGCGTGATGGTCCCTCATGCAGGTTACGTTTACTCCGGGCGGGTGGCCGGAGAAGTCTACGGCCGGCTTGAGCCGCCGGAAATTTTTATCATTCTCGGCCCAAACCATACCGGCCTGGGGCCGCCGGCGGCCATCATGACCAGTGGCATCTGGAAAATGCCCACGGGCGATGTCGCCATCGACGAGAAAATGGCGGCTGACATAACCGCTTCAAGCGGTTTGCTCGAGGACAGCGCCGCGGCACATGTTTACGAGCACTCTATCGAAGTGCAACTGCCTTTTTTGCAATACCTCGTTGAGCAGCCCAAAATCGTTCCTATCTGCCTGATGCCTTTGACGGCAGGACAGTGCCGTGATATTGGCCTGGCCATTGCAGGCGTGGTCAAGTCCAGCGGTAAACAGATCCTGGTTATTGCCAGCTCTGACATGTCACACTACGAAGCCGAGTATCAGGCCCGCCGCCAGGATGAAATGGCGCTGAAGCAGATTATGCGGCTCGACGGCGCCGGACTGCTCCAAACCGTGAGAGACAATCAAATATCGATGTGCGGCGCCGCGCCGGTGGCCGTCATGCTTTATGCCTGCAAGGAACTGGGGGCCACTTCGGCAAAGCTGGTAAAATACGAAACCTCTGGCGATGTCACCGGAGATTTTCGCCAGGTGGTTGGCTACGCCGGCCTCGTGGTCAGTTAGATTAGAGAGTGAAAAATGCAACTGATTCCCAATATCAATCCAGCGCGGTTTGCCCGTGAGGTTATCACTGCCGCACTTGATAGCGGGTCGCTGCCGGACCCGCCCGCGGAAGAATTCTACCGCCAGCGCGCCGCCTGTTTTGTCAGCATCAAGATGGACGGCGCTCTGCGCGGCTGCATCGGCACACTGGAGCCGGCTGAGGTAAACCTCGGAGCGGAGCTGGTCCGCAACTCGCAGTCGGCCGCGTTTTTTGATCCGCGGTTCAATCCCCTCTCGCGGGCAGAGCTGCCCCGGTTAAGATTCAGCGTAGATGTCCTCAGCCTGCCGGAACTGGTAAACTCTCACGAGGAGCTTGACTGCCGCAAGTATGGCGTCATCGTCGGTTGCGATTATCGCCGCGGCGTGCTGCTGCCGGATCTTGAGGGCGTTGACAACGTGGAGCACCAGCTTGAGATCGCCTGCCAGAAAGCGGGCATCTCCTCTGCGGAAAAGTTTGACATGCACAGGTTCACTGTTGTCCGCTACGATGAGGATTGGGAACCTGGACAGGCCAGAGGGTAGAACTGAGCCAATCGCAGTCGTGGCCATCTTCGGCCCTACGGCTGTCGGCAAGAGCCGTATCGCGGCTGAGGTGGCGGCTGCCTGCAACGGCGAGATTGTCTCGGCCGACTCGATGCAGGTTTATAGCGGCATGCCGGTCCTTACGGACCAGCCGCCCGCCCGCCTGCTGGCCTCTGTCCCGCACCATCTCATTGGGACGATGCCCTTAAACGAAGAATTTAGCGCCGCTCATTTTGCTCGCGCAGCGGCGGCGGCTATTGAGGAGATATCCGGGCGCGGCAACCTGCCGGTTCTCGTGGGGGGCACCGGCCTTTACCTCCGCGCCCTTCTGGGAAATTTCTCATTCGCCGGGCGCGGTGATCCCCAGACGCGGCAGCAATGGGAGCGGTACATTGCCGCCCATGGGAACCGGGCTGGTCTCAAGGAGCTTTCCCGCCTGGATCCCAGGTCTGCAGATTTCATTGACGCAGGCAATCCCAGGCGGCTGGCGCGGGCGCTTGAGGCGGCCGGCAGCGGCCGGCCGGTGTCCGCCGAGCGCCAGCGGCTCTGGTCGGGAAATTCGCCCTACCAAGTGCTTTCCTTTGGCCTAATTCTGCCGCGCGGCGAGCTTTACCGGCGCATTGACACACGCGTTGACAAGATGCTGGCCAACGGCGCTGCAGATGAAGTCAGGGCGGCGCTGGGGGACAAGGTATCGAGCACCGCCGCCCAGGCAATCGGCTTCGCCGAAATTGCGGCTCTTATCGCCGGGGACAAAGGCTGCGATGAGGCTGCCGCGGCTATTAAGCAGAAGAGCCGCCGCTACGCCAAACGCCAACTTACCTGGATGCGAAAGATGCCGGATATTGTTAGAATCGACATGGCCGGGCTTGCCGATGCTCAGGCCGCCCGGGATATCGCCTGCCGGATCCAGCAGGCAGGGTTAATTTCCTGATGAGCAAAACAAAACCTGAAGCAAATTTCTCCAAGTGGCACGGCTTGGGCAACGATTACATAATCGTTGCTGTTGACGACGTTCCCTTTAGGTTGACTCCGGAACGCACCATTGCTATTTGCGACCGCCATTTCGGCATTGGTTCCGACGGCATCCTCTTGTGGTGGCGCGCCGAGGCGGGCGGCTTCCATCTCCAAATCCACAACCCGGACGGCAGCCGCGGAGAATTGAGCGGCAACGGCATGCGTATGCTGGCCAAGTATCTGTATCAGAAAGACTTCGCGAAAGACGCCTCCATGTCTGTGAGTACCGACGCCGGCGTCATCACGCCGACGATACTGCCCGACGGCCAGGTGCGGGTATTCATGGGCAAGGCCCGGCTGGGCGGTGCGGGCATCGTCGGTTACGAAGGAGTCGCCGGCGAGAGCGAGGCCCGGGGGGTCCACCTCCGGGCCGCCGGCGAGGAACTCGAGTTCACCTTTGTGGACGTGGGCAACCCCCACTGTGTTATCGAAACCGGCGACCTGGTCGCCTTGGAGATGGAGCGCCTGGGCCCGGCTCTGGAGAATCACCAGATATTTCCAAACCGCGCCAATGTCGAGTTTATGAAGGTCACTGGTCCGGCGGAAGTTTCCATGCGCGTCTGGGAGCGAGGCGTGGGGGAGACCAGCGCCTGCGGCACCGGCGCCTGTGCCGCCGCCGTCGCTGCCTGCCGCAGCGGCGCCGTCAAAAGCCCCGTAACCGTGCACCTGCCGGGCGGTGATCTTCTTATTGAAGTTGACCGTGACCTTGACGTCTACATGACCGGACCCGCCGAGGAGATTTATAACGGTGTCTTGTCTGAGGGATTTATCAACCGTCTGAAGGAGCTTGAGGGATGAGACTTTCCCACCGCATGGATGGCCTGCCACCTTACCTGTTTGCGGAAATCGAGCGTAAAGTGGCGGAAAAAAGAAGGGCGGGAGTTGACGTCATCAGCCTGGGCATAGGCGACCCGGACATGCCCACGCCGGCGCACATTGTCGCCGAGATGCAGAAGCAGGTAGCCGACCCGGCCAATCACCAGTATCCCAACAACCGCGGCCTGGATGAGTTCCGCCAGGCCGTTGCCGACTTCTACCGGCGCCGCTTCGGCGTCGGCCTGGATCCGGAGAGGGAAGTCTTGCCGTTGTTGGGCGCCAAGGAAGGGATTGCGCACATTTGTTTTAATTTCCTTGACGCCGGCGACGTCTGTCTCGGCGCCGATCCCGGCTATCCTGTTTATGCCGGCGGGCCAGTGCTGGCCGGCGGGGCGCCCGTGCCGTTGCCGCTTAAGCCCGAGCTTGGTTTTCAGCCGGACCTGAGCGCCATCCCGGACGATGTCATCGCCAGGGCAAAAATGCTGTTTGTCAATTATCCCAATAACCCGACCGGCGCCGTTATTGAAAACGATTTTTTTGAGCATCTGGCCGAGTTCGGCCGCCGGCACGGAATCTGCATCATCCATGACAACGCTTACTCCGAGATTACCTTTGACGGATACATTGCGCCCAGCTTCCTGGAAACTCCGGGCGCAATGGATGTCGGCATAGAATTTTACTCATTGTCAAAAACGTATAACATGACGGGCTGGCGGATCGGCGCCGCCGTCGGCAATGCCGACGTCATCGAGGCCCTCTGGCGGCTGAAGACCAATATCGACTCAGGTATGTTTCAGGCGTTGCAGCGCACGGCGGCTTTCGCTATGGGTTCTTCGCAACGGTGTGTCCGCGATATGAATGCCATCTACCGGCGCCGCCGCGACCTGGTCGTGGGAGCGCTGGCGGAGATTGGCATCGCGGTGACGCCGCCCAAAGGCACCATTTATATCTGGGCGCCGGTGCCGGATGGTTACAGTTCGGCATCTTTTGCCGAGATGGTGCTGGAAAAATGCGCCGTAGTGGTACCGCCCGGCTCGGGATACGGACCCAGCGGCGAGGGATTTGTCCGCATCTCGCTGACCGCGCCCGACGAGCGCATCATCGAGGCGCTGGACCGGATTAAGGAAAATCTTTAGTTTTTTGGAATCCGCCTACCTGATAGCCGTACTTCCCGGTCCTGCCGATGAAACGCAAGGCCGGCTCGCGGAGCTCAAGGAGCTGCTGGCCACCGCCGGCGCCGCATTTGCTGGCCAGATGGCGCAACACCGCGACCATCCCGTAACGGCGACTTATTTCGGCAAGGGCAAGCTGAAAGAGCTTAAAACCGAGCTGGAGCGCGTGCGGCCCGACCTTGTCGTTGCCGAAGATGAGCTTTCGCCAACACAACAACGGAACCTTGAGGCCCGGCTGGGCGTGCGCGTTATCGACCGCACGGCCCTCATCCTCGATATCTTTGCCCAGCATGCACACACGGCCGAGGGCAAGCTGCAGGTGGAGCTGGCCCAGCTTCAGTTTAACCTGACCCGCATGCGCGGGAAGGGAACCGAGCTGTCCCGGCTGGGCGGAGGCATTGGCACGCGCGGCCCCGGCGAGACCAAGCTGGAGGTCGACCAGAGGGTTGCCCGCAAACGCATTGGCACCCTCGAGCGGCGCCTCAAGGATGTCTCCTCCTCGCGCGGTGTCAGGCGCCGCTCGCGCCTGGCTTCCGGGCTGCCGCTGATCGCCTTGGCAGGGTATACCAACAGCGGCAAATCAACGCTTCTAAATGCGCTGACTTCAGGAGACGCCGCCGTTGACAGCCGCCTGTTTGAGACGCTTGATCCGACGACCCGCTCATACGAATTTGAAGGTCAGTCGTTTATCGTCACCGATACGGTCGGGTTCATCCGCAAGCTGCCTCATCAGCTGGTTGAGGCCTTCCACTCAACTCTGGAAGAAACGCTTGCCGCCCACCTGATTTTGCACGTTGCCGACGCCAGCCTGCCCGAGGAAGAGCTCCAGGACGTCATCAGGGTTGTTGACAATGTGCTCGATGATATCGAGGCGGGGCCGATTCCGAGAATACTGGCCCTAAATAAATCCGATCTGGTGGGCCCGGACCAGATCGCCTTCTTGCGACGGACATGGACGGATGCGGTTTTCATTTCCGCCCTCACCGGCTTTGGCCTGAACAAACTGCGGCGGCGCATCAGCGGCTTTTTCGCCTCCCGGCTTAAAAGCGTGGAGCTGTTTTTCCCGCATGGAAACGGTAACGCCATTGGCGAAATTTTCAAAATTGGCTCCCGGGTCAGGCTGGAGAATCTGGCTGATGGCGTGCTGGTACACGCCAAGGTGTCGCAAGAAGCAGCCGCCCGGTTTTCCCGCTTCAAGCGCCAGCGGCGCCGCAAATAAGAACCGCTGCCGCCGGCAGGCTACGTCCCTGAAACTATACACACCACCGGCTGGACCAGCCCTCTGGTGATTGCCCTGCTCTCAGGAGGGGTTATTTGCTTGGCGGCATTTGCCGTTATCGAGATGCGCACGCGCAATCCCATGTTTCGCCTGCCCTTGTTCCGCATCTGCGCCTTTGCCTTCGGAACCATATCAACATTCCTGGCGGCGGTAGCCAGGGGCGGCCTGATGTTCATACTAATCATCTGGCTCCAGGGCATCTGGCTGCCTCAGCATGGCTATAATTTTGAACAGACGCCGCTCTGGGCCGGCATCTACATGCTGCCGCTGACCTTTGGCATGCTGGCGGCAGGGCCGCTTTCCGGCTACCTGTCAGACCATTTCGGCGCGCGGCCGTTTGCATCAGGCGGCATGATCGGCACGGCAATCAGTTTTTTGATCCTGCTAATGCTGCCCACCAACTTTCCTTTCGCCGTCTTTGCTCTGGCGCTCGCGCTGAGCGGCACCTCCATGGGCATGTTTGCCTCGCCAAACCGGGCGGCAGTTATGAACAGCCTGCCGCGTGCTCATCGCGGCGCGGGTGGCGGCATGAACCAGACCTTTCAGAACTCCGCCCAGGTGCTGTCGATCGGCGTCTTCTTCACGCTAATGATCGCCGGGCTCTCATCGACACTCCCGGAGACGATGAGAAACGGCCTTGTGGCCCATGGCGTGCCCGCCGCGGTTGCGGGCCACGCAGCGCAGCTGCCGCCGGTGTCGATCCTGTTTGCCGCCTTTCTCGGTTACAACCCGGTCCAGCACATCCTGGGACCGCAGGTGCTGTCGGCGCTCAGCGCCTCTAACCGGGCGCTTGTCACCGGCCGGTCGTTCTTCCCGCAGCTGATCGGGGGGCCGTTCCAGAGCGGTCTGCATGAGGCTTTTCTGTTTGCAGTAATTGCCTGCCTCGTGGCCGCTGCCACTTCGCTGATGCGCGGCGGCCGCTTCCATTACACCAACGAGGAAGACGCATACGTGCCGCAACAGATGATGGCGGGGCAGGGAGAGGAAAGCTGGCCGCAAGCCGCGCGCAGCCCGGTTGATGAGTAAGATGAACTGACATGGTTGCCACTGGTCCCGATACGGGGCGGCTGAAAACAATTGCCGGGCCACAATTATATCGTCTTTAAGTTTTACATATCATGCCAAGGGGTAAAATAATTCTTAGCCCGGCTCAACCGGGCGGATTATCTGATTCCATCAAGAAGGTGCTCAATGTCTCAAACGCTGAGTGAAGAGAGGCAAAAAGTTATCGACGCCCTTAACGAGGCGCGCGGCCTGGAGCTGAACGCCATCACCCAATACATGAATCATCATTACAATCTGGCGGCGATGGATTATGGTGATATGGCCGCCAAGGTGAAGCTGATCGCCATTGACGAGATGCGCCACGCGGAGCTGTTCGCGGAGCGAATTGAGGAGCTTGGCGGGCAACCCACGACCGCGCCATCCGGGAAAGCAGTAAAAGGTCTTGATGTCAATGAGCTATTCTCATCAGACAGGAATCTGGAAGCCGGCGCCATTGACGCCTACAACAGGTTTCTGTCAATCTGCCGAGAAAACGGCGACAGCACCAGCGCCAAGCTTTTCGAGACAGTCATTGACGAAGAGCAGATCCATTATAATTACTTCGAAATTGTGGTTGACCACATTGCCAAACTTGGAGATTCTTACCTGGCTCAGATCGCGGGCACGCCATCGGCCACCGGCATCCAATATCAAGGCTTTGTCTCCCGCCAGACCGGCGCCCAGCAGGACGGCTGATTCCAGAAAAATCAAGTCGGTAAAATCCGGTGCAGCGATTATTTAAATATAGCGTGCTCAAGCGCAGCCACATTTGCCGGTTTGAAATTTAACCATTATTGGGTTTTAATCCGGTATCCGGTGTCAACCATCCAGCATCCGGTTCTCTTTTGCTGATTCCGATTAAAATTCTGAATCCGAAAGCCTCCCTGCCAGCCAGCGCCTACGGCGACGGCGACGCCGGCGCTGACTTGGCCAGCGTCGAGGAATTGACTTTGGGGCCGGGGGGGAGGGCGCTTGTTTGCACCGGCGTCGCCATTGCCATTCCAGCCGGCTACGGCGGCTTCGTGCAGCCGCGCTCGGGCCTGGCCGCCAAGTTCGGGATAACGCTGACAAATGCGCCCGGCCTGATCGATAGCAATTATCGCGGCGAGATCAAAGTCATCATTCAAAACACAGGCGGCGAGGACTTCCGCATCAACGTGGGGGACCGGATTGCCCAGTTGGTGATCGTGCCTGTCGAGCACGCCGAGTTCGAGGCGGTGGAGGAACTGCCCGATTCAGACCGCGGCGCCGGCGGCTTCGGCAGCAGCGGCAAAGATGCAGATGGTGGATGGTAGATGATGAATGGTGGACATGCCGGCACCGGTTTTAGCGAGGATCAACCGCTGCTTACCGGCATGCGGCATTATGATAAAATGTTTCCCCGATGGCAATGATTTTGGTTTTGTCCAGCGTCCAAAATCCATCATCCACCATCTGTTTTAACGGGACGTGGCGCAGTCTGGTAGCGCACTTGACTGGGGGTCAAGGGGTCGCCGGTTCAAGTCCGGCCGTCCCGACCAGATCTGACTTATTCAAACCATCGCCTGAAAAGATTTCATGGAAGAGGTCGGTGTACTCAGGCTCTTTCATTTTCTTGCCTTTTTCACCGATGTAGATTTTCTTGAAGAAAGACTGATTCATCAGCCGCCGGTTATCGCCCTCTGCTTTTAGATATGCCTTGTGGCAGTTACCTGCAAGCTTGATCGCCATTTCCAGGAGCTCCTGAACATTCTCGTGTTTTCCATCAATAACTTTGAGCTGATCCTCGGCCAGTCCGATTTCATTGACCAGCCTTTCCTGTTCGCCTTTCAAGATATCAATAGCGATAGCTCTCTGATAGTAAGCTTCAACCAGCTTGTATCTCTTGTCGTTTAGCTCCTCGATCTTTTTGATAAGCCGTTTCCTTTGCAGGATTGAGGACGCCTGCTGGTTGACGATTTCCTTTTCCATGATCTGCTTTAGTTTCTTGACTGTCTCGGGAGGCAGCTGAATGTCTTTGTACAGATCTTCGATTTTCTTTTCCACCCATTCGGCATCCACGTATTTCTGGGAGCAGCCGTTATGCTTCTTCTGACCCAGGCAGTAGAAATACGGATACTTACCCTTGGCCAGGAGGAATGAAAGCCTTGAACCGCACTCGGCGCAGTAGATAGTGCCTTTCAGATAATGCGGATGTTTCCGCTTTCGTTCACCAGCCTGATCTCTGCTTTTTAGCATCTGCCGGGCTCTCTCAAACTGAGCCGGTTCCACAATCGGCTCAGGCAGTCCTGGATACTCGACACCCCGATATTTGACTATCCCCATGTAGAACCGGTTTTGCAGTAGCATGGCGATTGAGGATTTGCAGAACTCAGGGTACGGCCTCTTCTTGGAGAAGTTGTTCCTCAGTCCCTTCTTGGCCATGATCTTTTGAATCTCAGCTAGGGAGTAGTTGCCGGTTCCATAGAGGTCGAAGCATTCCTTAACCAGCGGAGCCTCTTCGCCGGTCGGTCAGGTGGCTCCGGGAGCGGAATCATCTCCTGATGCCGCCGCCACTTCAGCCGCCGACGACAGCGCGATCATGGCAAAGGCCTTGTAATAGCCGCGATGGTAGGCCTCGCCTTCAAGCTTAAGGGCGATCCGGCTCAGCTCCTTTTCCTTGGGGCTGTTTAGCAGGATGCCTTTTTTGTATTCACTCAGAACTTTGCTTGTGCTTTCCACGCCTGGCGAGCAGGGGGGATGAAGCATGTCCTTGTTAAATAGCAGACAGCCGTACTGGCATTTCCACAGAACCCATTCTTCCACAACTACTGTATCAACATCGATCAACTTTGCCCGGTCGGCCCCCAATTCGAGCGCCTTATCAAGCAACATTGTCTTTTGGTCCACGGTCATTTTTTCCGCATGGTCACGCGGAACAATTTCTTGGGAAGCTCGCCTTCCTCAAATTCATTGATGCCGATGATCTCAAAGCCATCAGCCAGTTCCTCGATTTTGTCCTTGCTGAGGTAATGGACAATAAAACCGCCCATCTCGTACATGTTCTCACCCCGGTGAATTCCGGCGCCGTAGTGGGCGTCGCTGGTGTTCCTGGCGGTGAAGACATTCAGCCCGCCTGGTTTTAAAACCCGCCGGATCTCGCCGCTAAGAAACTTTAGCTCCTTGGTTGTGAGAGCCATGCAATAGAGCATATGCGAGAAGCAGCCGTCAAACGTATTGCCGGCAAAGGGGAGCGGCCGGCGGATGTCATGACAAACGGGATTGATGACCCCAGTGAAGCCGGTGGTCTCTGCTTTTTCGCCGAGAGCATCGAGGCCGCTTTTACAGTAGTCCAGGGCATGAACCTGAAAGCCGCTTTCTGCGAAAAAGAACGTATCGCGCCCCTGGCCGCAACCGAGTTCAAGAATTTCTGTTTTTCCTTCTTTCAAAAACAAGGCTGCAGCTTTTTGGGCGGCATCGCTTGGCATGGTACCGAACATGTCCGGCTTGCTCGCGAACGTCTTTACCCAGTGATCTTGTTGTTTGCTTAGCACTTCCTTGTCTGTCACGTCACAAATCTCCCTTTTTGTTGGAAACGGCGCGCCCGATAAGCTCTGCAGCTTTCACCAGTTCTTCCCGCGTGGCATCCCGGCCGAGGCTGAAATTTACAGTTGGTCCTCCAGCTTCCGGCTCATCCTGCCCAAAAACTCACGTGCAACCCGCTCTTTGGCATCAGCATCCAGCTCGGCAAAAATCATATCCAGGCATTTGGGCATCATCGTGGAGATGAACTGAATTCGGTCTTCTCCGGACATCTGGGAAAACATTTTGTCCAGCATCATGTTCATCATCCCGGGCATATCTTCCGGCTTCATCATCGCCGACATCATTTTTTCCATCATTTTGTTCATGATCCCTCCTTTGTCAGCTGCCCGCAGCCGCTGCCTTTTCGACCAGTTTCACAATCTGGGCACAATTTTCAACGGTCTTCCAGACCGCCACGTCACTTAGTCAGTAGTACGTAAAAGCGCCCCGGCCTTCGGCCCGGGCCAAACCGGCCTCGCGCAGGACCCGAAGATGGTGCGATACCAGCGGCTGCGACAGGCCCGTCTCTTCTACAATCATGGACACCGACCGGCAGTCCATGGTCAGCACCCGGATAATTCGCAGCCGGTTAGCATCTGATAGCGTTTTAAAGATGTCTGCGATAGTTTCGACTGGGGCATTCATAACTTCTCAAAATAAACAATGGTTTATATAAATCGAAGTTTATATCTTTAAGAGATACATTTCAACTGCGAATAATCCCAAGCTTGGGAAAAAACACATCCCGTCCCCTTGACACAATACAGGGCAATGAAGTATTTTAGTAGGTACTTAAATTGCGAGGGGCGATGAAAGAATCAGCTGAACTATTCAAAATACTGGCAGTTGATAAAAGGATCGAGATCATCGAACTGCTGAAAAAGGACAGCATGAGCGTCAACGCCATGGCTGAAGCTCTTGGCGTCACCCCGTCGGCGGTTTCCCAGCACCTGCGCGTGCTAAAAAGCGCTGGACTGGTCAGGGATGAGCGAAAGGGTTACTGGATCTATTATTCGCTGGACCGTGACGCCCTGGAAAAAGCCCGGTTACGGTTGAACAGGATATGCACCTGCGGCTGTATGAATGAAAATGCACGAAGCATAAAAAATTGCAGCAGCCACTAACGGGGCCTTATTTTTTACTGCTCATCCAAGTAGCTCAGGTGCTACTGAAATTGTCATCCCGAGGAGCCTTCGGCGACGAGGGATCTGCTTTAAACACAGATTCCTCGGGAACTTCGTCCCCTCGGAATGACAGGTATTTATTGCTTCCTGAGTTAATAGGATGAGCAGTTATTTTTTTTCTATTCTTTTTTAGTCTATGTGCATTAACTTAATGAAAGGGGGTGACAGTAATGACCGAGGAGGATAAAGAAGCCTTGCAGGCAGATAAGCAGGAAATAAAGACACAGGCAAACGGTGATACGAAAGGTTCATGTGGCTGCGGCTGCATGTCGACTGAGGCAAAGTAACACGTCTTAGGCTGATCGGAGGATGGATTCGGTTCAATCCATCCTCCGATTCATTTCAGAAGGAGGAAGAATGAGAGAGCTGTTATTAACACTGGCATCCTGGCTTCATCTCGTGGCGGCCGTCACATGGATTGGCGGAATCGGCTTCGTTATTTTTATCGCCATCCCATCTGCCAGGCAGATCATGGGAGCAGACGCTGGCAAACTCGTGGGAGAAATCTCCAGGCGTTTCACTCTCGTCGCAAACTGTTCAATCGTACTCCTGGTGCTGACGGGCCTCGCGATGCCGGTCTTGACAGACGGGAATCCGGTTCCTGCCGCCAACGAAAATTATTGGTTAGCTCTTCTTGCAGCGAAAATTCTTTTGGTTCTGGCCATGATCACTATCCACATTTATCGAGGGCGGGTTCTGGCTCCAAAAATAATCAGCTCAGCGCGGAGACGGACCAGAAAAAGACCTCTATGCAAAAACTCTCCGTCAATTTGGTGGAAGTAAATCTTGGGCTAGGGTTATTCGTACTTTTTTTAGCGCTGTTATCACTGTAATGCAGGGTAAGCTAAAATAATTGGAATGGCCGGCTTGGCTGAGATGTGCTAAAGCATTCTATGGAAGCATATGGAAAGATTTGAAGAGATTCACGAGGCCCGGCTGCTGCTCGGACTTCCCCAGCGGGCAACGATGGCTGAGACCAAGGCAAGCTACAAGAAGCTCATGGGGCGGTGGCACCCGGATAGATGCGCTGAAAATAAGCGTGAATGTGAAGAAACGTCAAAGAAGATCATTGCCGCCTATAAAGTCATCCTTGCTTATTGCGAGCAATACCGGTTTTCCTTTTCGAGGGAAGACATCATGGAGCATGCCTCGGAAGAGGAGTTCTGGCTGGAGCGCTTCGGCAGGGACTCCTCGTGGGGCGTCCCGTAATTATATTCCTGTTGCCTTATCAACAAACCTTCTTGACGTAAGCCGGCTTGACTTCAGTCTCCAAGTCTCTATACACTTAAACTCTAATGAATGAGGATAACGTAATACTCAAAATGCATGCGGAGGTATGCAAATCTTTTGCCCACCCGACGCGCCTGGCCATCCTGAACGCGCTGCGAAACAAGGAAATGACGGTCACGGACATGACGCACGTGCTGGGTGTCGCCAAGGGCAACCTTGCTCAGCATCTGGCAATCCTCAAGCAGCGTCAGGTAGTCGCCACCCGGCGGGAAGGGATTAATGTCTATTACCACGTAACTGACCCGAAGATCATCCAGGCGTGCGAACTGATGCGCAGCGTTCTTCTCAACCAGCTTAAGGCAACGGAGCGGCTATCTCGCAAGGTTGGCGCCGGGTAGGCATTTGGGCAGAAAAACTGGCAGGCCTTATTTTTTTGGCAAAGGGTTTAGGTTTATCGAAACATATATATTTTTTGACGCCTATGCGAGGGCGATAATTGTTAAAGCTGATCAACGACCGGGCCAAGAGATATGACGAGTGGTATGAGACCGGCATCGGCAAGCTTTGCCTTCTGATGGAAAGCAAAGCGATCTTTAATCTCGCCGGCATTAAGCCGGGCGAAACCGCGCTTGACCTGGGCTGCGGCACGGGCGTTTTCAGCATGGAGGCGGCACGCCGTGGGGCAAAGACTGTTGGCGCAGACAGCTCGCCGGCAATGCTCGCCATCGCCGGCTCGAAGGCCGAGAACTCCGAACTGCCTGTATCGTTTCTAAGAGCAGATGTGGAGAGACTGCCGTTTTCTTCCCAGAGCCTCGACCTGGTCCTGGCCGTCACAGTCCTTTGTTTTATCGGTCAACCAGATGCTGCGCTTCGGGAAGCGTTCCGGGTTCTGAAACCAGGCGGGCGCCTTGTTATTGGTGAGCTTAACCGGAAAAGCTACTGGGCATGGCTGCGGCGAATGAAAGGGTGGTTTAAGGCAAGCAGGTACCGCCATGCCAGGTTCTTCTCATTATCCGAACTGAACGCTTTACTTCAACAAGCCGGTTTTAACCCCGGGAGAGGCGAGTCGCTAATCTTTTTCCCGCCACTGAACAGCAACTTCACTTTGAACCACAGCGAGCGGTTTGAAGCAATAGGCACTCGCTTTCTGCCCGGAGGCGGGGCTTTTATGGTGGTAAGGGCTGACAAAGCATGTTAACTTGATAGTATAAATGGAGTAGTGTAAATTCACATAATTTTGGAGGTAGCCGGAAGATGGCTGGCAAGGCGATCCTGGTGTTAGGTGGGGGCATTGGTGGTGTTGTGGCAGCAAATAAGCTTCGTTCATTTCTTAAGGAAGACCGCATCACCGTTATTGATCAAAGCCCGGCCCACAGTTTTACTGGTTCTTATGTATGGATTCTAAATGGCAAGCGCAGCGCTGTCCAAGTCGAGAGAAATTTATCCGGATTAGTTAAAAAGGGCATCGAGTTTGTTCAAGGCAATGTCTCATCGATAGAACCCGCTGCGGGCAAGATACAGGTTGATGACATTGAGCTCGGTTACGATTACCTTGTAGTTTCCTTGGGTGCCGATCTGGAACCGGAGACTATCCCGGGTCTTTGCTGCACGGGTATCAATATCTACACAGCCGACGGGCTGGAAGCAGCTTATCGAGAGCTCTTGAAGTTCCAGGGCGGCCGAATTGTTATCGCCATTTGCCGAAAGCCTTATAAGTGCCCGGCTGCACCTTATGAGGCGGCACTCATTGTTGATGATATGCTTCGCCGAAGGGGCATAAGAACCATGGTTGAGATCGAGATCGTTACCTGGGAGCCAGCGCCGATGCCCACGGCGGGCCCGGCAATGGGCGAAGCAATAGTTTCCATGATAAAGCCCAGAGGCATCAACTGCCGCAATAACGCGACCATCACTTCGTTTGACCCTGATTTAAATCATTTAAGTCTGGAAGGTGGCGAAGTTGTGCCGTACGACCTCCTCTTTTATGTTCCTCCCCACGGGTGTGCTCAGGTTGTTCGAGATGCCGGTCTTACCGGCGAAGGCGGATGGGTACCGGTTGACCCCGGCACACTGGCCACAAAGCACGAGAATTTATTTGTCATAGGTGACGCAACCGCAATCAAGCTGCCCAATGGCAAAATGCTGCCAAAGGCGGGAGTTTTTGCCCACAAACACGCTGAAATAGTGGCAGCCGAAATTGCAGCTCATATCAAGAGAAGCGCGATGCCTGAACCCTATCTGGGCGAAGGTTATTGTTTCATCGAGACCGGCAAGGGAACGGCGGGATTAGCCAAAGGAAACTTCTATGCGAAACCCGATCCAAGGATTGAAGCACGGAAACCGAGCAGGCTGCTCCACTGGGGGAAAATCGGTTTCGAAAAATATTGGTTTTGGAAGTATTTGTAATATGATTATGGAGCCAAGACAAAATCACTATTCGAGAAAGCACAATCTTCGCGGAAATCAATAAGTATTATCAATCTACCGGAGGCTCAGATGAATCAAGAAAAAAAACCAGCAAAATTTGTATCAATCATGTGTTTTCACAATGAAATGTGCCAGGTATTCAACGCTCTGATGACAGCGCAAAGCCTGCTCAGGGCCGGTTCGAAGGTGACTATCTTCTTTGGTTCACGCGGCATTAACGCTGTTCACAAGGACAAGATAGATAAACTGGTTTGCCTTCCGGATCAGCCCCAGGCAGTGCAGGACGCCGTGGTTAAAAAAATGGAGGAGATGGACCTGCCCGAGATCAGCCTGATGATGGAGACGCTTTACTATGAGGGCGCCACGCTGCTTGCCTGCCCGCTTAACCTCGACGTATTTGGCATGAGCAAAAATGACCTGGTGATGGGAGTAACAGTAGCCGACCCCGCCACCTACTACAAAGAGATCATGATGGCGGCAGATATGAACCTGGCGTTTTAAAAGCTCGGCGCCTCGTTGTTCCCGGTGACGATTTCATACATATCGTTCATCCTGGCCATGTTTAACTCGTCACCCTTCGCCAGCGGTTGACCATAAATCGGAACGCATTCCAAATGGCCGCCGGATCATTTGAGTTGATCATGTCTGCAAGTTTTTACTGTCCCAATCGGGATTTCTACGCTGTATGACTGCCCTCCTTGACAGCGGCCGCGGCGTCTACAATAATGAAGTATTCATTTGAATATTTGAATAAGGAAAATTATGACCTCATCTTCCCGTCAATTCAAAAATGATATCTACGAGCAGCTTTCGCACATTGGCAAGTCGCTGTCGGCGGGGCCGCGTTTGGAGATCCTCGACCTGCTGTGCCAGAGTCCGCGGACCGTGGAGGCGCTTGCCGGGCAGGTTGGCCAGTCGGTGGCCAACACATCGCACCATCTGCAGGTGCTTAGAAGGGCAAGGCTTGTGGAGGCCCGAAGGGAAGGCGTTCATGTAATTTACAGCCTGGCGGGCGAAGAAGTCTGCGCCTTCTTTGTGGCACTGCGCGAGCTGGCGGAGTCGCGGCTGCTGGAGATTGAGCAGGTCACCCGGCAGTATTTAAGGGAACGCGGTGTCATGGAGGCGGTGGACCGCGACGTCCTCGTACGGCGGGCAAAAAAAGGCGAAGTGACCGTGCTCGATGTGCGGCCGGACGTGGAGTTCCAGGCCGGCCACATTCCTGGAGCAATATCAATACCCCTGGCGGAGCTTAAGCGAAAGCTGACCCAACTGCCGCGCGACCGCGAGATCGTGGCATACTGCCGCGGACCCTATTGCGTGCTGGCCATCGAAGCGGTTGAAATGCTGCGTAAAAACGGTTTTACGGCATCACGCTTGTCGGACGGCGTGCCTGACTGGCGCGCCAAAGGCCTGCCTGTCGAGGTCAAACAATAGCCGATGAATGATGGCTGCCATTTTTTTGGAAAACACCTAAGTTGGGACGCTTGAAAGGAGAAGTCGTAAATGAGAGTTCTTGAGGAAAGCTATAAGGGCGTTTCGGAAGGAATGGAGATTCCGCTTCAGGACCTGGGCCTGCCGGCCCATCCTGGAAAAGGGCTGCTCATTGTCTTCTGGAAAGGGCAGTGACAAGGCTGCCGGCGGGAGGCTCCCGCCATAAAGCGCCTGTACGAGCGCTTCTCTGCAAAAGGACTCTCGGCCGTCTATGTGGGCCCCTTTGAAACGAAGGAGACCTGCGAGCAGTGGCAGGCAGAATACGAGCTTCCTTTTGATGTGATCCCCGACGAAGATGGAACAATCTTCAAAAAGCTTAGCAACGGGTGGGTTCCTTATACTATTCTTGTTGATCCCGACGGCAAGGTTGTTCTATGGGAGAGTGAGTTCGAAGAAGCGGGCTTCGCCGCCGCCGTAGAGAAGCTCTACCAGGAGCCGGCTGAAGTGGTGGTCAAGCCCGAGTCCACAATCCGGGCGGTGCCTCAAGCGGGCCGGAAGTTCGGGGCCAATATCGTTATCCTCGGGGGCGGCGCCGGCGGGCTGGTGGCCGCTTACCACCTGCGCCGCAAGCTCCCCAAGAGCCATCGCATAGTCATTATCGATCGCTCACCCGATCACCTTTTCCAGTCGTCGCTGCTCTGGCATGCGGTGGGGCAGCGCCGCGCTGACCAGATCCGGCGTCCTCTTTCTGATCTAACGCAAAAGGGAGTCGAGTTTATTAACGAAGAGGTTGTGCAGATAGACACGGCAAGCAGGCAGGTAAATACAAAGTCGCAGGCCATCGATTTTGATTTTCTGATTGTGGCGCTGGGCGCGCAGCTCAAGCCTGAGGATGTTGACGGCTTTGACGAGATGGCTCTGAATCTTTACGACCTGGAGGGCACGGCGAAGATTCACGCCGCCCTGGACGGCTTTTCCGGGGGCTCAGTCGGCGTCCTGGTCACCGACATGCCATTCAAATGCCCGGCGGCGCCGTATGAGGCAGCGCTCCTGGTAGAGGCTTTTCTCAGCAAAAAGGGCGTGCGCGGCAGATCAGAGGTGCACATTTACACGCCGGAACACCAGCCCATGCCGATCGCTGGCCCGGTGATGGGGGAAGCTATATCAAAGGTGCTAAAAAAGCGCAACATCAACTACCATCCGTTGTTTCCATTCGAGAAGATGAACCCGGGCGACCGGACAATCATTGCCTCAGGCAGCGAGCCGGAGAAAGTCGATCTGCTGCTGGCGGTGCCTCCACACCGGGCTCCTGATGTAGTGCGCGAGTCCGGCCTTGTTGGCTCATCTGGCTGGATGCACGTCGATCCACATTCGCTGGCAACTGAGCACGAAGGCGTTTACGCAATTGGCGACGTCAATAATATCAGGCTGGCGAATGGCAAAAACCTCCCCATGGCCGGCGTCTTCGCTCATTACGAAGCTGGTGTCGTCGCTGAGAAGATTGCCGCCGAAATCGAAGGGGAATCATCAAAAGCGACGTTCAACGGCAAGGGCTACTGCTGGCTGGAGCTGGGTGGCGGCAAGGCCGGTTTTGCCAGCGGTAACTTCTATGCCGAGCCTGAGCCGGCTGTTCGCCTGTATCCGCCTCTCCGCCCCTGGCATTGGGGCAAAGTCCTGTTCGAGAAGTGGTGGCTCAGGCACTGGTTTTGAGATCGGCAGTGTTTTTATCGTTGCGCAGCTTTCAGCAATGGTGGACATCTGCACTGGTTTAAAGGTAATCAAATTGTTTCAGTGAATCTATTTGCGAATTGTCACTTCGGTTCTGAGAAAGAGCAGGAGGATAAATTATGAGCTTGGTGGAGCCGCCCAAACATGTGCGTCACAAGCCCGTTAACACCAATGAAAAACATAAGAGCCGGCTGGGCGCGCAAGACAGAATCGCCCTGCTGGTCACAACCGCCATTGGCACCATGTACGCTGTATATTTATTTGCCATTTTTATGGCAGGCTGGATGCTCTGGCAAACGTACTTTAACGGCAGTCCCTTCGATCCTTACCCGTTCGCGTTTCTCCTGTTTCTGGGAAATATCGTTCAGCTGTTGCTGATGCCCCTGATTATGGTGGGCCAAAATCTGCAGGCCAGGCATTCCGAGCTGCGCGCTGAAGAGGAATTTAAAACCACAAATACCAGCTACCACGACATCGAGCATATACTGAAACATCTCGACGCGCAGGATGAAGAGCTGTTAAAACAGACAAGGCTGCTCGAATCCCTCATTAAAGCTTCTGGCTAAAGCGCTTTCTGGGCGGCGGCTATATTTTTACCGGAGTACCTTCTTGCTACGTAGCTGAATTGTGTTTTGACTGAACATAATTGCAAAGTTCAGGAATTTCTTGCCGTGTTTTGTCCAAATTATGTTAAAGGAATTTGATGGAATGCCGATAGGCAACATCTAAAGATAAAACTTCACGGGTTTTGAACTTGAATACGCGCAAGGCCTGAGATTTAGGTCTCGTTTCCGTTCTCATATCGTTAATGTGGGGGGGGTGGTCGTGAACGGAAGGCCGAGAAGCTCGTTGCAATATCTATTACTGGTGTTTGCAGTTTTGTGGGTGAGTGCGGCTGTGTTGGTGGCGGTTTTTTTACCGGCCCCGGCAGCGCAGGGCGCACAATCAGGCGACTGGACCGCGGTCGCCAATGCAATCGACAGTTTCGTTAATAGTCAGTACGTGCCCACCGACGACGGCGAGGCCGGTTTTCTCATCACAGCTGATCAGCTGAAGGCGCGCATTGACCCGCTGGGCAACGACACCTTCCTGGGGGAGGGCGCTGACGTTGCCAACACCCCTGTGCTTGTGGATACCCTTTCTGGGTGGAACGGCATGATTCCGGATACGTCACTGGCTGTCACAGCCCATAATAATGCTGTTCTGCCCGCGAACGCCCAACAGTTGGCGGCTCTGGTGCAGGCCCACAAGGACGCCGGCATGAGCACGGACATCATAACTTACTGCTGGACCGGCCACGTCTCGAACAGGGTCGCCATGGCCTATGGGGCCATGGCCCAGGCGGGCTATTTTGGCAGTGTTACTCCCAAGGTTTACGTCCTTAAGTGGGGCCGCATGGGATGGAACTATGACGTTATCACCTGGGGTGGTCCATCCTATCCCTCCTCCAACGGCAACCGGCCCTACGCGACGACGCCAGTTACGCCAACCCCGAGCCCTCTGCCCGGGGCAGTGCCGGGCGGCTGCAACGCCACCGGAGCGCCGGCGGCCGACGGCTATACGTACCCGGCCAGCAACGCCGGCCTGGTCGAGTGCGCCGGCCAGTATGCCGATCTGCACGTGAACGCCGGCCTGTCGGCGTGGAGTTTAACCAGCGATGCCAATTATCAACCTGTCGATCTAAGAAATACTGTAGGCTACTATCTTGGCAGCGGCGCCGGCAGTGGCTTGGGTGTTCCCTACGCTTTCCAGGACCCACTTGACACGCTCTTTGATTCTACCGGTGGGACTTACGACAACCTGGCGAAGTTGAGCACTACCAGGCAAAATATCTTTTACAACCGCACACAAAGCTCGGCGCTGCTTGCTGCGGAGGGCGCCGCGATGCTCGGATTTAACGCCAGCGCCATTCATTTTGGCCTGCCTGTATGGAATGCGGTCAACCCTCCTAATTGGCAGGAAGAGTTTGTTGTCCCCAGTTATCGCTATCCCTGTCTGGGCACATCTCCTTGTAGCGGCGCAGAAGTTACTGACACTACCGCCCCGGCTATTACGGTAGCGCCTTCTGTGAGCGGCATAACAGAAACATCGGCCACGTTCTCCTGGTCCACCAGCGAGCCCACCACGGCCAAGGTTCAAATCGGCACTTCACCGGGCGTCTACACTGTAACCAGCAACAGCACGATTCTGCACTCCGATCATTCCGGGGCCAACGCCAGGACGGTAAGCGGGTTGGCTCTTTACACTACTTACTATTATAAGGTTACCTCTTATGATGACAACGCCAATTCGGTAAGCAGTTCCGAAGGGACCTTCCAGACACTTGACACAACGCCGCCATCAGTTTCAAACGTTCAGCCAACAGGCTGGGTAACCACCACCTCGCCCACCATCAGCGCCTCTTACTCTGATTCGGGCGCCGGCATTAACGCCGCCTCTGTTTCAGTCAGCCTGGACGGAACTGCCCTTTCCGGCTGCACGGCTACGGCCAGCCAGGTCAGCTGCCCGGCCTCAGGCCTAAGCCAGGGAGCCCACACGATCAGCGGCTCTGTCTCAGACAGCGCCGGCAATACCAGCGCCATTGCCGGCTCCTTTAGCGTTGACACAGCCGCCCCGGCCGTATCAAATGTTGCTCCCGCCGGCTGGACAAACACAAGCTCGCCCACCATCAGCGCCTCTTACTCTGATTCGGGCGCCGGCATTAACGCCGCCTCTGTTTCAGTCAGCCTGGACGGAACTGCCCTTTCCGGCTGCACGGCTACGGCCAGCCAGGTCAGCTGCCCG
>JAJYIM010000017.1 GCA_021790115.1 Actinomycetes bacterium | reverse complement strand
GAGGTTGAGGGCGGAAAATCGCAGTGATTGCCAGAAATAAGAAATAAACAGCAAGTCAAGATAGACAAACATCTGCCGTCATGTGTCAACTGAGTGCTATATCAAATTATTAGAGGTGCCCTTAAGATAGATTCTTAGCAGAAGCTTTGGGGCAAACACTGAATTATGTTTAAATATTTTATCGATTATCGACTGCCCGGAATCCAGCACCCGTGTCAAAAGTATTCTTCATATCAAGCAGAGCCGATAGCCAAGACCGCAACCTTGGCAAATATCAACGGCTGCTTAAAAAGCTTGATTTAAAACAGGTCATTGAAAAGAATGACCTGGTCGCGATCAAGCTCAGTTTTGGCGAACGCGGCAACCTGAATTACCTGCGGCCCCAGTACGCCCGCGTTGTAATTGATGAAATCAAACGCCTGGGCGGCCGTCCTTTCCTTACCGACGCCAACACCCTTTATGCCGGCGGTCGCCAGAATTCACGCGATCACTTGATCACGGCGATTGAAAACGGATTTGGCTACAGCGTCACCGGCGCCCCTGTCATCATTGCCGATGGCCTGCTGGGGCGCGATTACCGCACTGTTCCCGTAAACGGCAAACACTTCCAGGAAGTCAAAATCGCCTCGGCGCCGCTGGACGCCGACGCCGTTATCTCGCTGGCGCACTTCAAGGGACACATGGTCTGCGGTTTCGGCGGCACCATCAAAAACATGGGCATGGGATTTGGCGCCCGCCCGGGAAAGCAGATGATGCACTCAGATATCCACCCCGAAGTCAAGGCGGAGCAATGCGACGGCTGCGCCCGCTGCCGCAAGTGGTGCCCCGAGGAAGCAATTGCTCTCGTGCAGGGCTCTGAGGCAGTTGGCCATAAAGTGGCGCTGATAGACAACGAGGCCTGCATTGGCTGCGGCGAGTGCGTCGCCACTTGCTTCACTGGGGCAATTGACATTGTCTGGCAGTCAGACCCCGCAATCGTGCAGGAGAAGACGGCTGAGTACATGGCGGGTGTGCTGGCCGGCAAGGAAGGCAAGTTCGCCGCCATCAATTACATCATCGGCGTCACGCCGGATTGCGACTGCCTCGGCTGGAACGACAACGCCATCGTCCCCGATATTGGCATTGTTGCATCGCTGGATCCGGTGGCTGCCGATGCGGCCTCGCTTGACCTGGTCAACGAAGCCATGGGCATTGCCGGCAGCGCCCTGCCCGAGGCCGAGCTGCTAAGCAGGGACAAGTTTGGTTCCATCCATCATGGCATTGACGCCACGGCGCAGCTAAAGCATGCGGAATGGCTGGGACTCGGCACGCGTCATTACGAGCTGATTAAACTTGACAAAACTGACTCCAAAAGGGCATAAAGAAGGTAATGACTAAAGCGCCCCGGTGCGGGCCATTTGTAGAAAAACAGGAGGTTGGAAAGTGGCGTTTGAAATTACTAGCGAGTGCCTTGCCTGCGGCGTCTGCATGGATGAATGCCCGGTGGAGGCTATTTCTGAAGGTGAAGACATTTTTGTCATTGACGCCAGCGAGTGCACAGATTGCGGCTCCTGCTCCGAGGTCTGCCCCACAGACGCCATTGTCGAAGGATAATTCCCGGCCGCTGCGGCCCGGAGCGAATCAAACCCGCCTGGAGCGCAGATAGGCTCTAACCTGAAGGGGACCATGCTATACGTTTGCCCCACTCCTATCGGCAACCTGGCTGACGTCACCCTGAGGGTGCTGGAAACCATCAGGCATGCCGACCTGGTGGCCGCCGAGGATACCCGCCGCACCCGCAAGCTGCTGGCCCATTACCAGATCAGCAAGCCGCTGGTCAGTTTCCACGAGCACAATGAACTCCGGCGCCTGCCATTGTTGATCAAGCGGCTGCAAAGTGATGAAGTCATTGCTTTGGTTTCCGACGCCGGCATGCCCGGCGTCTGCGACCCTGGCTACCGGCTGGTAAAAACAGCCATCCATGAAGGGTTGCCCGTCGAGGTGCTGCCCGGCCCCTCGGCAATTGAGACGGCGCTGGTCGCCTCGGGGCTGCCGACAGACTCTTTCATTTTTTTAGGCTATCTGCCCCGCAGGCCGGGCGAGCTCGGCAAGTCGCTGGCGCAGGTCGCCGGCCAGGCGCGCACGTCGGTGGCCTTTGAGTCGCCTTTGCGCCTGCGGGCCACGCTCAGCCGCGCCGCCGCCGTCCTCGGCGGCCGCCAGATGGCGGTCTGCCGTGAGCTGACCAAGAAGCATGAGCAGATTCTTAGGGGCAGCGCCGACCAGCTGGCCGGCCTGCTGCCGGAAACGGTCAAAGGCGAGATCGTGCTGGTGTTTGCGGGAAACAGCCGCCGGGAATCTTGTGAAGCTGCGCCCGCTGCGGGAAAACCGCAGCCGCCCGGGCTGGAAGCCTCAATCGGGAAAATGCTAAAGGCCGGCCTCTCTACGCGTCAGGCCGCCGATATAGTCTCCTCCCTCGCGGGCCTGCCGCGCAGAGAAGCCTATCGGGCAACGCTGGCGATAAAAAAAGAATTTAATCAATAAGAATCTATCTCAAAAGGCTGTTCGTAGCGAGGCCGAGCGAAAAGGCGATGGGCAAGGACGCAGGAGTAAAAAGCCCGCAGTCGTACCCTTGCGGTACGGCCTGGACTTTTTGCTCTTAAGGACGCCGCCCATCGCCTTTGCAGCCGGCCGCAGCAGAAGATGTCTTTTGAGATAGATTCTATGAGCGAGGCGCGGCGGCTGGGCGGTAGCCTATTTTCGCGCCACGATAATTTCCAGGAACCCCTTGCCGGCAATCCGGCGGCGGCGGCTGGAAAAACCGGCCCGGCCCAGCTCCCGGTAAAGCCCGTCATCCCACATGTCAGACAACGTATCAGTCTCCTCCAGTTTGACGATGCGCATGCCCAGCCTCGTCAGCGGCGTGTCCGGCCCGCGCATGTCGCCAATCACCGCCAGGCCGCCCGGCTTCAGCACCCGCTGCATTTCCGCCAGGGCGTTCATCCTTCCCTGGCGGTTCATTTCGTGGATGGCAAGCGACGCAGTCACCCTGTCAAAGCCGGCATCAGCAAAAGGCAAATTCTCGGCGTTTGCCTGGATGAACTCGATCTGCGGCGGCCCCAGGCCCTTTGCCTCGGCCTTGCGGCGGGCCACCGCCAGCATCCGTTCCGACATGTCTACGCCGGTCACCCTGCCGCCGGGGCCGGCGCTTTCCGCCAGCAGCCTCGCCAGCGTTCCCGTGCCGCAGGCCACGTCCAGCACCCGGTGGCCGCCGTGCACATCCGCCGCCGCCACGATGCCGCAACGGAACGCCAGCTCCCCGCCGATCCACCGGAAAGACTGGCGAACGCCAAAATCATAAAAACGCGCGATCCGGCCAAATTCCTCGCGGTAGTAACCGGAAAGGGATTTTTCCGCCACCGGCAATCCTCCCTAGAATCTATCTCAATAGGCAGTTCGTAGCGAGGCCGAGCGAAAAGGCGATGGGCAAGGACGCGGGAGTAAAAAGCCCGCAGTCGTACCCCTGCGGTACGGCGAGGACTTTTTGCTCCGAGAACACCGCCCATCGCCTTTGCAGCCGGTCGCAGCAGAATATGCCTTTGAGATAGATTCTTAATCCTCTTGGCTAACTTTATATAGTTTCCTGTATATGGTACTGTTGCGGCTAAAAACGTAGGAGCGGTACGGGTTTTTCATATAGCTTAACGACCGGGCGCCCCGCTTGAGAATCGCCCGTGTGGAGTAAAGCTGCTCGCAGGCCCAGTTATAGCCTGCCTGCAACTCGGCGGCGGTCATTTGCCGGGGCTGAAAAACCACGTTGCCAACATCGTACTTTTCCCAGCGGCTGTGCAGGATTCTTCCCTCCGCCTCCAGCTGTGTCCTTAAGACGGTGCCCGGATAAGGGGTAAGCACCGTTAACTGGGGGCAGTCAATGTTATTGTTCTTGATAAAATTCACTGCCTTGGCAAATACAGACTTGTCGTCGCCATCAAAACCAAAAACAAAACATCCGATCAAACCAATCCGGTGCGCATGAAACTTGCGGATTTTTTCCTCGTACTCCGCCACCCGGTTGGAGGCGTTCTTGCCCATGCTGGCGATATTCTCCTCCGACAGCGACTCAAAACCAACCAGCATGCCGGCGCAGCCGCTCCTTTCCGCCAGCTCCATTAGCTCGTCGTCGTCAGCCATGTCGATCGAACCCTGGCTCAGCCAGTAGATCCCCAACGGCGTCAGCGCCTCAAACAGCCGTTTGGCATATTTCTTGTTTGCGGTAATATTATTGTCGGTGAAAAATACAAACCGGTGCCGGGCCGCCTTGACTTCATTTACCACGTCCTCAACCGGGCGGAACCGCATGCGGGGGCCGTAAAAGACGGTCGTTGAGCAAAAAGAGCAACGGAAGGGGCAGCCGCGGGAGGTCTCCACCTTGGGAATATTCAGGTAAGCCTTTGCCTTCACGAGGTCGCGGCGGGGGATCGGCAATCCGGACAGATCGGGCTTGACGTCAGCGCTGTAACGTGGTTTCAGGCCGCCGTCTTCAAAGTCCGCCAGCAGTTGCGGCCAGGTTTCCTCCGCCTCGCCAATGACAACCGCGTCGGCGTGCGCCGCCGCTTCGTCCGGCATCAGCGAGGGATGGACTCCCCCCAGCACCACTTTGGCGCCACGCAGCCGGAACTGATCCGCAATCTGGTAGGCCCGCGGCGCGGTTGGCGTCAGGCAGGTGATGCCGACCAGGTCGGCGCCCCGATCGAAATCAATGGGCTCCACGTTCTCATCAACAATTATGACCTCGTGCTCCCCGGGAGTAAGCGCCGCTATCAAAGGCAGGGTAAGCTGGCTCATGTAAATCCTGCCCCGCGTCTTTACGTTGCACTTATGATAAGGTTGGACCAGTAAAATTCTGATGGCGCGCTCCTGCGCAATGGATTTGCATTCTTTTTGAACTCTAGCAACAGAACTTTGCCCGAACAAGAGACTTTAAGAGTTATCCCCTTCCACGGCCTCCGTTATAACCGGGATCTGGGCCCGGACCTGTCAAGGATTGCCTCTCCACCATACGACATTATCAGCCCGCGTCAACAACTGTTATACCACCAAAAACATCCCAATAATGCAATAAACCTGGACTTCGGGCTGACTTTTCCCGGCGACAATGACGGGGAAAACCGCTATACGCGCGCTGCCGGCCTGCTCAGGAAGTGGCTGGATGAAAAAATTCTACTGCCCGAAAGCGTGCCGGCGGTCTACCTGCTCAGGGAGGAATACCAGGTGCCGGGAGGTGGCGCGGCGGTCCGTGAAGGGCTGATCGCCGCCATCAGGCTGTCGGATTTCCGGGAAGGGAAAATCCTCCCTCACGAGGAAACCGCCGCCGGGCCCAAGCAGGACCGCCTGCGGCTTATCGAAGCCACGCAGGCAAATTTAAGCCCGATCTTCTGCCTTTATTCCGATCCCGCAGACGCCATTGTCCGTGCTGCTGCTACCGGCAGCGGCAACCCGGATGCAGCACTGATTGACGAGGCGGGGACGCGCCACTCGCTTTGGGTGCTGAAAGATGGTGCGGCGGATGCCGCCTGCCGCGCACTGTCCGGCAAAACGCTGCTGATCGCCGACGGCCACCACCGCTACGAGACCATGCTCGCCTACCGGGACAGGCGCCGCGCCCAGGAGCATCCTGGCAGCGAGCGGCCTTACGATTTCACTATGGCATATCTGACCAATATGGACAACGACAGCCGCTGGATATTGCCGGTGCACCGGTTTGTCTCGGGCCTGGCGGCAGAAACGCTTGCCGGCTTTAAGGTTTCGCTGGGCCGCAATTTTGAGATCAAGGATGTCGAGGGCAGCGGCGCCGGGCGGCAGGCCAAAATGGTGCAGATGATGGCAAGGCTGGACGGAGAACGCAACGCCTTTGGCTTATATCTGGCCGACAGCGGCAGCTACCATGTTCTTGTGGCCCGCCGGCCCCGCCCCCTGCTGCCCGAGTCCGACGGGCGCTCCGCAGCCTTCCGCTCTCTGGACATCGCTGTCCTGGACAACATGATTCTCGCCGGCTGGCTGGGGATTGCTCCGGGCGGCGCCGGCGCCTGGGTCGAGTACGTGGAGCGAACCGATGCCGCGTTTAAGAAAATCAACAAAAAAGGTGATTCTTTTCAAATCGGCCTATTTGTCAATCCGGTCAGTATGACTGAAATCAAGGCGGTCGCTGCGGCGGGCGAAAAAATGCCGCCAAAATCAACCTACTTTTACCCCAAGCCGCTGACCGGGCTTGTCTTTAGAAGCCTGAATATATAACGCACTGCGGCCGTTCCGGCCGTAGTGCGTCAAAGTTCCGAAATTGAGGGGCGCACCAAGCTGCGCCCGGCTTCCGGTTCCGGTTTTGCGTTTAGGTTTTATCCACCATCCACCATCTGCCATCCGGGTTTTGGTTTATCCAGAGTCCAGCATCCAGAACCAGCATCCGCGTTTTCAGTGCCCCGGGTGCCCCTGCCCTTCGTGGGGCTCAACGCCGCAGGCAGGCTCGGCATGCACGAGCGCATCGCTCACCTGGGGAACTTTCTTTTTAATCTCCTCCGCGAGTTCGTGGGAGATCTCATGGGCCCGTCCCAGGCTGGTGCCCTCGTTTAATTCGATGCAAACATCCAGCAGCACCTTGCTTCCCGCCTGCCGCGCCCGTAAATTGTGAAAATCCACCACCTCCGGGTGGGCCGTCAGGATGCCGGCCAGCTGCGTCATAATCATTGTATCGGGGCTCTTGTCCATCAGGATAGCAGTGGTCCTGACCCCCGACCTGACCGCAGTGACGCCGATAACAGCGGCAACCGCAAGCGCGGCGACGGGATCGGCAATTTTAAAACCCAGTGCAGCCAGAGCCAATCCTGCCACCACTGCGATGGCGCCCCACATGTCGGACAAGAAGTGCAAAGCGTCGGCTTCCAGGGCGGCGCTGCCGCCGGCATGATCCGCAGTATGATGCAGATAACGGCTGATCCAGAAATCAACTAAAATGGCGACAATCATCACCGCCAGCGCATACCAGGTCACGTCGATCACAAAGCCGCTGATCATCCGCTTGATGGCTTCATAGAGAATGACGGCGCAGGTGCCCCCCAGCATCACCATCTGCAGAGCGCTGCTTAAATTTTCAAACTTCTCATGGCCGAAAGCATGGCTGGCGTCTGCCGGCCGGCCAGCCAGCCGGATCCCCAAAAAGGCGAGCACACTGGCAGTCAGGTCCAGCAGGGAATGAGCCGCTTCGGCCAGAATGCCAATGCTGCCCGTGGCAACTCCCACAAAAGTCTTTAACAAAATTAAAAAAATGTTTACCAGCACGGACACAAGCGCCGCCCCCAGCTTGGCGCTTTGATGATGTGCTTTTATGTCAATATTCATTTTATTGCCTTCGTGTCCCTGGAGACAACCTGCCTCAGATGGCCGCTCGTTCAAGCGCTGCCACTTAAAGTAGCCATGCTATAATGATTTATTTGTCAGCTCAAGGAGCCGAACCTGACCGCATTATCTTTTATCGTCAGCCTAATCATAATACTTGCCGGTTGCGAAGGCTTTACCAATAGTATTGAATGGTTCGGCAAAAAATACGGCCTGGGCGAGGGGGCCGTTGGCAGTGTGCTCGCCGCCGTGGGCACGGCCATGCCGGAAACGCTCATCCCGCTGGTGGCAATCGCCTTCACCCGCGCTGCGCATTCGCAAGATATCGGCGTCGGGGCCATTCTGGGCGCCCCCTTCATGCTCGCGACCCTAGCCATGTTTGTCAGCGGCTCGGCGCTGGTAGCCTTTCGCCTACAAAAAGGCAGGCCGCTTAACCCCCGCGTCAACTCCCGCATCGTCAGCCGCGACCTCGTTTTCTTTCTTGGCTTTTACCTGGCCGCTATCGTTGCCGGCATCATACACCTGAAAGCTGTCAACCTAACACTGGCACCGCTGCTATGGATTGGCTACGTGTACTATGTGTTTTTGACATTCAGGGCTGAAGGCGGTCTTGACGAGGAAACACAGGCGCTTTATTTCCACCCCTCCCATCTGCCGGAGCTACCCCGCCTGCGCTGGATTGCATTGCAGATAGCCGTGTCGCTGGCGACTATAATTTTGGGCGCCCGCCTGTTCGTCGGCGCCGTCGCCACCGTGGCCGATTTCATCGGTCTGCCGGCGCTGGTTGTTTCTTTGCTGATCACGCCGGTAGCCACTGAGCTACCGGAAAAAATTAACAGCGTCCTTTGGCTCCGGGCCGGCAAGGACACGCTGGCGCTGGGCAATATCACCGGGGCAATGGTATTTCAGAGCGTCTTTCCCGTTTCCGTGGGCCTGCTGCTGACTGACTGGCGGCTTGACACTGTTTCCGTTTCAAGCGCGGCGCTGGCGCTGGGGGCGGCTGCGCTGCTCCTCTTCTGGATGCGGCTTCGCAGAACTTTGGCCTGGTGGATGCTGTTGCTTGGCGGCCTGTGGTATTCGGCGTTTGTCATCTATGCCGTTGCCTCAAGTGTGTGATAACCGGCCACTGGCGAAGCGGAGAATCGAGAAGCAAGCCAGGCCGAAAGGCGTCTGATTTCAACCCCGTCCATGGGTATGCTAGACTGTTTTCTCGGCCCGCCAGACGGGCCGTTGAATATAGGCGGCACCAGCTGACATATTGATAATTATGCGCCCGTAGCTCAACTGGCAGAGCAGGGGACTCTTAATCCCAAGGTTACAGGTTCGATTCCTGTCGGGCGTACCAGATATTTTCCCCGCTAATGGCGGGATTCCACGAAAAAAGGCCGCTCATGATGACGGCCCTTTCCGCGTTTTGACCCTTATTTTGACCCTTACCAGGGTCATTCGAGGGTATTTTTAACGTTTAATCCTTCCACTGGTCGCTCGGGCTCGAAGTGCTCCGCCTCACGTTGGCTTCAATCTGGTCCAACACCGTCCCCAGGGCTGGCCAAGCTCAACGTAAAAGCCGGCGGCCTCTCCCTGCATCGCCTCTTCGACATAGTTGTCAAGATATGAGCGCAGCATAGGAAGCGGTTCACATCGACTACCACATCGATGTCTTTGGCCACTACTATAATAGCGTCCCCTACCAGCTGGTAAAAGAAAAAGTTGACGTCAGGGTGACCAAAACCACAGTGGAGGTGCTCTTTAAATCAAAGCGCATCGTCTCGCACATCAGGAGCTACAAAAAGGGCCACTACACCACTTTGCCGGAGCACATGCCCAAATCCCACCGCGAATACCGCGACTGGTCGCCCCGCCGGTTGATTAACTGGGCCTCAACCATCGGCCCGAGTACCCGGGCGCTGGTGGAGGCGATCATGGCCTCGCGGCAGCATCCGGTGCAGGGCTACCGGTCCGCCATGGGGCTCATCCGCCTGGCCAAGACCTATCCCAACGAGCGGCTGGAGGCAGCGGCAAAAAGAGCACTTGCGGCCCGGGCGCTGTCATTTAAAAGCGTTGACATGATGCTTAAAAACAATCTGGAGGGCGCCGCCAGCGAAGCGCAGGGGCAGCTTCCCATCGTCCGGCACAAAAACATCCGCGGCGCGGAATACTATCACTAATAATAGGAGAGTTAAAATGCTTATGAATCAGACAATCGCCAAGCTCAACCATATGAAACTCTTTGGCATGGTGAAAGGTTGGGACGAACAAAAGGCAAACCCCCAAAGCGGAGCTTTGAGCTTCGAGGAGCGCCTGTCGTTTTTGGTGGACCGGGAATGGATAGACCGGGAGGACAAAAGGCTTGTGCGCCTGCTTCGTGAAGCCAAACTCAAGATTCCTGCCTGCCTGGAGGACCTAGACTACTCTGCTGCCCGGGGTCTGGACAGATCAGTAATAGCCAGCCTTACAAGCTTTGACTGGTTAGAAAAACATCACAACATGGTCATCTCGGGCGCCACCGGCACCGGCAAGACCTATCTGTCTTGCGCCTTTGGCAACGGTGCCTGCCGCCAAGGATACAAAACCCATTACTACCGGGTCCCCAAGCTGCTGGAGGAGATAAGGTTATCGAGAGTAGACGGCACCTACATCCGTCTTTTAACCAAGTTTGGCCGCGCCCGGCTGCTGATCCTGGATGACTTCGGCCTTTCGGCTCCCACGGAAACCGAGGCCAAAGACCTTTTGGAGGTGATCGAAGAATGCCAGAGTAAATGCTCTGTCGTCATTGCCAGCCAGCTGCCGCTAGACAGCTGGCACCAGGCGATCAGCAACCCCACGGTGGCCGACGCCATCTTGGACCGTCTGGTTCACTCTGCCTATAAATTTAATCTGAAAGGAGAATCAATGAGGAGAAAAACAAAGCAAAAGCAGGAGGCTAAATCGGCCACGATGTGATTAAATCATAGGTGCCTGGCGTCGCTTCGCTCCGAGGTGGCCGAATTGAGCGGAATGGGCGGCCGAATTGAGCGGAATGCGCAGCTAAAAGCCCGCCATCTACCAGTCTGTGCAAAGATAAATGCATTAGGCACTGGCTTTAGCCTATTAACAGTACTGTGAAAAACAGTTTCGGGAACAAAACCGCGGCATGAAGCCTGAGCCGAGGCTGTCCACGGGCCGCCTTGCCCATGCCTGCGCCCGCAGGCCGTGGCTGACAATCAGCATCTGGATAATCATCGCGGTGCTTTCAGTGGCCGCCATCTCGCGCCTGCTTGGCGGCGCACTCACCAATGAGTTCACGTTCAGCCGGAATCCTGAGTCCCAACAGGTCAAAAATCTTATTTCCCAGCGGCTGCACAGGCCGGAGAAAATTGACGAGGTTGTGATTGTCTCCTCACGGAAGGCCACTGTTGACTCGCCGCAGTTTCTTGCCGTAGTCGAAAAGCTGGGCCGGGACATTATTAACCTGGGCCCCGGCGTAGTCTCCGGCGGCGTCAGTTATTACCAAACGCATAATCAATCAATGGTTTCGCCAGACCGGCACACGACGATCATTCCGCTGGTGATGACCGGCAGCCTTTCCACTGCCGAAAAAAACGTGGAAAAACTGCAGGCGGTGCTCTCCCGCAGTGCACAGCAAAGCGGCTACACAATCCTGACAACGGGAACCGCCAGCACAAACAATGATTTCAACACCTTGTCAGAGACAGACCTGCAAAAGGCAGAGCTTTTTGGCATTCCGATCGCCTTGGTCATACTCGTGCTCGTCTTCGGCACCCTGGTGGCCGCTGGGCTGCCGCTCATTCTGGCCGGCTTTTCCATCATCATCGCCATCGGCATTACGGCGCTTGTTGGCCAAAAGTTCGAAATGAGCTTCTTTGTAGTAAACATGATCACCATGATGGGCATGGCGGTCGGGATCGACTATTCCCTGTTTGTGGTTTCCCGTTACCGGGAGGAACTCGGCCGGGGGCGTGACAAACTGGGCGCCATCCAGACCGCCGGCTCCACCGCCAGCCGCGCCGTGCTCTTCAGCGGCATGACGGTCATCCTGGCCCTGGCGGGCATGCTGATTGTCCCCTTGAGCATCTTTTACAGCCTGGCGGCGGGGGCGATGTTCGTGGTGTCAGTATCGGTGCTGGCCGCCCTTACCCTGTTGCCGGCGGTCCTGAGCCTCCTGGGAGAGCGGGTCAACTCTTTGAGAGTCCCTCTGATCCACCGGTACCAGGCCGGACGGGAAGGGCAGCAGGGCCGGTTCTGGGACTGGGTCACGCGAACAGTGATGCGCCATCCTGTCGTCAGCGTCTTCTTGCCAGTCTGCCTGCTGGCGCTGCCGTCACTTTTTTACTTCCAGATCAACACAGGCGCCAACGGCGTAGCGGCGCTTCCCAACAGCTTCGGATCCAAACAAGGGTACGACATTTTAACCCGCCAGTTCTCCTTTGGCCTGACGTCGCCAGCGGAGGTGGCCGTCACCGGAAATGTCAACTCGCCGCCAGTTAGGGATGCAATAACAAGATTAGAAAATGAAGTCAAAAAAGACAGCGTCTTTTATGGAACGCCGACTGTGCAAACCGACAGCAGCGGCGACCTGGAGTTAATATCACTGCCGGTTTCCGGCGCTCCGGAAAGCAATGAGGCTACCGGGGCAATTCAGAGGCTGCGCCAGACGTATATCCCCGAAGCTTTCCGGGGCGTCAATGCAAAAGCCCTGGTCGGCGGCCTGCCGGCATACGACCTCGATTACTTCAACATCACAAATGATTACCGGCCGCTTGTCTTCGCCTTTGTCCTCGGCCTCAGCTTCCTGCTGCTGATGCTTGTATTCCATTCGCTGGTGGTTCCCTTAAAAGCAGTGATAATGAATCTTTTGTCAGTCGGGGCGGCTTATGGCTTGATAGTCCTTGTCTTTCAAAAGGGGGTGGGAGCGAGCCTGTTTGGCTTCCAGCAGGTTGATGTCGTGGAGGCCTGGGTGCCGCTGTTTCTGTTTTCAGTGCTATTTGGCCTGTCCGTGGATTATCACGTCTTCCTGCTGGGCCGCATCCGCGAGCATTACGTTATTTCGAAAGACAACAGCGCCTCTGTCGCCACAGGCCTGAGGTCAACCGGCAGGATTATCACCGGCGCCGCCCTGATCATGGTGGCAGTGTTCAGCGGCTTCGCCAGCGGCCGGCTGGTTATGTTCCAGCAAATGGGCTTTGGGCTGGCGGTGGCAATATTGCTGGATGCAACCATTGTCCGCAGCGTGCTGGTGCCCGCTGCCATGAAGCTGCTCGGCGACAAGAACTGGTACCTGCCGCGCTGGCTCAGGTGGCTGCCTGACTTCCACATCGGCGGCGAGGAGCAGGAAAACCAGTAAGAATCTATCTCAAAAGGCTGTTCGTAGCGAGGCCGAGCGAAAAGGCGATGGGCAAGGACGCAGGAGTAAAAAGCCCGCAGTCGTACCCGCTGCGGTACGCCCTGGACTTTTTGCTCTTAAGGACGCAGCCCATGGACTTTGCAGTCGGCCGCAGCAGAATATGCCTTTTGAGATAGATTCTAAACTGGAAACTTCTTTATGTTGCCGCGAGAATACGAAATCCTGTACAACCTCGAGAATTCCTACTGGTGGTTCACAGGCATGAAATTAATCATGGACAGGATTCTGGGTCCGACCATCAAGCCTTCATCCAAGCTGCTGGACGTTGGCTGCGGCACCGGCGGCCGCCTGCAAATGTTGAGCCGGCGTTGCCAGACCTG
This sequence comes from Actinomycetes bacterium, assembly GCA_021790115.1. Classification (GTDB taxonomy): domain Bacteria; phylum Actinomycetota; class Thermoleophilia; order BMS3ABIN01; family BMS3ABIN01; genus JACWAD01. The sequence goes on along the minus strand of JAJYIM010000017.1, from coordinate 27,934 downwards.
GGGCATTGACTGCCACCCACGCGCGGCCGGGTACTGCCGGCAGCGGGGTCTGGCAAATATTACCCAGGGAGACGCGGCCAGCCTTCCCTATTCCGATGGGATGTTTACACACGTAACCTGTTGCGACGTTCTTCAGAACCTGGAAGATGATAGGGCCGGCATCAGGGAAGCCTTCCGCGTGCTTAAGCCCGGCGGACTTTATTACATTTCTGAACAAGCCTTCCCGCTGCTGCGCAGCCAGCATGACATCTCCCAGGAAGCGATCCGCCGCTATACGCAGCGACGCCTGCAGCAGTTGTTGACAGATCCAGGATTTGAGATACTGCGGATGACCGGCGCCAACAGCATTCTGTTTCCGGCGCTCGCAGCTTACCGGCTGGCCAGCAGGATGACGCATCCGGTTGAATCGGTAAAGCGTGAACAAGCGCGCTCGCACATCTTCCCGCTTCCGGGCGCTCTCAATTCAGCGCTGTTTCAGGTGCTGAAGCTGGAGGGGAAATGGATCGCCTCCGGCAGGAACCTGCCCTGGGGCCTGAGCGTCATCGTCCTGGCAAAAAAACCGGGGCCGGAACCGCTCTCAACAGATTATTCGTAGCGCAGCAGCAATAGGAATGCCTATCGCAATAGACTCTAGGGCAACACCTTCTCTTCGTGATACTCGCGGGCGCGGTTGACATCAAAGACGTTATGTTGAGCCTCCCCCAGCAGGTTGCGCGCCGCCAGGATGCCGGTTTTTATGGAGTGGTCCATGTTATTGTATTTGTAAGTGCCATAGCGACCTACTGTTTCAAGATTGCTAAAGCTGCCGACATAATCAACGACTTTGCGAAGCGGCTCCTCGTACCCCAGCTCGTACATGGGATAAGCCTTGGGGACTCTGATGACAAACGCGTCCGAGACTTGATCCTGCTTTAGAAAGCCGAGGCGGCGGTCCAGCTCCTTGATGGTAAGATCGATTAGCGTCTGATCGCTCATATTCCATATTTCTCTATCCTGAAAACAAAAATATTCCACCACCAGGGAGCTTTTGCCGGGCGGCGCCATCTCCGGGCTCCAGTTGCGCGGCTCATGAATGCGGCCCAGGGTGATAGTCGGATCATGGATGTAAATCCAGGTGTCATCGGTGACGCGCGGCTTGTCGACCATCAGGTTGACCGTGATTAAGTCCCGGTAGCGGAGCGAGCGGGCCGCCCGGGTCACTTCCGCGGGAGCCTCCGGTTTCATCGCCAGCACCAGTTCTGTCAAGGGCATGCTTGAGCAAAGGCTTTTTAGTGGAAGAGTGTACCGCCCCTGGGGCGCTTCGACATCAACAGACGTCACCACACCCTTCTCGTGGTTGACTGCAACCACCCGCGAGCCCGTGCGCACCTCGTTGCCAAGCGCAACCACGTCCTCGGCCAGCCGTTCGCTGATGCGGCCGATGCCCAGCCGCGGATACATGAACTTGTCAATCAAAGTCTTGACCTTGCCATTCTTGGAAGGAAACAAGGCCTCCTTGACAGCCACCCGCAGCGACAGCCCCTTGATCCGCTGGGCGGCCCATTCGGCGCAAATGCGGCTGCAATCAATGCCCCAGACCTTCTCGGTATAATTCTTGAAAAAAAGTTTAAAGAGCTCGTGCCCGAACTCATTGCTGACCCAATCCTCCAGGGAAATAATCTCAGGCTGGCGGAAGATGTTCTTCACTTTCAGAGAGCCATAATCAAGCAAGCACTTGGCAGTTGTGCCAATGCCCATGCCAAACAGCGCATTGGCCGGCTTTAAAGGATAATCAAAGTACTTGCCCCGGTAGAAGATCCTGCTGGTGCGGTTGACCCAAATGATCTCGTCCCCTAACAGGTCGCGGAAGAACCGGTCGATCTCGTCATCTTTAGTGAAGAAGCGGTGACCGCCAATGTCGAAGCGGAAACCATCGCGCACCACTGTGCGGGAAATACCGCCCACCTGGCTGCTTGCTTCCAGCACGGCAGTGCTTACATGACTTTGACTCAAAACATAGGCAGCGCTTAGTCCAGCAGGGCCAGCGCCGACCACGCAAACATCAACGGCGGTCTTGCTCACCTTTTCTCCTGTCAGGTTGGGCTATCCGGATTCCCGCCATCACGTTTAAGCTGTGCAATTTACAAGCACACATAAGCTGCGAAGCGCATTCTGCCCACTGTCTTGTTTGAAAAACCGCAGGTGAGGAAGCCTCGCGGGGGCGGAAAGTATTGTAATTTGATTATAACTTCCGGCCCTGAAAGCAACAAGCCGGGGAAAGCAGGTGGCAGCAGTGAACTGCGGCTGCGCACGGCGGCAAGAGGGAAAAAGGAGAGCCCGCAGGTGGGGGGAGGCTAAACTCACAACCTGCGGGCTCCTTTTAGGGCGGAGGCCTGGCCTCAGTCCTGTGTAATGGTGATTCAAGATAATTATCGACCCGGGAAGGCATTCCTTTAGAAATACGGTTCTAATACCATTATTTGAGAAAATTTCCCGGAACGGCGAAGCAGGAAGATTTAAACTGCAAAAACTTATAGGATGATCAAAACGGCGGTTGTGAATTGGCGAGAGGGTTCAGCGCCAAACACCGCAACTTTCTCATATTGACAACCTTTTTGTCTTGGCCGGCAAGGGAGGAAAAATGAACAAGGAAGAGGACGGCAGCGTTGATCCGGCGCCGGGACCGCAGGTGAAAGTTCAAGTGCCTCCGGAAGTGCAACGCGGAGTTTACGCCAACATGGCCCGTGTCAACCACTCCGAGTTTGAGTTTTCCATTGACTTTGCCAACGCGGATTTTGCCGGCCATGACAGCGCCGGAAACATACCCGCGATTGTGGTTGCCAGGGTGATGGTCAGCCACGAGTTCATGCCTCATCTGCTGGAAGCCCTTAAGGAAAATTACAGCCGCTTTCTCACCCGGCGTGATATTGACGGGCTGCCCGAGACCGAAGAGCCAGGCGCCCCTGAATAACTGCTGCCGCCGGCAGTAGAATATGTCTGCTTGATAAGTCTGGTGCGATATGCTCTAGGCGGCTTTCGCACCCGCCGGCATTTTCCAGTCAAGCACCAGCCGCGGCAGCTGAGATCTACTTTTTAAAGAAGTATGAGGCATTGTCGCGATCAAGCAATGAGAATCCCGCAGAAACGAAAAACGCTTCGATCTCCTCCGGCGGCAACAGGGTAAAAATCTTCTTATCAACCGCATCATTGAATTTTTTTAATACCTGAATAAAAAGATCCAATGACTCCTGGAACTGGGCCTCGCTTATTTTCAGCGCTTCTTTCGACTTGGTAATGAACCCCGTCATTTGCTCAATATCATATCTCTCCCCTATCTCATAAATGGCCAGCCAGCCCTCGGGCGCGGTTTTCTCGTACAGCCGCCGGGCCATTTGCTGGTAAAGTTCCAGGCTGCTGTAGAAGGAATAAAGGCAGCGCTGGAAAATGAACAGGTCCTGCTCAGGCAGAGCTGGAAGCGCCTCATCGAAATTCTCCTGCAAAAAGTAGGTTTTGGCCGGTAGCCTGGCCCTTGCTATCGCCATCATCTCCGGGCTGGGTTCGATAAAGGTTAGCTCGACACGCGGGAAAAGTGTTAGCAGCTTGCTGGTATAATATGCTGTGCCGCCGCCGACGTCAGTGACCTTGTCGTTCCTTGACAATAACCTTAAAACCTTGAGTGTGAACTGCAAGTTTTGGGGAAAGAGAAGATCATTCGTAAACAGATCATATATGCGTGAATAATACTTGTAGGTTTCCGGTTTCATGGCAGGTCGGTTTACCTGTCTGCTTCCAACAGTTTGTTCATTTTACTCAAATTGCTCAAACGGCCGGCCCATTAATCTTATGACCTACGCCTCGAACCAAAAGGGACCGGGCAAGCCCGGTCCCTGCAGCTTCCTCAGCCGCGCTGCCGCCGCTTTAGCCGGCGCCTCCCGGCGCCGCACCAGTGACAACCGGCAGGCTGTTCTTGTCCGCGGTCGTGAACTTGCGGCCAACAGTGTTGTTCCAGGTGGCGATGTCAAAACCAAGCGCCCCGGTATTTGACTTCTGCTGGCTGATCCCTAGCAGGTTCAACCCGATTGCCACGTACTCCTCCAGGTCGTGCCTGTCGCCCGTAACGAGGATCTGTTTGGAACGGTCGATCTTCACCAGGTTCGGATAGGTGTCGCCAACTTTTTTAAACAGGTCCTGATAAGGCAGGTTAATCGCCCCGGGAATGTGCCCCTTGGCATAATCCGACGCGCTGCGGATGTCAATGATAGTGTAGCTTGACAACGGCTTTTTGTTGATCGCCTGGTCGGCACCAACGTTAAGCCTGCCGGGCATGTTAGGCAAGACCTGCTGCGCCTGCGCGATCAGGTCGCCGCTCACAGTAGGCAGTGGGAAGGTGGCAGTCTCCTGCGTGGAAGCCGTAGCCAAAGGATAAGTATTGGAATAACTGGGCGGCTTCTCAACAGAGTTGTAACCGAGCATGCCCCAGTCCAGCCCTTCGATCTTGGGCGCCGGTGAGCCGAGCTTGCCGCTCTGCGCCAGGTCATAAAGAATGGGGATGTCAATGCTTTGCGTGTGCGCGGTGTAACAGTGAACTACGATTGTCTTGTTCGTGTGCTTTGCCAGCTCAGCGTTAATCTTGGCGATGCTGTCAGGGCTGGCAATCGTTTTGAAAGGTATGTTGATTGCCCCCGGGATATGACCGGGTGACGCGCTTGAAGCTTGAGCGTAGTCCGTGGCGCTGCGAACGTCAATCACGAGCGGTGCGTCAGCAGGCTTGCCGCTTGTAAGAAGTTTATTCAGGTCGGTTGCGGAGATGGTTTGCGTGGCAGCGGGCGAATTCAGGAATTGATTCATCAGGCTTGCCGTCTTGTCAAAATTAGTAACCGGCCCCGCCGAAGTCGTGGCGCTGCTGGTAGTGCCCCCGCCGCAGCCGGCTGCCAGCGCCAGCAAGCCCATGGCCAGCACGACCGCCATGACAGCAAAAAGGGCCTTCAGCTTTCGATTATTTCTCATTTCCCCTCTCCCTTCGTTAGATTGTTGAAAAACATTGAAGATGAATAAATTTCGTTTCACACACTCCGGCCGCCCGGCCAAGCTTATCATATTTTTTACATTCTTTTAACACCCCCGCACCTTGATTTTCCCGAAACCGGCAGCGCCTCATTTTAATCTGCCAGCATGGGCAAAAACCCTGACTAGGGCAGGGAAAAACAGAGGGTAAGAAACAGTTCAGCAAGAAGTTCAGGAGAGTATGAGAAAAATTGCCTTAAGGTGCGAGAAAAATTGCCTTAATCACACTAGTTGCAATTGTTACATTCTAACCCAGCGAAGCCAAATGCGCCACCGCTTCCCCAACGTCCAAAAACAACTTCCGATTTCTGTCTACGTTTGAGGCCCGGGGACGAAAGAAGGCCAGCCATTATACTCAGATTCCAATTTTTTTACCCCGCCGACGCCATAATAACAATAAAAAGCACCATCCTCAAGCGTGTTGTCGGCGGCTGACACCGCCTTATCCCAATAGCTCCCCGCTGCCGGTTTATTCCAAAAAATGATTACGACGCGATAATCGCCTAGCGCATTTTGTATCTCCTGAATAATGTCGCCAACGGTCTTGACCCGGTAAACCCTTTTCATTGTCAGGGAAACAAGCTGCGGCGGATGATAAGGAACCTCCATGTCTGGAGAAAAAACAACATCGTTAGCCGCAGTGTGCTCATTTGTAACGTCAACAATTCGGTACCAAATAGTATTCTTGGGGTAAAAAAAGTGATTGTATTCAGGAATGGCCTGAGCAATTGAAAAACCGGCTAGTAAAAAAGCGCCGATGAAAGCAATAAACATGTACTGGGAAGATCCTCCGGTCCCATTTTTTGGCTTCAGCAACAGCACTAGTGTCACCGGCACCAATACGAAGGGGACGATGGCAATGGGCACAGAAAGCTTCAATACCGAAAAACTGTGGACCGCGGAGTGGTTCAAGAAAACCAATATTTGCAGGACGCACGGCACAGTAACAACAAAAGAAAGGCGCGCAATCGATTGAACTTCCGGCGCCACATTCCGTTTCTGCCTTTTTCTCCAATTGACAAAAAGGTATATTCCGACGGAAAACAAGACTGTGACGGCAATAACGCCCAACCCGAAGAGGCCATAGCCTGCTTTCGCCGATCTGGCGATATTGCGGAGGTAGCCGCCGCCTCCGTGAAGCTCGCTGGTTGAACCACTCAGTCCCGATCGCACAACATATTTATGTTCAATCCACTTGGCAGCATCCCCAAGGTTCCCCCACATCATCACCGTTATCTGAATCAAGAATGCCAAAACAGCAGCCAGTGGCGGCGCCGCAAATTTTAAACTGCCCTTGAAAAACTCTTTCTTGGGGCGGAAACGGATCTCTCTGAAGAATAACCTGTCCAGATAAAAAATGAATGCGACAAAAACAAAAAACCAATCAGTAAATGCCCCGTAGAAAAAAACGAGAGCCTGAAGCAAATCAATGATTCGCCGGGAGCGTTCCTGGCGGCCCTCCCTGATTACTTCCAGAAACACCACCAGGACAAAAGGCAGAATCACGGCCTGATCCGTAAAAAAGGAATTCTGAAAATAGTAAAAGGGCTCTGGTAAAAACAGCTCCAGCGGGATTGGAATCAAGGCAAACAGGAAGGCAAGTCTGGCGCTGAGCCGCAACCGCCTAAGAAAAAAGAAAACGGTCAGAGAGAGAAAAAGCGTTACCAGATACCCGTTAACAAGATCGTCAGACATCACCAAACCAACTGTGGGCGCGTGATTCATTATCTCGCTGGTCAGAAAAACCGGGATTACAGCCCCGGGCGGATATGAAAGATATGGCATTCGGCTCCATTGCGTTGACAACTCCGGAGATTTAGGCAGCTCGTACAGGCCAAACCTGAGGTTCCAAATTCCTTCTCTATACCAATTATCAGCAAATGTTACAGTGCTGGCAGTTAACCAGTCATGATTTTGGCCAGAATAATACCCGAACCATGGCCGCCGCAGCTCAGTGGCAAGAAAAAAAGTGAGGAAATTATTGCAATCAAGCCTAGGCAGGCAAAAAGCTTGGACTTTTCCGCAGCGAACTTCATCATTCTTTACGGATAAGTGTAGGTTGTTCCGCAGGTATCCCGGGCCGAGGCGCTTAAAGAGGTCTTGAATGAACCGACCCCGGTGGGAACGCTGTAGACAAGCGTTGCCGGTCCGGAGCCGCCGGCGCTGATATTGCCAACATTGACCGGAATCGGGGAGAACAAGGACACACCGTTGGAGCCGGACGCGCTGATAATCTCGACGTTGTCAGCATCATTGCCTCCCGCGTTGCCTACCCAGAACGTAACCGACAGGCGCCCAGCTGAATAGTCGCTTAAAGAAGCCCAAAAAGCTCTGTATGACTGAACATCCAGGGTGGGTTTCCCGCCATTGCAAGAAGTGTAATCAAAGACGCCGCCGCCGTAAGTGCCGGCGAAAATGGTGTTGTCAGTATTGATGTTCTGGGAGACAGCCAGCGCGTTAATAGTAGTGTTGGCAAGGCCGCTGTTAAGCTGCGCCCAGCTGGAGCCACCATTGACCGTCTCAAAGACGCCGCCGCCGTAAGTGCCGGCATAGACGGTGCCGTCTCTGGCAAAGCTTGCGGAGATCGCCAGGGAAGTGACATCAAGGTTGGTGATGCCGGCGCCGGCGCTGCTCCAGCTGGCGCCGCCGTTAGTCGACTTTAAGACGCCGCTCCCCCAGGTACCGGCAAAGATAGTGCCATCGGTGGCAAAATTGGGTGAACTGGCCAAGGCATAAATATTAGCGCCGGCAAGCCCTGTGCTTGCCGCGCTCCAGCCGGCGCCACCGTTGGTTGACTCAAAGACGCCATTGCCATTGGTGCCGGCAAAAATTGTATGGTCAGTGGCAAAACCAGGTGAGATTGACAATGCAGAAATGGAGTAACCGCCGCTGGGGTAAACCCGCGCCCAACTCGCTCCCCCATTGGTGGTTTTGTAGACCCCATCGACGTTGCCGGCAAAGATAGTATTGTCCGTAGCAAAGTTGGGAGAAAATGCCAGCGCGACAACATACAGATTAGCAAAACCGCTGTTGCTTGCGCTCCAGCCGGCGCCGCCGTTAGTCGATTTATAGATACCCTCGCCATAGCCCCCCGCAAGCAGGGTGCTGTCGGCTGCAAAGTTGGGTGAGACTGCCAGCGCATCGAAATACGCGTTGGCGGGCAGGTCGTTGTTTACCGCGCTCCAGCCGGCGCCGCCGTCGCTTGATTTAAAAATGCCCGCCCCGTTCGGGGCTGAAAAGGCAGTGGCGTCGCTGCTAAAATCCGGGGAAACTGCCAGGCTGTAGACAAAAGTATTAATGATGCCATCATTAGCCGCGTTCCAGCTGCCGCCGCCGTTGGACGACTTAAACACGCCGCCGCCGCGGCTGCCGGCAAAAACTGTCTGATCGGCGGCGAAGCTTGGAGACGGCGCCAGCGCTAAGATAAAAGTATTGGTGAGACCGCTGTTTTGTTGCATCCAGCTGCCGCCGCCATCGGCGGATTTATAAATGCCCGAATTGGCGGTGTTGGCGAAGACGATGCTGTCGCTAGTGAAATTTGGCGATGCCGCCAGTGAGACAATGTTTGTGGGCAGTCCGCTGTTTACCGCGCTCCAGCCAGCGCCGCCGTTAGTCGATTTAAAGACGCCGGCGCCCCACGTGCCGGCAAAGATGATTTTATCTGTAACAAAACCTGGAGAGATCGTCAACCAGGTGATGCCCGCGTTAGCAAGGCCGTTGTTTGCCGCGCTCCAGCTGGCACCGCCGTCAGTTGACTTAAAAACGCCCCCGCCGTAAGTGCCGGCAAAAAGCGTATGGTCAGTGCCAAAACCAGGTGAAAGCGCCAGCGCGAAAATATCAAAGTTTGACGGCAGCCCGCCGCCGACCGCGCTCCAGCTGCCTCCCGCATCGGTTGATTTAAACAGGCCGGCAGCCGTGCCGGCAAAGACCGTGTGATCTGAATTAAATCCGGGAGAAATTGCGAGCGAGTCAACGCTGCTGTTTGAAAGGCCACTGCCGGCAGAATTCCAGCTGACGCCCCCGTCGACAGATTTAAAAATACCGCTGCCTGAGCCGGCAAATATAGTTTTATCCGAGGCAAACGCGGGTGAGATCGCCAGAGAGCTAAAATTTGCGTTAGATGGAAGCCCGCTACCGGCTGCTACCCAACTGGCTCCCCCGTCTGCCGATTTATAAACTACTTGAGATGTCGCCGCAAATATGCTGTTGTCGCTGGCAAACCCGGGTGAAACCGCAATAGCCTTAATAGTGCCCCCATCAGGTCCGCCGGTAGTCCATTGATTCAGCCCGGCCAGGCCGGTTTGTGGCGAGCCAGCTACGGCCATGATCGCCAGCATAAAAAAACCGGCAATAAATCTTGGCAGCCAGGAGCCGGCTTTGGGCCTGCCAATTTTCCCCGGCATAGCCGCAGCGCCGAATTTAATCCTTCCAAGCACCCTCATTCCCCATCCCCTCAGTAGTGATTAATGAAAGCCTTTTTCAAAAAATGCAGGAAGTTTATTGTACAACAATAGAAATGTTTGTCAATCGTATAACGTTTATTGGCGTATATATTGCTGTGATCACGGAAGGCTATTTACAGAAAAACCACGGGAACACGATTGAAGGCTACAACGTATTGAAACAGGAGGCTTGGAGCCGACGTGCGGAATCGAACCGCAGACCTGCTCATTACGAGTGAGCTGCTCTACCAGCTGAGCTACGTCGGCAAACGGATGCTGGATGCTGGACTCTGGACGCTGGATAAAACCATTGTTCTATGTCACAGACATTATAGCCAAGGACGTCTTGTGTTCGAAAAATTTTTTAAAAAAATTGCCACGGGAGCGATGGCAAAATGTCAAAGGCTTGTCCAACATCCGAAATCCACCGTCCAAAGTCCGTTTCATCAGCCCTTTGCCAGCTCGCGGTAGAGATCCAGTGTTTTTGAGGCGGCCGTGTCCCAGGAGAACATTGCCGTGCGGGCCATGCCCCGTTTGCGCAGGCGCTGGCGGAGGTTATCGTTTGTCAGCACTTCGGTGATGGCGGCGCTGATCGCCGCCGAGCGGGGCGCCACCAGCAGGCCGCCGTCCCCTACCACCTCTGGCAGTGATGAAGAATTTGAGCAAATCACGGGGGTGCCGCAAGCCATCGCCTCCAGGGGCGGCAGGCCGAAGCCCTCATAAAGGGATGGAAAACAAAACAGGGAAGCAGCCGAATAAAGCGCCGGCAGGTCCGGCTCCTCGATGAACCCGGTGAATTGAACCAGCTCGCCAACCCCGCGGCGGACCGCCTCTTTATGAACCTCTGCCCAGTCGCCGCTTTTTTCACCGGCGAGAACCAGCTTGTAATGAGACCTGATTTTTGCTGACAAAGCAGAGTAGGCGCTCACCAGCGTGGCCGGGTTCTTGTGCGCGATAAACTCTCCCAGCCAAAGTATATGCGGCCGGCCGATGCCGTATTTTTCACAAACAGCGCTCACTTCCTCCTCGCTGCGGGGACCGAACTCATGGCCAACGCCATCGAGGATGACCGAGACTTTCCCCAGCGGCAAGCCGAAGTGCGCTAGCAGATAGGACTGGGAAACGGTTGACACCGTGATAATATGATCAGCTTTGCCAATGGCGTCGGCCAGCAGCCCCTTGTAAGTGCGGCGGGTCCAAAAGCTGGGGATGCTTTTGGGAAACAGCAGGGGGATGATGTCGTGAGCTGTGACCAGCAAGGGACAATTTAAATTGCTGGGCGCGACCACGTACGGAGTATGGAAGAGCTGACAGCCGGCTTTATTGACAATCTGTCCTATTTTTGCCAAACTGCGGGGGGAAAAAATATCTTGGTTTAAAGCCACCTTTATCAAGTTGCCGCCGGCAGGAATGCGCCCTGCGGTATCGTCGTTGTAAAAACATACCACTTGCAGGTCGGGAACTTGAGCAAACTGCTTAAGCATATTGCGAGAATAGGTTCCCACTCCCCGCCATGCGATCATGCGCGCATCAAAACCAATTCTCAAAAGCTTCCTCCCAAACTTGAAGTGGAGTCAAGACCAATAGCCTATCGGCAATAGGCTCGACGTGGAGCCGCATCCAGACATCAGGGACCTATATGAGGTGTTCTGCCATTCCCTGTTTAACCCTTCCAGGCTGCCAGCGCTTCCGAGACAAGAGCGCGAATCTGATCCACCCGGAACGGCTTGGCTATAACTGTATCGACATTGCTTGCTTTCATCTTCTCTGGATCGAGCTGGTCTCCCCAGCCGGTAACCAACACCACGGGCGTTTCCGGGCTAATATCCTTAATTCTTTCCGCGACTTCCCAGCCGGACATGCCCGGCATCCCCAGGTCGGTAAAAACGAGATCAAAGGCTGCCTGCGGGTCAGAACCGGCGTTGGCAAACTTCTCCACGCCCGCCTGGCCGGTAGCGGCTGTTTGTACATAATGTTTCATCCCTTTAAGAATATCAACAAGCAGGTCGCGGATCATGACGTCATCGTCAATCACCAGCACCCGCACTGGCTGCGGTTGGCTGGACGGTTTTGGCGGCAGCTCAACTTGCTCTTGCCTCTCTGTGGGGGCGGCCGGCAGACGCACGGTAAAGGCAGTGCCCCTTTCACGCCCGTTGTCAACGATAATCCCGCCATTGTGGCGGCTGATGATGCCGTAGGCAACGCTGAGCCCCAGGCCGCTGCCGCCGGCTCCCTTGGTGGTGAAGAAAGGCTCAAAAATCCGGCGCCGCACCTCGTCTTTTAATCCAGGCCCGTTGTCAGCAACAAGCACCTCAACCCAGGCGCCGGCGGCTCTGGTGGTGATGGAAATCTCGCCGCCGCCAGCAAGCGCATCGGCCGCGTTTAAAAGCAGGTTAACAAAAACCTCGCCCAGCTCAGGCTTGTTGCCTTTGATAAAAGGAACATCATCAATATCAAGTCTAATCTCGATGGCGGAGCTGCGGGCATCGGCCTCATCTTTCCAGCGGGGCCGTGCGACTTCAATTGAATTTCTGACGACCTCGTTGATATCAACGGCAGTGAAACGGTGAGACGTCCTGACGCGGGTAAATTCCTGAATTCGCCGCACCGTCTCAGCGGCGTCATTGGCCACCCGCTCGATTGTCTTGAGCAACTCGTGGGCGCCGGCCCCGGCATTGCCGCTGGATAATAACAGCTGCGTATTGCCGAGGATGACGGAAAGAAAATTGTTAAAGTCGTGGGCGACGCCGCCCGCCATTTCTCCCAGCGCAGTCAACTTTTCTTTCTGGTTAACCTGCTCCTGCAGGCGTTCCTGCTCAGTAATGTCGCGGACCCCATGAACGACCGCCAGTATCTCTCCGTTAGTCTCGATGATAGGGTCAGCCGAGACGCTAAGTATCTTGCCCAAAACAGGCTCCTCGATAATTGCGGTGACGTTCCGGCGCCGCTCAATCGCCTCCTGAAGCGGACACTCGGCAATTGGCTGGGAGCGGCGGTGAAATACCTGGAAACATTTCTTTCCCACCAACTCCCGGCTGCTCGTGCCCAGCAGCTCCGCCAGCGCCCGGTTGGCGCGCACTATTGTAAAATCAGGGGCGTGAATGGAAATCCCGTCGGCCATGGCGTCAAAGGTTGCTTCCCATTCAGTTTTAGCGCTGGCGACGTCATTAAACAGGCGGGTGTTGTCCACGGCAACGGCGATGGTCTTTCCGATGGCTTTGAGCAAATCTATTTCGTGACCATCAAAATCATGCGGCTCGGCGGTTGCGGTCAGCATCACCCCCAGGAGGCGGCCCTTGGAAAGCAGCGGCACCGCCGCCAGGGAGACAAATGCCGGTTCTCCATGCCCACCGGCGGCATGGCTTGAGCCGGCGGCTTCATCAATAAACAGAGCCTTGCCGGTTTTTGCTATCCGGCGAACGTGCTTGTCCCGCAATTGTTCAAGCATATCTTCAGGAACGCCATCTGCTGCCCCAAGCACAGTGTCCTGGCAGTTATTCTCACACAGAAAAATGACACCGCCATCATAGTTCATTGATTCCACAACAGAAGTGATTATTGATTGCAAAATATCCTTTAGGTCAAGTGATTTGGCTGCATTGACGGCGACGGCATTAAGCACGGCCAGCTCACGGTTACGGCGCATGATTTCCTGCGCCATCCGCTGTTCGGTGGAGACATCGCGAACTATGGCAACCAATGCGAGCCGGCTGCCATTTTCATCATCAACTTGCCCAAAGGAGACAAACACAGGAAAGCTGGCGCCGTCTCGACGGCGTCCCCATAACTGCCCCTGCCAACCCTCTGCCAATGATGACTTAAAAACCGGCTCCAACAGATCGTGGTGATTCGCGCCCGACAATAACTCTCTAATATTGCGGCCCGCCAGTTCCGGGCGCCGGTATCCAAAATAGCGGGCGCCGGCCTTGTTAATCGAGATAATTTCGCCGTCCGGGCCGGAAACAATCATGCATTCTTGGCTGCTTTCCACCGCGGCCGCCAGCAATCTGATCTGCCGCTGCGCCATCTTCTTTCCACTAATGTCACGAGCCACGAAACGCCACTGGCTGATTTTGCCTGACTGATCATGGTCAGGGCTGGCATGAATTTCGGCGGCGATTTCGCCGCCTGCCGCGGTTGTGAAATAACGCTCGCGGGTCAAGGTCCTGTCGTTATCTTCTTGCCAGATGCTTGGCATGTCACCATCATCTTTTTCCCTAGACTCAAACTCATGAATGTGGCCGCCGATTAACGCCCATTTCGGATAACCGAGCGCTGCCGCCATCGTCGCGTTGCATTCGGTTATGATGCCGCAGGCGTCAGTTGAGTACATCCAGTCTGCGGCGCTGTCGTAAAGCTCGCGGTAACGTTCCCTGGACTGGGCCAGTTGCTGATAGGCTCTGAGCGTGCCGGCGATCGAGGCTGCCTGAGCGGCAATAACCCCAAGAAATTCAAGCCCGGCATCGTCAAACTCGCGCGCCGATAATGAGCAAACAACTAGAACGCCAAGCCGCTCTCCCCAGTGCTCCATCGGGGTGGCCACCAGCGAACCCAGGCTTTGCCCGTCTGCCCGGCCGAGAAAAAAAGTGTCTTGGAGCAGCCCGAAACCAGCATCGAAGACTGTCTGGCTTCCGTCAAGAAAGGCGCGCGCGACCGGCGTTGACTTAAAATCATTTTTATCGAGATTAACATGAGCCCGCAGATCTATTGCCGCCGTTAAGCTGCAGCCGCAGCCATGGCAGGCAACAATTTTAAGTTTCGAGGCGTCATCCGAGGGCAAGAAAACCGAACAAACTGCATAACCGAATCCCTCGGCAACTTCGTCAACCAATACCTGCAGCGATCTGCCGCTGGCCAAGCCGGACACACTCCTGGCAGTCAATGACTGCAGCAATCGCAGCCGCCGGTTCCGTTGCTGGAGATCGTACTCCAGTTTGCCCCTCTTGACAGTATCCATTTCCGTCCCGGTCAGATCTTGCCAGTGTTCCTGATTAAATCAAGGATAACCTCAATTGCCGGCCTATCCCTGGAAACGCCGCCAGTAGTTATTGAAAATCTTCGGAAGGAATGTGCCCATTAAAATTCCCCAAAACCGGTGGCCCTCAAACACCCTCGCGGTCACTGCTCAAGCCTGACACCTTAAATTATACTTTATCTCCTGTTTGTGGTAAAAGACGGCGGCGGGCGCCGGGACCGCCCCATTTGCCTGCTGGCAGCAAACCACTCCAATTCGCAAAGGCGGAATTTCCCTGCTGGTGTAAGCTGGCGCGGCAGCGGGTAAATTCCCAAAAGAAGTTTCAGCCGCAATGAAGGGAGCAATAATGGCAATCGTTGGCAGCATCAAATGCTACCTTGACGAGCAGGGACTTGCCTACGAAACAGTCAGGCACCGCCAGGCGCTCACGAGTGGCGATGAAGCACGGGCGTTGGGGGTGACCCCCGCGGAAGTCGCCAAGACAATTGTGGTCAGGTCGCAAGGGGGCGACGCGCTCGTGGTGCTCCCGGCGTCAGCGCGGCTCGACATGCATAAGCTCCGCGACGTCCTGGGGGATAACCATGCCCGGCTGGCCAGTGAAGAAGAGATGCAGGCCGCGTTCAATGAGTTTGAGCTGGGCGCAGTGCCCCCTTTGGGAGAACTTATCGGGGCCCGGGTCTACCTGGATGAAAAGCTTGAGCAGATGGACGAGGTCGTCTTCGCTGGCGGCACGCACATGGACTCGGTAAAGATGTCAGGGGAAGATTTTCTCAAACTCATCCATCCCCGGGTTGCCGACCTGACACAGGAACCGGGGGCGGAGCTGCTTTACTAAGAGCCTACTTCGATAGGCGTATTCTGCTGCGGTCGGCTGCAAAGGCGATGAGCGGCGTCCTCGGAGCAAAAAGTCCTCGACGTACCGCAGCGGGTACGACTGCGGGCTTTTTACTCCTGCGTCCTTGCCCATCGCCTTTTCGCTCGGCCTCGCTACGAATTACCTATCGAAATAGGCTCTAAACTGATTTTTGCTAATTTACCGTCCATGTCAAGAAACCGTTGTCCGCTTGAGCCGGAGCCCTATCTATTTTGACCAATCCTCGCTCCGGTTGGGCAGAGGCCTGCGCAGCGGGGGCCGCCGGAGCACCAGGTGCAGTAATACGCGTCAAACTCATCCAGGGGCGGAAAACTGCCGTCGCTCATGCTGCCGATCACTGATAACAGCTCACTCTCGATCACGGCGGCCTGATCGGCCTCATAATCCTGGATGACTTCCAGCGGCTCATCCCCACCAAGATAGATCAGGATCACGCGCACCGGTCCGGCCTGCATGCGCGCCGCCGCCAGCGCGTAGGCCGCCGTTTGCAGGCGGTAGGGAAGCGTATCTGATCCGGGCTTCTCTGGCATTCTCGCCACGCCAGTCTTGTAATCAACGATGATGATGCCGTCTTTTTCCGGGCTTCCGCCGAACCCGGCGGGATGCATCGCGTCCATCTGCCCCTGGATAATAGTGTTGCCAACAAGCGTGGAAAAGGGGACCTCCCTGGCCAGCGCGCCTGCCGCCGCTGCCCGGCACAATGCCTGCGCGGCCGGAGCGCGGCTGAAATTGCCGATCAGCCGCCGGGCGCGCTCGTAGTCGCGCTGTTTCAACCCTGTCGTTATTTCCACCACACGCCTGGCGTGCTTGTCAAAAACCTCATTAGCTGCCGGCGCTGACGTGATTGTCTCCAGATCCTCATTTTCCAGTACGCCGTGCACCAGCAGGCCTAACTGAGTAGCCGACAGGCCATCGTCGTCACTGCCTGTCCGCTCACCTTTCACCGGAAAGATATCACCGGCGTGCAAGACATGGTCGAGAAAGTAACGGCGCGGACAGGCCTTAAAGGTATCCAGCGCCGTGGGTGAGATTTCCGGCGGCACATAAATGGCGGGCTGCGGCAGGCTGGCAATCCCGGCATTTACCCGTGGCGGCTCCGGCCTGGAAGTAGCCGGCCCTGGGAGCCCGGACCCGGCGGCCTTCACCGCATCGGTGCAGATATGCAGCCTGACTGCTGAGCCTTTGATCTGGTCAAGGCGGCCGGCCTTGCCCAGGTTCTCATCCCGCGGCCACTTAAGATTAAAAATGTTGCGCAACCAGTCGAACGGAGGATCGTGCTGTTTGTCTTTTTTCGGCAGCCGGTCGGCCGGGGCAACTCCGGAAAGAATAAGGTGCTTCTCGGCCCGGGTCATGGCAACGTATCCCAGGCGTTTTGATTCCAGGTTGCACCTCCTGACCTCCTCCTGCCACAGCTCGTCATAGTCAAAAGCATCGCCGCTGCCGCTGCCGTCGGTCTTGTATTTCAAGCCGATGCGGTTTTTGCCGCTGCGGTCAAACAGCAGCACCGGCGCATTATTTTTTCCTTTCCCTGAAGCTTGCAGATTTGGAAGCACCACCAATGGAAACTCAAGGCCCTTGGCGCTGTGCATGGTCATGATCCGGACCGCCTGCGCTCCCTCTGCCTCCATTGGCGCCTCTGCTTCACCTGACTCGGTGGTTTTCTGCCGCTCGAGAAACTGCGTGAAGCTAGCAAGATCATTGCTCCACGCCGCCTCGAAATCACTTGCCAGGTCGAGCAGTTTCATCAGGTTGGCAAAACCCTGTTCTCCGTTGGGGCCGGCCGCTATCTTGGCAGCGTAATCGTCGATATTGATCACCTTTTCCGCCAGCTCCCGGAGCGACAACCGCCCGGCTTCCTTGCGAAGCTCCTCAAGCCAGGAGATGAACCTGGCTGCTTTCTTCCGGTCGGCCTTGTCCAGGCGCTCCAGCCTTTCCAGAGAATGCAGCGAGAGCCAGGCGGATTGCTTTGTTTTTTTGCCGGCATTTGCATGATACAGCCAGTAGAGCGCATTGTCGCTTAACCCTGTCAAAGGTGACCGTAACACGCCCAGCATGGCAAGATCGTCAAGTGGGTTGATAATCAGCTTGAACATGTTTACCACATCGTGAAGCTCCAGCTTGCTGAAATAACCTTTGCCCACGGAAAAGTGGTTTTCAATCCCTGCTTGGGTGAGGGCGTCGCGGTAGACCTCGGCGTCAGTGGAAGTGCTAAGCAGAATAGCGGCGTCACCCGGCGCATAACCCTGTGCGAAAAGGTCCTGCAGCCGCCTCGCGATCAGCTGTGCTTCCGCCGGGCGGGTAACTTCCTTGTTGATCCTTTTCAGCCCCACCTTTTTTTCGTCGCGGCGGCAGTCAACCAGCATTATCTCGATGCGGCAATCTTCTTTCTCCGCGTCGGCTGCCACAGCCGGGTTCAACTCCAGATATCCCGGCGACAGCATGTCGTCACGGTTGAAGACATGGTCGACAAACCTGATGATCTCCCGCTGACTGCGAAAATTGTCCTCCAGCTCGACCAAATACCCATGCTCCCGGGCTTTTTTCTTCTCTTGCTGGAATAACGCCACCTCCGCGTCGCGAAACCCGTAGATGGCCTGGTTCTCATCACCGACGATAAAGAGGTTGCTGCCCGCCACCCGCTTGATGACGTCAAACTGCAGCGGATTTGTGTCCTGAAACTCATCGACCATCACCAGCCGGAACGATGATGACATTTGATTGCGGGCCCGGATGCTGCTTTTCAGCAAGTCTCTGGTTTGCAGCGCCAGATCGGCAAAATCCATCACGCCTGCCTCATGTTTCTTTTCTGAATAGCTAGAGTGGAATTGCTCCAGCAGCTCACGGAAGAGATTGAGCGTTCCCGCCGCTTCGCGCGAGCGCAGCGCGTTAAGCAGCGCCAGGCGCGGAAGCTCCAGCCGGGAGAACTCTTCACGTGCCGGGCCCATTTTCTTGAACTTGACCTCGCCTGTTTCCGCCAGCTCGATCTGCTTGACGGGATTGGTCTCGGCCAGAGCCTGCTCCAGCCGCTCCAGCCTGCTGATACCGGTTGCTTGATCCTTGTTCGGCTTGGCAATTTGGGCAACGGCGGCGCGGGCTTCGCGCACCGCTTCGCGCAGATCGCGCTTTGCGCCATCAATGTCCGGCGGCCCGGGGCACGGCAGGGTTACCTGCCGGCCCTGGCTGCGCAGCGTCGCCTGCGCTTTTGTAACCGCCTTAAACAGGGATCCGTCCATGTTGGGGTCGTAGGCGGTTATGAACTCTACCGCCGCCGGGCCGTATTTCTTGATCAACGCCTCCAGGCTTGGATCGAAGACCTCTTCCTGAATCATGGCCGCCTGCGAACCGTCAACGACGGCAAAGTCGGGGTCGATGCCGGTGGCGAGCGCATGCGTGCGCAAAACCGATGCGCAAAAGGCGTCGATGGTGCTGATGCGGGCCCGCTCGATTTCGCGGCAGGCAGCCGACATCCGCTCTTTTGCGGCGTCGTCCAGTACACCAATACTTTCGCGCCCGCTGAGCAGCTCACGGATCCGCGCCATCATCTCCGCGGCGGCTTTCTTGGTAAAGGTGATGGTGAGGATTTGGTCCACCCTGGCGTAGCCGGAAGCAACCGCGTGCACGAACCGGCGGGTAACAACACCGGTTTTGCCGGAGCCGGCTCCCGCGGCCACAAACAGCGGACCTTCAAGGGTCTCAATTGCGCGCCTTTGTTGGGGAGTGAGCTTGATTTTTTTAGCCATCGCCGCCGGCTTCCGGCCTATGGGCGGCAGCCAGGCGGCAGACGCCATCCAGGCTGCACCACTCACAATCCTTTTTGTCCAAGGGCTGCGCGCGGAAATCCCCGCAGCGGATTCCGGCCGCCGCCTCGCGCGCCATTGTTTTAGCCATCGCCAAGTGCTCTTCAAACTGCTCCCGGTCAACGATGTCCTTACCGGCGGTCCGGGCCGACGCCGCTCCGATGATATCCTCGCATCCCGCCAGGTAGAGGCCGGCCCTTTTATCGCCACGGAGCGCATAGTACTCGCCTCCGACCGGCTCCAGGCCAAAAGCCTCCCTGAGCGCCAGGATGTACAGGGGAATCTGGATCTCCTTTCGCTTCTCGAAGTCGGACTGGGAAGTCGCTGACCTTGACGATTTAAAGTCGATGACCAGGGCGCGGCTGCTGCTGCCCTCCCAATCGACGCGGTCAAGCCTGCCGATAAGATGAAAGTCGCCCATGGGTAAAACGTTTTCCGTGTTGCTCTTGCCGCCGCACTTGCCGGGGGCGCCGCCAAATCCAACCTCGAAATCAAAGTACTTTAGTTTCCGGTCAGTTGCTATCTCCCTGTCAATGTAACGGTTGAGATGGAATTCAAGCTCGCTTTTGAGAATTATCGTGGCAAGATCGGAACCTGCCTCCACAAATTCTTCTTCGATGAAAGCTGACATCTGGCGCCTGACTTCATCGATTTGCGTTTGCGTAGCCTCGGCATTCAGATAGAGGCCCGACCGCTTCAGCTGGGAGCCGAACCTGCAGAGGATGTCGTGAATCACGCGGCCGCGCTTGAGCCCGTGGGCGAGCGGCGTTATCTCCGCCGGCGCCAGCACGGTTTCGACAAAATAACGGAACGGGCAGCGCAGGTAGGTTTGCAGCCCCGTAACCTGGAAACCAGCCCTTTTTTCAAGTGTTGAGATTATCTCCCGGTCGGAGATTACCGCGTCCGGCGCCAGGCCAACGCTCAGGCACGCCGCCAAGCGCTTCCCGAGCCCGGCCGGATTGCTGCCAATCAGCTCCTTTTTTGAATCGCCGCCCTGGTTCCGGGACCAGGCGGCCAACGAGCGGATTGCCTCGCCTGTGGTCGGCGCTTCACCAGGTGGAAAAACACGGTCGCCGATTTTCCTTTCCCTGACCGTGGCCGAGTCTTTGTCGTAAAGCCGGGTAGTGTCATCAACAAACAGCGAAGATATTGATGGCTTGCCTTCTTTGTCACAGTAGGGAAAGCAGAGATAAGCACGCCGCCGGGCGCGGCTCAAGGTGCGAAAATAAAGGAAGCGCTCCTGATCAAGCCGGCGCTCGCGGCTACCCAGGCCGAGGCCATATTTGACGGCAAGCTCGCGGCGCTCGCTGTCGGGAAAAAAAGAATCCTCGCGGCCAAGATTGGGGAACTGTTTTTCCACCATCCCACACACAAATACGATGTCAAAGAGCTGGTTGAGAATCCGGTGCGGGTCGAGGATGCGGACACAGTGCCGGCTTCTTGCCGCGGGCGCTCTCGCCACCGCCTGCCTGATAGCCTGCGTTAGGACCCGGACGGCGCCATCGCCCCCTTGCGGCGTATGATAACCGTTGCCCGCAAACGCTTGCCCGATCTTTCCGGCTTCCTGACACAACGACTGCAGGCTTTCCAGAGCGGGCAAGTCGCATTTCAGGGTTGCCGCAGAAGAACCGGTCCCGGGCCCCGGACCCGTAAGCAAGCCTTGAAGGAAACCGCAAAGCTCGCTGCCCAGCTCCCCGGCTCCTTTTGCCGCCGCGCCTGTCAAGCGGCTGATTTCGTTAAGTGGACGGCCGCCAAATAGCCGCCATTCATCAAAAAGATCACCCGACGCTTCAATCCCGTGACGCCGGCAATGTCTGTCAAACTCGTCAACGCTTGAGAGTGGCAGATCTGACAGGGGGCTGCGCAGATATGCAAGCAGGCTCGCTCGCGACCGGCTGCCGCCGGCAAAATCAAGCAAGGCCAGTGCCGTCTTGCCCACCGCCGTCAGGGCCAACGGCAGCGGCGCGGCAAGCTCGTGGGGAATGCCGTACGCCTCCATGACCGCGGATATTTCGTAGAGATCGGGGCCGAGACTGCGGCCCATAACAGCGATCCCGTCGAGGTCCTGGCCTTCCCGCCAGAGCCTGAGGACCTCGGCGGCGACAATCTCCGCCTGGCCGCGAGAGCCGGCGGCGGTCAGGACTTGCAGACTGCCAGCCGCCGGCACCCTGGCCGGCTCCTCTTTAAAAAGGCTGGCGGCCAGATGGTCAAGGGCGGGGCTGCGGCCGGTTTTGCTGGGCGGCTCCAGCAGCAAAGGCTCGCTGTTTGCCAGTTGATTAAGTCGCTTTAAGTGGTATGATGGCGCCATGTAGGCCGGATGGTCGGGAACATACGGCAAGGTGACGATGACTTCATCCGCCGTGTGGCGCAGCTGCGCAATCAGATCGTGCTCAAGCGGCGTGAAATCCCAAAACCCGTCAATGATGACAGACCTGTGCCCCAAGGCGTCCGCGTCACTGTCCAACACGGCCAGCACGCGCCGCTGCGCCCGCTCGCCATCGCTGATCCTGGTATCCGCCAACACGGCCTCGTAACGCTCGAGCAAACGGAAAAGGTCTTTGTTGAGCCCCTGCCGCCACTCGTCGCCACCGGCCCACGAGCGGAGGATCTTGCCCAAACCGGCGGCGTTTACCCCCAGTGACGCCAACTCGGCTGCCAGCTTTCCGAAAGCGCGGACAAAGCCGTCAAACGAAGCAGACCGGGACAGGGCCTTGAGGTTCGTGGAATCGACAATTGCTTGCTGGATCAGGAATCGCTCGTTGGCGCCGATGATCCTGGTTTCTGGCTCGCTGGCAGTCAGAATGGCCGAGCAGAGGCCGGCGAAGGTAGTTACCCTGCCGCCTGATAAAACTCCCGGAGCTGCCCCGTCACCGGCAGATCGCAAGATCTGCCGGTGAAAATGCCGCGCATCCGGGCCGCTGGGGGCTATGAACACCGGGTTGTCGCCACGGTCAAGCGCGGCGAGAAAGGCCTCGATGGCGCGCGTGGTTTTGCCCGATCCCGCTGGACCACATATAATACTAAAAGACAATGATCGTCTCCAGGGCGTTGCGAAACTTAAGCACGCTCAATCGAAGCAGAAGTGCAGCGGGCCTGGGAGGCCGCCGCCCAACCTCATTTAAACAGCCGCCAGAGAAGCTTGCGGCCGAGGTACTTGTTTCTGGCGCGGCGCGCCATCTTTTTCGGGTTGCCAGAGGCAATGACCTCGGCGTCCCGGGAAAGGCGGGCCATGCGATAAAGAAAAGTGGTAAGCTTCATATTTGCCTCCTCACGTCAATTGCCCCCGCCTGATTTGGCTTAAATTATACGCTTGTCTTCCTACGCCTGTCTTCCCGGCAAGCGAAGCAGAACAAGCCGGCGCTGCCGGTACAGGGATCAGCCGGCAAGTCTTCATCGGTGCCAACGGAAGCAGGCTCTTCGGGCGCCCCCGTCAGCCACAGCCAGTATGCCGTCCCCAGCCCGCCTGCCACCAGGCAGGCCACCCCAAAAACAAACCACAGATCGGAATACAATTCTGCGCTCATCGCTTCCCCGTTGGTCGGTTAAGGACTACAATCTGAATGCAATCATAACCGCCGGCCCGGACAGATAAATCTACGCCGGCCGCAGCTTGGGTTTTCCAGAAGGAGCAGGGCATCTCGTCTGACAAAGGAAAACTGATCCGGCAGCTGTCACTGGTTGCCTGTTTAATGTCTGCTTCCGGCAGAAAGGCATCTGCGTGGGATATCCGCCGCAGCGTCGAAGAATACGCCGGCATGAGCGATGACACCTTCAGCAGGCGTTTTTACGCCGACCGGGCGGAACTCCTCCGGCTGGGAATCGAAATCATGAGCGATGGCAACGAAAGCCAGAGCGGCAAGTTCCTCGGCAGCGCCCGCTACTGGCTGCCGCCGGAAAACTACCGCCTGCCGCCAATTGATTTCTCATCGGCGGAGATGGCCGCGCTTAACGCCTGCCTCTGGCTGCTGGAAGGCCAGTTTGCCTACAGCAATGTGTTGCGGCTGGCGCTTCAGGGGCTGGCTCTGGCGGCGGGCAGCCCGCTGGAGGCGCTGGAGCCAAATTACATCAGCCTGAACCTGTTGCCAATGGCGATTGACAGGGCCGCCGCCGGCCGCCTGGCGAAAATTGAGCATGCCATTGCTCAAAACAAGAGTATTGTTTTTAAATACCACGCCGCGGCGCGAAACAGGACCGAAGAGCGCCGGGTTGATCCGTATGCCTTGATGATCTCAAGGGGAGACTGGTACATGGTCGGATTTTCCCATGAGCGCTCCGGCATCAGGGTTTTCAAGCTGGGCCGCATCGGGGGAAAAATTCACAACGCCACTCGAAAAACGCACGATTTCATCCTGCCCGAAGACTTTGACCCGCGCCATTACCAAAACCTTGAGCCATGGCAATTGGGGCCGGCGAAAGGCAGGGCTGTTGTCAGCCTTTCCCCCCGTATCAGTTGGAGGATAGAGCGAGAGCTGGGTCATTGCGGCAGCTTTGAGCCCGGCGGGGATGGCGAGACGCTCTTTGCCACCGCCTACACAGATGAAAAACAGCTCTGCTCGCTGGTGCTGGGGATGGAATCCGATGCAACCTTGATCAAACCTGCGTTCTTAAGGCAAATGATGGGCAAGCTGCTGGAAACAATCGCAGCCCGGCATAGCGGTCAACCAAAGCCCATTAAGGCCGCGGCGGTAAAACAGCCGCCGCAGTCGGAAGCCGGCTCGCCCGGCCAGGTCAAACCGGAGCGCTTCACCAGGCTGTCGACACTTAGCGCTTATCTTACAGACCGCCTGGGTGATGCGGAGAGTATCGAGCTCGCCGCGGCTGAAGTGGCGGACAGGCTCGGCTATGAGAGCATCGGCAGCCTCAAACAGGACACCGACCTGCTGCTGCTGGTGTGCATCGACGCCGGCGCCTATCTGGTTGAAGCTTATATCGAGGACGGCAGATTGCGGGTGGAGCGCTGCGTTTACGGCCACCTGCTCAAAAAGCCCGCCCGCCTGTCGCCGCTGGAAGCGCGGGCGCTACTTTTGGCGATTGACCTGGTAGGAGAACATGCGCCTCAGGGCAGCAGCTCACTGAAGAGCGCCCGCATGAAAATCATCGAGGCCAGCGGCGGCGTCGACGATGGACAAACTATCATTGTTCATGAGGCCGGCAGGGATGACGCAACCGCCGGCGTCATCGCCAGGGGAATTGAAGAGCACCGGCTGGTCGAGATCGATTTTCTGTCCGAGACAAGCGACCGGCCCCGCAAGCGCCGGATTGAGCCTTATCTGATCATCGGCCGCGGTAGCGAGCGCTACGTGGTTTCCTTCTGCCGCCGGGCCGGGGCCGAGCGCATTTTCCGCTTCCGGATGATAAAACAAGCCGCCCTTCTTGACGAGCGCTTTCAACCCCGCGAAATTGATCTGGACCGTTACCGCCACGCGCAGTTTCCCTCCGGCAGCGAGGCGCCGCTCGTTGCGCGTGTGCATTTCTCGGCGGCCGCCGCCCGGTTTGTAAATGAAAGGATGCCGGCTGCGGTGATGCTTGAAGACGGCAGCCTTGTTGATGAAATACCCTATTTTAACCATGAATGGCTGGCCAGGGAAGTCCTTAAATACGGCGGCGAGGCAATCGTGCTGTCGCCGGCGGAGCCGCGCCGGCTGGTCGCCGCGACGGCCAAAAAACTGGCAATTAGATACAGCTGATTTCTAACAGAATAGCAGAAAGGCTTTCTCCATTTACGTTTCTTCCCGGGCGGGGTACAATGGGAAGGATTCCCGCCTCAGGTCAGGCAAGTCAAGACAGCCGGAGACGCAGATGCCCAGCCGCATTCCATACAAATTGATAGTTTTTTTGAGCGCTTTCCTGCTTTTGCTTCTCGGAGGCCAGGGCCTGGCCACGGCCGTTACGCCCGTCCAGATTTCCAGCGGTTATCATCAGGGCCGGCCGGACGTCAGCGGCAGCCTTGTCACCTGGAAACGGTACCTTCCCAGCCCCAGCGATTACGAAATCTATGTAAATAATTTGACCAATCTCTCTAATCCGGGTGAAGTTGACATCACCAATAACGAAACCGGCAACCAGATAAATCCCGTTACCAACGGCAGCGACATTATCTGGGAAGACTGGAGCACGGGCAACGGCAATCTCTATATGAACCACCTTGGTGTCAACCAGCCGCTGGTGACGGGACCGGGGGATAAGGGAATTTTAGCCGTTAGCGGCAACACGGCAGCCTATGTTTACAATCCCGATTCCAGCTCGACGTCAATAACCGACCCCGGCAACCAGGTCTACTATATAAACATTTCCGGCGGCCTGGCCCAGCCGGTCAGCCCTACGGCCGCCGCCCAGTGGTCGCCGCGCATCAGCGGCAGCAAGGTGGTCTGGATGGACTACCGCAACGGCAACTGGGATATTTTCGAGAAAGACCTGAATGGCGGCCTGGAGCAGCAGCTCACCACCAATCCGGGCGATGACGAATTCCCTGATATCAGCGGCAATATCGTGGTCTGGCGCGCTTATGAAAACGGCGAGTGGAATCTGCACTGGATGAACCTCACCGACGGCGTTGACCATCTGCTTACCAATAACGCCGCTTACAAGCTGTCCGCGCGCATCAGCGGCAGCCTGGTTGTCTGGATGGATGGCAGCAACGACCCCGACCCGGCCAGCCCGTCTGCTTATGACATTTTCATGGAAGACCTCAATACCGGCATCACCAGCACCCTGGCGCCGCGCAGCACCAACCCTGCCTATCCCGCCGTTGCCAACGGCGAAGTAGTCTGGGAAGACGATCCTTCCGGCAGCTGGGCCGGCTACGATATCATGGCGGCGGCAGTCCCGACGGCAAAACTTTCACTTCAGCTGGTGTCCCAAACCGCTTTCTGGGGTTCCTACCAGGATTACCAAAACGGTCTCCTGTCGGTGCGGTATACCATCGCCGCGCCGCCGGACGCCGCCGTCGCTTACGGAACCCGGATTCTCGCCTCGCCGGCGACCTTTGGAGTTATGCTCAGCAGCCCCACGCCCGTGGCCGTCGGTGACATCCAGCCGGGAGGACAAAGCAGTGTGACGGTTAAATACCAGGTTCCGGTCGGAGTGTCAGCGTTCCGGACAACAATTTACGCCAGCGCCCGTGACGCTATTGGTGATACGGCTTATTTCCCGGCGGCGCCGCCGCCCGGCGACTGATGCGATTGCCGCTTGTGATAAATTAAGGTCGCGCTTGCAGCCTCATTTCCAGTCTGAGAGCCCTCTTTAGCAACAAGCGGCTTGCCGTCAGCAGCCGCCGCCGCCACCTCTGCTGTGAAACTGAGCCGGACATGCGGATGCGCCTCATTTCAACCAGGGCCAGCAGCCTGCCACCCCCGGCGCAAAACCGCCCCTGCAAATCCGCTTTCCGGCCCCGGCTTAAAACGGCGACAACCCGGCCAAGAATTTCACTTTCGGTTAATGGAAGGTCCGTTGCGGCCGAATTATCGCCCATGGTGATTACGGCCTGCTCTTCCCCGATCAGCGTGCGGCCGACCACCCGGTGAACGATGATGAGCCCGCTGGGGGGATAAGCCATAACAATGTCACCCGGCTTCAGCTTGTCAAATTCATACGATCTCACCAGGACAGATTCGCCAGAGCGGATCGTGGGGGCCATGCTGGCGCCGGTTGCCTGAAAAGAGAATGTGCCGCTTTTTGAGATAACCTCCGCGGCCAAGGCAGCCAGATCATGACCGGCGAGGCGCGCCCCTTGCGGCGCCGCTGCAATTTTTGGCTTATGGTATCTTTCTGACATATTCAACCACGGCCGGCCCGGGCGCAAAACCGAGTTCGTAGCCAGGCACGGCCAGCGCGATCTCGGCCGCCAGGCCGGCGCTAAACTGCATGCCCGCCTGGTTCCAGAAAGTCGGAAAACAGGTGGCCATAATCCGCGCCGCGATCTGGCCCGGACCCAGGCGGCCGTGGCTGTTGGCGGCGGCGTGCTTTAGAAAAAAAACTGATTTCAGGGGAGCGCCGGCGGCAGCCGCCAGGCCGGCCTCGCCGTGCCAGGGGGTGCCGTGAATAAAAAAGCCGCCATCTTGCCTGGTAACAATGATGCGGTCGTCGCTAAGAACAGCAGCGCCGTCCTCTGTCTCCCAAAATCTCGACATCGTGCTCTTGCCGGCCCCCGAGGCGCCCAGAAAAAGAATGCCGCCGCCGTTGTCGTCTATGCCGCAGGCATGGACTTCCAGCCCCTGCCCCAGCGCCAGGCGGTTGACAACGATGACCTCGTCCAGCGGATAACTAAAAGGAAAAAACCGGGGCAAACTGTTTTCAATTTCCGGCTTGAAAAAGGTTTCCCCCCTGCTAAATTTTTCATCCAGGAAAGCAATTTGGTACGGGTCTTTGCCCTGGGCCAGGTTGTGGAGGGAGATTAAATATTTTTCCCGGCTACGCCACAGCTTCCAGGGGCCGCGAGAATCAAAGACGAGTTCCCCCTCCCAGGCAGGAATGCCATCGCTATGGGAATTAAGCAGGAAGTCAGCCTTGGTATCGTTGACAAGGAAGGGACGGTAGGGGACCGGAATCTCAAAACCACCGGATCCGGGAGCGGCGCTTACCTCCAACGCAAGGCCGGCTATCAGGAATTTGGCGTTCCTCACGAAAGACGGCTTCCTTTTTAAAGGTTGGGGAAGAAACGCTCCCTGGCAAAAAGGCGCCTGTAATTTAAGGCGCCCGAAACACGATGCATACAGTAAATTACTGCAGACAAAAGCAATCGCCCGGGCATGTGAACACACCCGCGAAAAAACAATTTATTAAATTGGCAGACGCCGGCTAGCTG
>JAJYIM010000016.1 GCA_021790115.1 Actinomycetes bacterium | reverse complement strand
CTCGCTTCAGCGTAAAGAATACCTACTTCGTTCCTTCATCAATCACAGTCCTCTTTCTTTACGTCTTAGATAGGACTTTACTTATGCATGGATCAATAACCCGGTTTTTTTAAAACCAATCTCCCAGTTTTATTCTTCTTTGAATCTCAGGGAATTCCCTTAGAGACTTTATAAAATCGGAGTAGTATTATTTTATTTAATGTTAAATAGCCTCAGGGGTATAAGGTGAATAAAAAAAGAAGCATCGCATTTGTTGGCAGTCTTATTTTTTTTGCCGCTTTTTGCGCTTCAGAACTTTCACGGTTTGGATGGCAGACCCGGTTGCACGATTGATCTGACCTCCTGGCGATATTAGAGGTTTCTCTTTTTTTCTTCATCAACTGAATTAGCAGGGAGTCTCAGTAATGAACGTTTTGAAGAAGGATCGCGAGCCATATGCGAAGCCGCAATTGATCAAGCACGACAATATTAAGATGATCACGCGCGAGGATGGCCAAATGGTTTTATAGCGGCCGCAACAGCGCTGCTCCGCAGAATGTTTCTCAAGAAAAATGAGATGGATGAGAATTTTACTGGGAGGCTGAGGATTATCAGCCTCTTTTTTCTGGTAAGTGATGGAGTAAAGAAAGGGACCTCTATAAGCAACGTTCGATAGCCCAAAAGCGGCAGGGTAGAAGCCTCTTGCCTTGCCGCCCGCCTGCAACTCTGATACATTACTATCGGTTCTTAACGGACGGCTTGGCCGTCTTTTCTATTGCTCAAAGTTTGGGAAGAAGATGGCGTCTGACAAAAGACCGATGGTGACGCTGGCCTGCACGGAGTGCAAGCGGCGAAATTACAATACTACCAAGAACAAAGTCAACAACAGGGACAGGCTGGAGTTGAAAAAATATTGCCCCTGGTGCCGGAAACATACCCCGCACCGGGAGACGCGGTAAGCTTGTTTCATTGCTAAGGTTGCGAGGCGTGGGGTATAATTCAGGTGGCCGGTGGACTACCTGCAGGGCAGTAGCTCCAACTGGTAGAGCGCCGGTCTCCAAAACCGGATGTTGGGGGTTCGAGTCCCTCCTGCCCTGCCAAATAGGTTATCTTTCCGATCCCAAATAGCCCAGAAGGTGTCTGCGCGGCTCAAGTTCACCGGGTGGGAAGTTAAGACCGGAAGGATTGTTTCTTTGATAGCGGTATGTTAAGGCAATTGCTGAAAGATAACTTTGAATTTGGAATTTGGAACTAACTCATGGCTAAGTCGGCCAAACTAAAGAAGAAAAAGGAAACAGTTGCGCTCCCCGGGCGGGTTGGGAAAGCCGCCTCAAAGGGAAAGGAAAAGCAGGCTGGAAAAAGCAAAGCGAAAACGGCTGGCAGATTCCGGGGCAAGATAGCAACCAAAGCGCAACAGCCCAAATCAAAGCCGGCAAAGGCCAAGGCTATAAAAGAGCGCAAATATGTCAAGTTCTTTCGCGAAGTCAGAGTGGAATTATCAAAGGTCACTTGGCCATCCCGCGAGGAGTTGATCCAATCGACGATTGTGGTCGTGATAGCCGTAACCATTGCCGGGACGTTCATTGCTATATGGGATGCCGTCTTCTCCAAGGTAATTGGGTTGTTCACCGGATAGAGAGAAGCAATAATGTCATTTAACTGGTATGTTATTAACACGTATTCTGGCCATGAGAACAAGGTTCGGCTTAACCTGTTGCAGCGGATTAAGTCAATGAGCCAGGAGCATAGTGTCAAGGAGATCGTCGTCCCGACAGAGCAGGTTATCGAAACCAAGAACGGACAGAAGGTGCAGACTGAGAAGCGGGTATTTCCTGGCTACGTTCTCGTGAACATGAACATGACTGATGACTCGTGGGCGCTCGTCAAGAACACTCCAGGCGTCACGGGATTTGTGGGCTCGGCCAATAAGCCGGTGCCGCTAAGCGGACAAGAAGTGGACCGCATCCTCCACACCTCGACGGTAGAAAAGCCAAAAGCGGTTGCCCAGTTTAGCGTCGGCGAGACGGTCCGGGTGATGTCCGGGCCTCTGTCCGATTTTAATGGGGAGATTGCCGAGATTAGTGAAGATCAAAGCAAACTGAAAGTGCTGGTAAACATCTTCGGCCGGGAGACCCCGGTCGAGCTCAGCTTTGAACAGGTGAAAAAGGGCTAGAAGAGAAAGGGCCCGGCCGGCCTGTGCCAGCTTGCGGCGCGGCCTGTTTTTGCTGTATCCTTCTTCCTTGCGCGTAGATGCAACTTGTCATCCTGGGCATAGCGAAGGATAGGATCTGGAGATTCATTGTCGCGGAGCCTCTGCTGAGCAATGGTGAAGCGATCGTCAAAATGGTAAAGAAGGAAGCGCAGATTTTACGATGGCTAAAAAAGTAATGACAATCATCAAGCTGCAAATCCCGGCGGGCCAGGCAAACCCGGCGCCACCGGTGGGACCCGCGCTGGGGCAGCACGGCGTTAACATCATGGATTTTTGCAAAGCCTTTAACGCCAAGACGCAACAGGAGGGCGACACGATCATCCCTGTGGAGATCACTGTTTTTGAGGACCGGTCATTCACTTTCATTACCAAGACGCCCCCCGCGGCAGTGCTGCTGAAAAAAGCAGCCGGCATTGAAAAGGGCTCCGGAGAGCCCAACCGGGACAAGGTTGCCACGGTGCAGAGCGCCAAAATTAAGGAAATCGCAGAGCTAAAGATGAAAGACCTGAACGCGAACGACTTGGACGCAGCAATGAAAATCATTGCCGGCACCGCCCGCAGCATGGGCATTGAGGTGCAATGATGACAGCAAAGGCGAGCAAAAGGGTTATCGAGAACAAAAGCCAGGTCGATCGCGCCAGGCTCTACTCGCCGCTGGAGGCTGCGCGGCTGTTAAAAGAACTGAAATCTGCCAATTTTGATGAGACTGTTGAAGTTCACTTCCGTTTGGGCGTCGACCCCCGCAAGGCAGATCAGATGATCCGCGGGACGCTGATGCTTCCTAAGGGCACAGGCAAGGAAGTACGCGTGGCCGTCTTCGCGGAAGGGGAGAAGGAGAAAGAGGCCAAAGACGCCGGCGCCGATTTTGTCGGCGGCGAAGATTTGGCCAAGAAGATCGAAGGCGGCTGGTTTGATTTTGATGTGGCCATCGCTACACCGGACTTGATGCGTGTGGTAGGCCGCCTGGGAAGGGCGCTCGGTCCGCGGGGCCTGATGCCAAACCCCAAGGCCGGCACAGTTACCTTTGACGTTGGCAAGGCTGTGCGGGATGCGAAGGCCGGCAAGATTGAGTTCCGCACAGACCGCACCGGCATTGTGCACCTTGCCATTGGCAAGGCTTCATTTGCGGAAGCCGATCTATTGGAGAATTACGGTGCTTTGATGGAAGAGTTAATCCGGGCCAAACCGGCGGCGGCCAAGGGCAGATACATCAAGAGTGTGGTCATGGCAACCACCATGGGGCCGGGCATCCCGGTTGACTCTTCAGTTACGAGAGGGTTTATGGAAGTTGCCTAAAAACAGCTTCTGGTTTCCAGCTTGATGTTGAAACAATAACTCGAAACCCGAAACTTACAAATACCCAAGACAGCCGGTGCTCACGAAATGGGCATAATGGGCCGGCAGAACCGGCCCGCCCGCCGAGGTGGCAGTAGGAACATTTATATGTTGTTATGTCTACCTTTGCGGAGGTAGATTTTTTTATGGAGGTGAGACATGAATAAAGAGGAGAAGGCGGCCAGGGTGGATGACCTGGCCGACAAAATGAGAACCAGCAGCGCCATGCTGGTGGCCGATTACCGTGGATTGACGGTGGCCCAGTCGCGGGAGCTTCGGCAACAGTTGCGCCAAGCGGGTTGCGCCAGTTTTGAAGTTGTCAAAAATACGCTAACTGAGCGGGCGGCCGATGCTGCCGAACTGGCCGAGGTAAAGGAGTTCCTTAGCGGGCCGACAGCCATTGCTTTTTGTAGCGGCGATGCGGCGCCGCCGGCTAAAGTGCTGGTGAAATTTGCCAAGGAGCTCAAGCCGCTGGAGATAAAGGGCGGTATTCTTGAAGGCCAGTTGATCGATGCGGAGCGGATCAAATATCTGGCTTCCCTGCCTTCCAAGGAAGTTCTTATGTCCCAACTGCTGGGCGCCTTCCAGAGCCCGGCCAGAGGCATGGTGACGGTGCTCTCGGGCGCCATGCGCGGCCTGGTGACAGTGCTTTCCAAGGTTCAGGAACAAAAAGCGCCGGCGGCCTGAGTTCACGGCCGCACTTAGAAATTACGGTCAAGTCAAAATCAAAACGGAGGAAGCATGGCTGACGTACAAAAGACATTTGAGGAATTGAAAACATGGAACATCACCGAGATTGCAGAGTTGATCAAGCTCTTTGAGGAAGAGTTCGGCGTCAGCGCTGCCGCGCCGGTGGCAGTGGCCGCGGCCCCGGCCGGCGGCGGCGATGCTGCGGCTGCCGAAGAAGAGAAGACCGAGTTTGATGTGGTGCTTGCTGCCGTGGGCGACAAGAAGATCCAGGTGATCAAGGTTGTGCGCGCCGTCACCGGCCTGGGGCTCAAGGAGGCCAAGGAAGTAGTCGATGGCGCCCCTAAACCGGTGAAGGAAAAAGTAGGCAAGGAAGAAGCAGAAGATGTCAAGGCAAAGTTGGAAGAGGTTGGCGCCACGGTCGAGGTGAAGTGATAAGCCGGATGCTGGATGCTGGACTCTGGATACTGGATAAACCCTAAAAACCAACAAATTAACTTGACAAATAGAAAATAGTCGCCATGATTTTTGAGATAGATTCTTAGGAACCGGGAGCTTGAAATGATGGGACCTTATTGAGGCGGCTGCTTCACAATCCCCGGTTTTGGATAGGCGCCGTTTTGGGCGTGGCATGCTTGATCATTTACGCGGTCACGATGGCTCCCGACATTGGCGCTAATGATGTGGCCGAATGGCAGGCGACGGGCGCCACCCTGGGGATCGCGCATGCCCCCGGCTCGCCAGCGTATACGATTTTGTCCTGGCTGCTGACGCTGGCCCCCTTTAGCCTGCCGGCCGCAAGAGTCACTTTTTTGTCAGTCGTTATGGGCGCTGCCGGCGTAGTGGCCGTTTACGCTTTTATGGTACTGCTGCTCAACCGTGTGCTGCCCGCTATTGTTTCCGCTGCAACACTGGCGCTGGCGGGCATGTGGTGGAGCCACGCAACCGTGGCGACCCCCTATAACGCCGTGCTCACAATTATGGCGGTCCTGTTAGTCCTGTTGCTGCTTTGGAGCAGAAGCGGCAATATCAGATTTTTGTGGGGCGCCGCGCTGCTGGCGGGTTTCGGCCTCGCTTATCATCCCCTGGTGATGTTCTTCCTGCCGGTTCCCATCGCCGGCGTCTTCTTTTTGGGGCGTTGGAAACAACTGCTCCGGCTGAAACCCGTTTTGATCTTGACACTGTTATTTATGACTGGTTTGAGTTTTTATCTTTACTTGCCAATCCGCGGCGCCACCGGCCCGGCCATCCAATATCAAAAAATAAACAGCCTATCAAAAATGATCAGCTTTGTGTCTGCATCCCACGCCCACAACACGCGGTTGCAACAGTCATTTTTGCCGAACCTGGCTGACGTTCAAGGCCGCCTCGATGAAGTTGTTTACAGCAGCTATAACCCTTCGTTTTTAATTCTTATTTTCGCGCCATCGCTGGCGCTTTTTTTGCCGGGCGTGTGGCGGCGCCTTCGCTTCGTCTGGCGCTGGCTTGTTTTTCTGGCGGCCGGGATGATCGTGCAGATGTTCCTCATTTTTGTCCTGACTGACATTTACGCCCATTATTATTTACCGTTGCTGTTTTACTTTGCCGTCTGGGCTGGTCTGTCAGCATATCTGGTTAAAATTGCCCTGGACAAGTTGGCAGAATCTGACCCAGAATTGCGGCAACTGGCGCTGATCGTCGCGGGCATTTTTTATTTCGGCTTTTTCGGCTTGCTTGTGGCCGGTACACCTCATACATGGGCATTTGCCAATCATCGCAACGACCGCGACATGCGCGATTATGTTAATTTCGTCTTTAGCAGGGCGAAGCCGGGGGCGGTGGTGATGGGCGACTGGGAAACTTATACCGGACTTGTTTACGCACAAAAAGTTGAAGGACAACGGCCCGACATTATTCTGTTGTCTGTCTCGCAGCAAGGCCGAAAAGCGATGATTCCCAACATCGAAAGCCAATACCCTGCGGCGCAAATCCTGTTATCCGAAGTGTTTAACATTTACAGCGCAAAAGACGTGAGCACGTATGGCTGGCAGCGTCCGTTGACAAACAAGGCGTTGACTTACCAGGATTTTAATCACGGTAAACCGTACCCGCTGGCGGCGCAGCTGTTGAGGTTAGTAGATAGTATTGCCCCATTTTCAGGATCATGTTACAAAGCACGGTCGGGGACACTGCGACGTCCGGCGTTGACATTTTAAATGAAAGCAGAGCATTTGATATTTGCATGTGGCAAATATCAGGGAACTCCCTGATATAAATAATTTCACAATTGTTATTTAATAAATGTGTCAGATTTGGCTGGCAAAAGGGGCGGCCGCTTGGTGGCTGCTTTTTGTTTGTCAAAAAATCATGACAAATTTTTCCAGTGAATCAAAATAATGAAGGGTATCATGGGATCGCAGGGAAGCGTTTCAGGCAGGAAGTTTTTCGGGGTTTCTGCAATTATTGTTCTTATTTTGCTGGTGGCCATGATGCTGGCTCTGGCTGCCGGGGGCCTGCTGGCCAGCGCCGCCACCGCATCGTATTCGGCCTACACTATCACCGGCTCTGGCGGCGACTGCGCCGTTCCCGCCAACGGATGGGGAACCTGGAACGGCGCCACCAGCACCTGCACGCTAACGGCAGACATTACTTTTACAAAACATACAGATGGGATAGATATCCAAAGCAACGGGGTCACCCTTGATGGCAATGGTCACACGCTCGCTGGCGACAGCGCCTCTTCAACGGTGCCGCAATATACTCACGGGGTTTATCTTTCGGGCAGGACCGGCGTTACAATCAAGAACTTGACAGCAAAGGGTTTTTGGGAAGGAGTCGGCCTTAGCTCTTCCAGCAGCAATATCCTTTCGGGCAATATCTGCGAGAACAGCACCCCGGGAGGAATTGGCATTGATCTGGTTGCTTCCAGCGATAATGTTCTTTCAGGCAATACTGCTTCAAATAACAACTTTGGAATCGATCTTGGTTCTAACTCCAATGGAAACACCATTTCCGGAAACATAGCCAGTGACAACTTCTGGGGAGATGGCATTCTCCTAACCGGCGCCAATAACAACATTGTCTCCGGCAACACATTCTCGACCAACAGTTATGCCATCTATATAGGCAACTCCGGCAACAACCAGTTCTACCACAACAATATCCTGGGCAGCTTGTGGGCTCAGGCTTATATCAACGGCGGCAGCGGCAACCTGTTTAACCTGCCCGCCCCCGCAGGCGGCAACTACTGGGATGACTTTCACACCGCCGGCCAGGGTTGCAGTGACTCAAATAATGACGGCTTCTGCGACTCCCCTTACACATTCGAATTTGGCGGCCAGGACAACCTGCCATTAACGGCGCCGGCTGAAACTGGGAGACCCGCGTTGAGCCTCGATTTGCCCGTTTCATTCTGGGCTTCATTGTCGGATTACCAAGCCGGCCGGCTTTCAGTTACCTGGACGGTCAGCAATAACGGGAACACCAGCGCGTTTCTTGTGAAGCTTACGGCTGGTAGCGATACTAATGGCGTCTCCCGGCAGACGACCTTGCCTGCGACATTGGGCAGCGGCGACATCGCAGCCGGTTCATCCGCGTCGGTTACGCTCAAGTACAACGTGCCGGCCGGCGTCAACTCCTGGACCGCGGCCCTCACTGCAAGTGCCCAGGACGGCATGGGGGCAAGCTATACTTATCCTTAAAAAGGGAAAACTGGGGGAGCTTTGGAGGCACTGGCTTTAGGTAGGCACAGGCTTTAGGTAGGCACAGGCTTTCAGCTTGTGCAGGCGAGGGTGTGTGCGTAGATAGACCCTCCCAAAGGCAGGCTGGAAAACCGCCATCTACGAAACCTGCCATCTACCTGCGGCGTACGGACGGTAGGTACAGGCTTTCTCAGCCTGTGCAGCCCCCACGGCGGGTTTAAATAACGCGCCTGGGGGGATAAGTTCTCCGCGGGGCCTGTCTGCAAATTACGGGTCGAGCGGAAACTTTGCCGGTCCCCTTGATTCCCGAAAACCGTTATGTTATATTTCATTGTTCGTGCTCCGGCACGTCCCTGTTTCCCTGCAATTTTTCCTCCCAGGAGGGGTGAGCCTTTTGGAGCAACTTTCCAGCTACGCCATCAGTCCCCGCGAACGGAGATCCTTCTCCAAGCTTGAAAAGATTCTCGAGGTCCCCAACCTCATCGATATTCAGAAAAAGTCCTATGAATGGTTCCTCTCTGACGGAATCCGCGAAACGGTAGCCGACATCTCGCCGATCGAAGATTACACCGGCACGCTGGCGGTGGAGTTTGGCGCCCATGAATTTGAGCCGCCCTCAAGCACGATCGAGGAATGCCGCGACAAGGACGGCAACTATTCAGCACCATTGTTCATGGACGTCAGTTTTGTCAACAAGGATACCGGCGAGATTCGCCAGCAGAAGGTTTTCATGGGTGACTTTCCCATGATGACTGATTGGGGCACTTTCATTATTAACGGCACCGAGCGCGTGGTTGTCACGCAGCTGGTCCGCTCCCCCGGCGCCTACGTGATGGAGCCCAAGGACCCGGCCAAGCAGGTGTTCATCGCCAACCTGATGCCGGCGCGCGGCTCCTGGCTGGAGCTGGAGATTGACAAGAAGGGCCTGGTCAATGTGCGTATCGACCGCAAGCGCAAGCTGCTGGTGACAGTGCTCTTGCGCGCCCTCGGTTACGGCGCCAGCGATGAGATTTTACAATTGTTTGATAACTCGGCCTACATCCGCAACACCCTGGAGAAGGACACTGCTGCGTCTGAGGAAGAAGCTCTCATTGAACTCTTCAAGAAGCAGCGTCCGGGCGAGCCGCCCAGCCTGGAAAGCGCGCGCTCGCTGCTGAGGGCGCTGTTTTTTGATCCCAAGCGTTACGACCTGACGCGCGTGGGCCGCTACAAGCTCAACAGCCGCCTGGGTTTGAGCGTGGACCCGGATATGCGCGTTCTTACCAACGACGATATCGTCGCTTTGATCAAGGCTTTAATTATTCTGCCGGATAAACTGGGCGTGCCCGAGGATGCGGCCGATTACGCTGCCGAGGCCATCAGCCTGCCGCGGGAGGAAATCGCCCATGACCTTGATGAGTATGAGCACTTCGGCAACCGCCGCCTGCGCACCGTGGGCGAACTGGTGCAGGAGGCCTTCCGCATCGGGCTTTACCGGATGGAGCGCGTGGTCAAGGAACGGATGACAACTGAAGACGTTGATGCCATTACACCTCAGCATATTATCAATATCCGCCCCGTCTCGGCGGCGCTGAAAGAGTTTTTTGGCTCCTCGCAGCTGTCGCAGTTCATGGACCAGACCAACACGCTGGCCGGCCTGACGCACCGCCGCCGCTTAAGCGCGCTCGGCGCCGGCGGCCTGACGCGGGAGCGGGCTCCCATTGAAGTGCGCGACGTGCACCCGACTCACTATGGCCGCATGTGCCCGATTGAGACGCCGGAAGGGCCAAACATCGGCCTGATCGGCTCGCTCTCGTCTTACGCCACGGTGAACGAGTTTGGTTTTATCCAGACGCCATACCGCAAGGTGGAGAAGGGCAAGGTCACAGACGAGATCATCTACCTGGACGCCAGTGAAGAGGATAAGTATGTCATCGCCCAGGCCAACGCCAACTTCAATCCGGCCACAGGCAAGTTCCGTGACAAGCATATCCTGGCGCGGGCCCGCGATGGCGAGGTCGTCACCGTCGAGCCCAAAGAAGTTGACTTTATGGACGTTTCTCCACAACAGATCGTGTCTGTGGCCACAGCGCTTATTCCTTTCCTGGAGCATAACGACGCCAACCGGGCCCTGATGGGCTCCAACATGCAACGCCAGGCGGTGCCGCTGCTGAAAGCGGAGGCGCCCCTGATCGGCACCGGCATCGAGTTCCGCGCCGCGGTTGATACCGGCGATGTTGTCTTGGCGCGCCGCGCCGGCCAAGTGAAGGAAGTTGATGCCGAGCAGATTATTGTTGAGGCTGCCAAGGGCGAGGAGGATGTCTACGTTTTAGACAAGTTCACCCGCTCCAACCAGGGCACCATTATTCACCAGAAACCGCTGGTGGTAGAGGGCGACAAGGTGAAGAAAGGCACGGTGCTGGCCGATGGCGCCGCCACCGATATGGGCGAGATGGCGCTGGGCAAAAACCTGCTGGTCGCTTTCATGAGCTGGGAAGGTTACAACTTTGAAGACGCTATTATCCTCAGCGAGCGCGTGGTAAAGGACGACGTCCTTTCTTCCATTCATATCGAGGAATATGAGGTCGAGGCCCGCACCACCAAGCTGGGCAATGAGGAGATTACCCGCGACATTCCCAACCGCAGCGAGGAGTCACTGGCGGACCTGGACGAGGACGGCATCATCCGCATCGGCGCCGAAGTCAACTCCGGCGACCTGCTGGTGGGCAAGGTGACGCCCAAGGGCGAGACGGAGCTGACCGCTGAAGAGAAGCTGATCCGGGCGATTTTCAAGGAGAAGGCCCGCGAGGTGCGGGATACCTCGCTAAAGGTGCCCCATGGCGAGGGCGGCCGTGTCATTGACGTAAAAATATTCTCCAGCAAGAAAGGCGATGATCTCTCACCGGGTGTCAAAAAGCTCGTGCGCGTTTACGTCGCCAAAAAGCGCAAGATTGCCGAAGGCGACAAACTGGCCGGCCGCCATGGTAACAAGGGCGTCATCTCCAAGATCGTTCCGGAAGAGGACATGCCCTTTCTGGAAGACGGCACTCCTGTTGACATCATTCTTAATCCTTTGGGCGTTCCCTCGCGAATGAACATCGGCCAGATCCTGGAGACGCACCTGGGCTGGGCGGCGGCGCGGGGCTGGGACGACAGCAGCGGCTTTGTTTCGCCGGTGCATGTCGCGACGCCGGTATTTGACGGCGCCACCGTGGCGGAAGTGGAAGAGGCGCTGGTCAAGTGTTACGAGCATGATCCGGACAAGAAGATTACCTACACCTTCGATGGCGATGAGCCCAATCCGGCTTCCGGCAAGGTCAAGCTTTTCAATGGGCTTACCGGGGAGCCGTACGGTGACAAAGTCACGGTCGGTTACATGTACATCATGAAGCTTCTTCATTTGGTGGACGACAAGATTCACGCCCGCTCCACCGGCCCTTACTCCCTGGTGACGCAACAGCCTCTGGGCGGCAAGGCCCAGTTTGGCGGCCAGCGTTTCGGAGAGATGGAGGTCTGGGCCCTGGAGGCGTACGGCGCCGCCCACACCCTCCAGGAGATGCTGACGATCAAATCCGATGACACTATCGGCCGCGTCAAGGCTTACGAGGCGATAGTCAAAGGGGAGAACATCCCAGAGCCGAACATCCCCGAGTCTTTCAAGGTGCTGCTTAAGGAGATGCAAAGCCTGGGGCTTGACGTTGGCATTCTCTCCGAGGAAGGCGAGAGCGTGGAAATGATTGAAGAGGATGATGAGCTGAGGCGCGCTGCCGAGGAGCTGGGCATTGATTTGTCAGTGGGCTTGAAGAAGGGCGAGGAAGAAGAAGGAGAGGCGGAACCCCCTGGAGCAGAGCTGCTGGCAGCCGGCGAAGCCGTTGACATCGCGGAAGAAGCTGAAGAGGAAGGCATCGAGATCGAATGAATTATTTGCGGGTGGCTCTAATATGGGTTTATCCACCATCCACCATCCACCATCCACCATCTGCTTTTAGAGGAGGATCCTTTGCTAGACATCAATAATTTTGATGCTATCAGGATTGGCCTGGCGTCTTCGGAGAAGATCCGCGCCTGGTCGTCGGGCGAGGTCACCAAGCCCGAGACAATCAACTACCGCACTCTAAAGCCGGAGAAGGACGGGCTTTTTTGCGAGCGCATTTTCGGACCGACCAAGGACTGGGAATGCTACTGCGGCAAGTACAAGCGCGTCCGTTATAAAGGCATCATCTGCGAGCGCTGTGGCGTCGAAGTGACCCGCTCCAAGGTGCGGCGCGAGCGCATGGGCCACATCGACCTGGCGGCGCCGGTTTCCCACATCTGGTTTTTCAAGGGCGTGCCTTCAAGGATGGGGTACATGCTTGATATCGCTCCCAAGGAATTAGAGAAAGTGCTTTACTTCGCCGGCTCTATCGTAACTTATGTAGATTTTGAAAAACGCGCCGTCGACTTGGAGGTGCTGCAGGAGAAAGTCAACGCCGCCATCGAGCAGTTGCATGCCGACAAACAGGAGCGGATCAAGGAGCTCGAGGAAGCCCGTGAGCGCCGGCTGCGCGTTCTTGACGGTGAAGCCACGCCTGAAGAGGTCGAGACAGAATCATTGGTTCTTTACGGCGGCACCGAAGTCAAGCTGCGCAAACTGACCAAGAAGGAAACTGCGGAGCGCAAGGTCCAGGTGGAGAAGGAAATAAACGACGAGATCGTCGACAACGAGCAGTACGCCGAGGAGCAGGCGGAGCGCCTGGCCAACCTTTGGGAGGAGTTCCAAAAGCTGGAGGTAAAGCAGATTATTGGTGATGAGCAGCTGTTCCGTGACCTAAAGGACCGTTTCGGCAGCCCCTTTGGCATTGGCAATTATTTTCGCGGCGGCATGGGCGCCGAAGCCGTGCGCGAGCTGCTTGAGCAGGTGGATTTGGGAAAAGAGGTCGAGGCGCTGAACGAGGATGTCGTCAACTCCAAGGGGCAGAAGCTGCAGCGGGCGCTGAAGCGGCTGAAGGTAATGGACGCCTTTCTGCGCTCCGGCAACCGGCCGGAGTGGATGGTGCTTGAATCGGTTCCTGTGATCCCGCCGGAGCTGCGGCCGATGGTGCAGCTCGACGGCGGCCGCTTTGCCACCAGTGACCTTAATGACCTTTACCGGCGCGTCATCAACCGCAACAACCGTCTGAAACGGCTGTTGGACCTGGGCGCGCCCGAGATCATTGTCAACAACGAGAAACGGATGCTGCAGGAGGCGGTAGATGCGCTCTTTGACAACGGCCGCCGCGGCCGCGCCGTCACCGGCCCGGGCAACCGGCCGCTGAAATCGCTTTCCGACATGCTCAAGGGCAAGCAGGGGCGCTTCCGCCAGAACCTGCTGGGCAAGCGCGTTGACTACTCCGGCCGTTCCGTGATCGTCGCTGGCCCGGAGCTGAAGCTGCACCAGTGCGGCGTACCCAAGCTGATGGCGCTGGAGTTATTTAAGCCGTTCATTATGAGCCGCCTGGTTGAGCGCGACCAGGTGCAGAACATCAAGGCCGCCAAAAAAATGGTGGAGAGCATGGTGCCGGAGGTCTGGGACGTGCTGGAAGAGGTTATCTCTGAGCATCCGGTAATGCTCAACCGCGCCCCGACGCTGCACCGGCTTGGCATCCAGGCTTTCGAGCCCATACTGGTGGAGGGCAAGGCAATCCAGATTCACCCGCTGGTCTGCGCCGCCTTTAATGCTGATTTCGATGGCGACCAAATGGCTGTGCATGTGCCGCTGTCTGTGGAGGCGCAGGCGGAAGCGCGCATTTTAATGTTGTCTGCCAATAATATTTTATCGCCGGCGCATGGAAGGCCGCTGGCGGTGCCTTCCCAGGACATGGTCCTGGGGACTTACTGGCTGACTTATTGCGAGGTTAACGTTGGTGATCTTAATCCGGAGAAGATGAAGCCGGTGCCGCCGGCGTTTGGCTCTACCGACGAGGTGGTGCGGGCGGTGGATGAAAAGAGCGTCAGCCTGCAGCAGGTGATCCGTTTTCGCCGCGACGACGGCTCCAAGATATTAACTACCGCCGGGCGGGCGATTTTCAACGATGAGATTGATGCGGTCCTTTTTGATCATCTGGGTGATGAATATGACCCTGCCCAGCGCCCGTTTGTTAATGAGACGCTTGACAAGACGAGGATGAAAAACCTGATCGCGAGCCTGATAAACCAGTACGGCGCCGTCACTGTAGCCAGGGTGCTGGACGTGATCAAGCGGCTTGGCTTTACGCACGCTACTCTCTCTGGCGTGACCGTTGGCAAGAACGACATTGTCGTGCCGCCGGAAAAAAGCAGCATTCTCGACCGTTACGAATCAGAAGTTGAGGAAGTCCACAAACAATACGACCGCGGTTTCATCACTGATGGCGAGCGCAGCGAAATGGTGATTAACAAATGGCGGCAGGCAACCGACGAGGTAGCCCACGCGATGGATAATAATCTGTTTGAGCTGAACCCGCTGTTCATGATGGCCAACTCCGGCGCCCGCGGCAATCCCGACCAGATGCACCAACTGGCTGGCATGCGGGGGCTGATGCTGAACCCTAAAGGTGACACAATCGAGCGCCCGGTCAAGGCCAGCCTGATGGAAGGTATGAGCGTGCTCGAATTTTTCATCTCAACACACGGCTCTCGCAAGGGGCTGGCGGACACGGCGCTCAGGACTGCCGACTCCGGTTACCTTACCAGGCGGCTGGTGGATGTGGCTCAGGATGTCATCATCCGCGAGGAAGACTGCGGCACCGGCGATTACCTGGAGCTGCCGCTCAGGACCCCTGACAAAAAGAGCAAAAGCACGAAGCTGAACGAGAGCCTCGTCGGCCGTGTGCTGGCCCTGGACGTGCCCGGCCGGCGCAAGCCGCAGGTGATTGCCGCAAAAGGAACCCATCTTACGGATGAAGTCCTTGACAGCATTGACGCGGTGCACGGCGCCAAACCGGGATTCATGGTGCCTGTGCGCTCCGTGCTTAAGTGCGAGTCCAAGGTGGGAGTCTGCGGCGCCTGTTACGGCCGCAACCTGGCTTCCGGCGAGCTGGCCGAACTGGGAGATGCGGTGGGCATTATTGCCGCCCAATCAATCGGCGAGCCGGGCACGCAGCTAACCATGCGCACGTTCCACCGGGGCGGCATCGCCGGCGAGGATATCACTCATGGCCTGCCCCGTGTGGTCGAGCTGTTCGAGGCGCGCAAGCCTAAGGGCCAGGCGAAGATTGCTGAGATTGGCGGCAAAGTGGAGCTCGTTGACACTGATAAAAGTCTCAAGGTAATCATCCACGGCGCCAAAGACGAGGAAAAGAGCTACAGTTTCCCGCGCCATACCCGTCTGTTTGTCAGGGATGGTGACAAGGTGGAGCAGGGGACGCAGCTCTCGGAAGGCTCGCTCTACCCAGGCGACCTGATCAGCGTGCGCGGCAACACCGCCACCGAGCTGTATCTCGTCAGCGAGGTGCAGGACGTCTACCGCCGCCAGGGGGTGGACATCAACGACAAACACATCGAGCTGGTGGTGCGCCAGATGATGAAGCGCCTCCGGGTCGAGTCGCGCGGTGACACAGACCTGCTTCCGGGTCAACTCGTTGACAGGGTGCAGTTAAAGAAGATTAATGAGCAGGCCGTCAAGGAAAAGGGCGAGCCGGCTGTGGCGGAGCAGGCCATCCTTGGCATCACCAAGGCTTCGCTTGCCACTGAGAGCTTCCTGTCGGCGGCGTCGTTCCAGGAGACCACCAAAGTGCTTACCGACGCGGCCATCGAGGGCAAGGTTGATCACTTGCAGGGGTTAAAAGAAAATGTCATCATCGGCAAGCTGATCCCGGCCTCGACCGGACTGAGGAAGTACCGCACCCTGGAGATCTATCCTGCGGTCAAGCCCGAGGAGCTGGCGATGCTGGCCGTGGGCGCTTCTGGCGGAGAAGAGGACGAAGAATAGAACTGCTGCTTTTTGACAATATTATCGAGACAAAGGGGCGCGGCATGCCGCGCCCCTTTGTCGTTTGGCCGTGAAGCCTTTATGGTTGCGGCGCTGCTATGATATACTGGCGTGCCAGTAGTCCTCTATCCTATCATTAGATAGCTGATTCCGAAGAAAGATTTCCCCTGAGATACATGTTTTTTCCCTATCGTCTAAAAAAGCCAAAGCATAGCGGCAGGCGCACCTTGCTCTTGATTGCTGTCCTGCTTTCCTTCTCACCGGCCATTCTCCTGGCGGCCGGCTGTGGCGGCTCTTCCGGCGCATCAACAGCGAGCCAGGCGGAGATCACAGCCGCTTTGACGACCAAGCTGGGACCCGTGACCAAGGAAGCCGTGCAGGAAGTGGTTGACCGCAGGCTGGGGCGGACAGGTTTTCCCGGCGAGCCGCTTACCAGGAACATAGTTCTGACGCCTGAAGCCGGCGGCACATTTGTTGACATCAGTTTGAACCGCCTGCCTTGCTCTGATGTTGGACTGATTCTGAATTGCGCAGCCGACCAGCTCCCCGGCGACGCCGCCGAGGCCGCCCAGAGGGTGATGAGCGTCCTCTTCAATGAATATTCCGGTATCTCGCGCGTGCGAATCAGCCTCTATGGGACAACGCTCCAGGATCAAAACAGGCTTGCAGTCAAAATTATGATAACCAAGGCGGACGCCGCCAAGATAGACTGGGCTTCACTGAGCGAGAAAAACGCTCCCAAGCTGGCGTCCTATTGGTGGACCGACCCCAGCGTCTGAATTTTCCACGCCCCGCCCGGCAAGGCACAGAAGCTGAAAGACGCGCCCGGCGCGTCTTTACTTTTTCCGCCCGGGCAATAATATATGCAGTTTGAATCGAAGGTGTTTTAGCCGCTGCTGAAGAATAACTGCATGGCAGGCAGGGAAAATCATGTCAATCGACGAAACAATCGACGAAAACAAAATCACGCGGGTAGCGCAGTTGGCCGAAGAGTTTAATCTTCGTCTTGTGATCATGTTCGGCTCCATGGCTGCAGGCAAGTCCCGCCCCGGCAGCGACATGGACATCGCCATCCAGTTTGAGAAAAACGAGGATGTCGGTGAGCATTCCTTTGATATTATGGCCGGGCTGCAGGGGATATTTCCCGAGCGCAAGGTCGACCTCGCGCTCGTTAATCATGCGGACCCGCTCTTTCTCAAAAAGATACTGGAGAACTGCGAACTGCTTTATGGCAAGCG
This sequence comes from Actinomycetes bacterium, assembly GCA_021790115.1. Classification (GTDB taxonomy): domain Bacteria; phylum Actinomycetota; class Thermoleophilia; order BMS3ABIN01; family BMS3ABIN01; genus JACWAD01. Next base: position 24,613 of record JAJYIM010000016.1, on the reverse strand, counting down.
CCGCGCCCTGGCCGAGCTGCGCATGTACGCCTTCAAGCGGTACGTTGATCACAAAAGGTTCCTGAAAATGGAGGAAGAATACATTCGGCGCCTGCTCAGGAGGCACGAGCGGGGGGCGGCATGATCGACCGCGAGCTGATCAACCGCAAGCTGGTCCTCATCGGCCAGGACCTGCGGGAAATAGCATCTCTCGCCGGTTTGTCAAAGGAAGAGTATCTCGGCGGCGCCATTAATCAGGCAGCCGCAGAGCGCTATCTGGAGCGGATGATCGGCCGGATGATTGACATAAACTTTCATCTACTGGTTGAATCAGGGCAGGCGCCGCCGCCGGACTATTTTCAATCGTTTATTGATCTGGCAGACCTTGGTGTATACAAACACGAATTTGCAAGCAGGATTGCCAAATCCGCCGGGTTAAGAAACCGGATTGTGCATGAGTATGATGAAATCGACGCCTCCCAGGTTTATGGAGCGATCAAGGCTGCCTCTAAAGACATTCCTGAATATATGCGGCATGTGGAAGCTTGCCTCACAGCAATTTCTTCGTAAAAAAGCCCGGCAGCGAGCAGGTTTCTGGTGAGGCAATTCGCCCCCTTGACTCCCCTTTCTATCTTCGCTATACTTCCGACTTGCGCCCTGACAATGGGCGCTTAAGTCTGTTTAGAACTGGGTAGTATCACCGAGCTGCAGGCTGGCGGATTTTTTTCCGCAGATAATGGCGCCTGCTGCTTATTGGTGTGCAAAAACAGGTACTTCGCCGCCCCAGCGGTTCAGAATGCCAGCTTTTTTGTTGATTTTTCACTTGAGACTTTGAACCTGGAACCAGATTTATGCCGACAGTAAACCAACTGGTAAGAAAAGGCCGCCTGAAACCGGCGCTCAAAGTAACCACGCCGGCGCTTAAGGGCAGTCCGCAGCGGCGCGGAGTCTGCACGCGCGTCTATACGACGACGCCAAAAAAACCGAACTCCGCCCTGCGCAAAGTTGCCCGCGTGCGCCTGACCACCGGCATTGAGGTTACTGCTTACATTCCTGGCATCGGCCACAACCTGCAGGAGCACTCAGTGGTCCTGGTCAAGGGTGGGCGGGTCAAGGACCTGCCGGGCGTGCGTTACAAGGTTGTCAGGGCTGCCCTCGATGCTGCCGGTGTTTCCGGCCGCCGCCAGGGCCGGTCCAAATACGGAGTGAAGGTTCCCTAGGAATGCCAAGACGAGCCGCAGCCCAAAAGCGCGAGGTCGTTCCCGACCCGATTTACAACAACAAGCTGGTTACCCAGTTTGTTAACAAGATCATGCTGGACGGCAAAAAGTCGGTTGCGGAAAAAATAACGTATGGGGCGCTTGATGTTCTTGGCAAGAAGAAGGGCGATGACCCGGTGGCTGTCCTCAAGCAGGCGGTGGATGCAGTAACGCCGCAGCTGGAGGTGCGGTCCCGCCGTGTTGGCGGCGCTACGTACCAGGTGCCGGTGGAAGTCCCCTCCCGGCGGGCGCGGACGCTTGCCGTGCGCTGGATGGTCGGTTATGCTCGCGAACGGCGCGAGAAGACAATGACCGAGCGCCTGGCCGGCGAGTGCCTTGACGCATTGGCAGGCCAGGGCGGCGCCTGGAAGAAGAAGGATGACCTTTACAGGATGGCTCAGGCCAACAGGGCGTTTGCCCACTACCGTTGGTAAAGGTTTGATATGAAGTGCAGGCCCCATGATTCTGAAAATCAGCTGTTAATGAGACAAGGAATAATTAAAGGTTTAGACAATTAAATGACGACACAGGCAACGACAGTAAACAAAGGCAGCAAGAGCGGCGACATGACAAGAAAGTTTTCTCTTGAGAAAACCAGGAATATCGGCATCATGGCTCATATTGATGCCGGCAAAACGACGACCACTGAGCGGATCCTGTACTACACGGGCAGGACCCACAAGATCGGCGAGGTCCACGAGGGCGCCGCCGTGATGGACTGGATGGAGCAGGAGCAGGAGCGTGGCATCACAATTACCTCTGCTGCTACGACCTGCCAATGGAAAGATTGCCGCATTAACCTTATAGACACGCCCGGGCACGTGGACTTCACGGTCGAGGTGGAGCGTTCATTGCGGGTCCTGGACGGCGCCATTGCTTTATTCTGCTCTGTGGGTGGCGTTGAGCCTCAATCAGAGACTGTCTGGCGCCAGGCGGACAAGTACGGCGTGCCGCGGATTGCATACGTGAACAAGATGGACCGCACCGGCGCCGACTTCTTCCAGGTACTGGATATGATGGTCAAGCGGCTTGATGCGCACCCGGTAGCCATTCAGCTGCCGGTCGGACGAGAGGAAGCTTTCAAGGGCGTGATCGACCTGGTTGAAATGAAGGCGCTTGTCTGGCCGGACGAGGGCAAGGGCGAGACCTGGGAAGTGATGGACATCCCGGAAGACATGAAAGATTTTGCCCAGGAGTGGCGCGACCATATGATTGAGAAGCTATCCGACCATAATGACGAGCTGATGGAAGCTTTCCTTGAGGGGAAAAAGATTGACGCGGCCTTGCTCAAGCGGGTCATCCGCCGGGCGACCAACGACATTGTCATTACTCCGGTCCTGTGCGGCACCGCTTTTAAAAACAAGGGCGTGCAGCCGCTCCTGGATGCTGTCATTGACTACCTTCCTTCACCTGTTGACGTGCCTGCCATCAAGGGCATAAATCCGGAAACAGGCGCCGAGGAAGCGCGGCATGCGGATGACAATGAGCCGTTCGCCGCTCTGGCCTTTAAGGTGATGACTGACCCTTATGTCGGCAAACTGACGTATTTCCGCGTATATTCCGGCGCCATCAAGGCAGGCAGCCATGTTTACAATGTCACCAAGGACAAGAAAGAGCGCATCGGCCGCATCCTGCAGATGCATGCCAATCATCGCGAAGACCGCGACGCTATTTACGCGGGCGAGCTGGCGGCTGCAATTGGCCTTAAGCACACCACCACCGGGGACACGCTTTCAGAAGCGGCGAGACCAATTATTTTGGAGTCGATGGATTTCCCGGCGCCGGTTATTTCCGTGGCCATTGAGCCTAAGACTAAAGCAGACCAGGAGAAACTTGGCTCTTCCCTGCACAGGCTGGCGGAAGAAGATCCTACCTTTCAGGTGCGGACCGATGACGAGACCGGCCAGACTGTTATTTCCGGCATGGGAGAGCTTCATCTTGAGATTATCGTTGACCGCCTCCTGCGCGAGTTTAAGGTAGACGCCAACGTTGGCCGCCCGCAGGTGGCCTACCGGGAGACTATCCGCCGGCCGGTTGACAAGGTCGAGGGGCGTTTTGTGCGCCAGTCAGGTGGCCGGGGGCAGTATGGGCATGTTGTCATAAATGTTGAGCCCGCCGGGCCCGGCGAGGGCTATGAGTTTAACGACAAGATCTCGGGCGGCGTCATCCCCAAGGATTACATTCCCGCTGTTAACGAAGGAATTCGCCAGGCAATGGAAACCGGCGTGCTGGCCGGCTATCCGATGGTTGGTATAAAAGTGACGCTGACCGATGGCTCCTATCACGAAGTGGATTCATCGGAGATGGCCTTCCGCATCGCCGGCTCGATGGCGCTGAAGGCTGCTGCGGTCAAGGGCAAGTCTGTGTTGCTGGAGCCGGTCATGGAGGTGGAGGTGGTCGTGCCCGAGGAGTACATGGGGGACGTCATCGGCGACCTCAACTCCCGCCGCGGCAAGATTGAAGGCATGGAGCCGCGGGGCAACGCCCAGATAATTCGCGCTCACGTGCCGCTGGCGTCCATGTTTGGCTATGCTACCGACCTGCGCTCAATCAGCCAGGGGCGGGCGCAATACACCATGCAGTTTGAAAAGTACGAGGAGGTCCCCGGTTCTATCGCCCAGGGCATTGTCGAACAGGTGGGAGTCCGGTAAACTGCTGAGGCTCGCAGCGGTGGCTGGTGCTGTCTAGCTCGTGGCATGGAGAAGCTGCGGACGCGGCGGGTGGAAGAAAGCTGGTTTTGGGAACAGGTTTAAATATTTGCTTCATCGTTTTCAAGGAGTGAAAGGAGCAAAATGTCAAAGCAGAAGTTTGAAAGGACAAAGCCGCATATTAATGTTGGCACCATTGGTCACATCGACCATGGCAAGACGACGCTGACTGCCGCGATCACGTCGTGCCTGGCCGGTCACGGAGAGAATGTTGAGGTAAGAAGCTTCGCTTCGATTGACAACGCTCCCGAAGAGCGCGAGCGCGGCATCACCATCGCCACTGCGCACGTGGAGTACGAGACGGAAAAGCGCCACTACGCGCACGTTGACTGTCCCGGCCACGCTGACTATATCAAGAACATGATCACCGGGGCAGCACAGATGGATGGCGCCATCCTGGTGGTCAGCGCCGCCGACGGCCCCATGCCGCAGACGCGTGAACACATTCTGCTGGCGCGCCAGGTTGGTGTGCCGTATATCGTCGTTTTTCTCAATAAAGTTGACATGGTTGACGACCCGGAATTGCTCGAGCTGGTTGAGATCGAGGTGCGGGAACTGCTCTCCGAGTACGAGTTTCCCGGGGACGATATCCCCATCGTCAAGGGCTCGGCGCTAAAAGCGCTGGAGTGCGGCTGTGGCAAGGCGGAATGCCCGGCCTGCAATCCAATCCTGGAACTGATGGACGCTATTGATGACTATCTACCTGAGCCGGAGCGCGACATCGACAAGCCTTTCCTGATGCCGATTGAGGACGTCTTCACCATCACCGGCCGCGGCACCGTCGCCACCGGCCGCGTCGAGCGCGGCATCGTCAAGGTGGGCGAAGAGGTCGAGATCGTTGGCATGCAGGAGAAAATTGACAAAACTGTCTGCACCGGCGTGGAAATGTTCCGCAAGCTGCTTGACGAGGGGCGCGCGGGTGACAACATTGGCGTGCTGCTGCGGGGAACGAAAAGGGAAGATATCCAGCGGGGCATGGTGCTGGCCAAGCCGGGCTCGATCACCCCGCACACGCACTTCAAGGCGCAGGTTTATGTGCTGTCCAAGGAGGAGGGCGGCCGTCACACTCCCTTCTTTCCCGGTTACCGGCCCCAGTTCTATTTCCGCACCACCGACGTAACGGGCACGATTCAGCTGGAAGAGGGCGTGGAGATGGTAATGCCGGGCGACAACACCAACATGGAAGTTCAGCTGATTACGCCGATCGCCATGGAGGAAGGCCTCCGCTTCGCGATTCGCGAGGGCGGCCACACTGTCGGCGCCGGCGCCGTAACAGAAATAATAAAATAAACTATTTAAAGCCCGCAAGCGGGCTTTAAATAGTTTCGGGTTTAAATGGTCTCAAGCTTAGGGTGTCCGTCGAGGCCAGAAAGAGACTTGGGTTTAACCCGAAACCCGAAACGGAAATTGTCATGGCTCAGCAAAAAATAAGAATCAGGCTAAAGGCCTACGACCATGAATTGATTGACCGCAGCGCGCAGCTGATCGTGGAGCAGGCGCAGCGCACCGGCGCAACCGTGGTGGGGCCGGTGCCGCTGCCAACGGAAAAGAATGTCTACTGTGTTATCCGGAGCCCCTTCAAGGACAAGGATTCGCGCGAGCATTTCGAGATGCGGACCCATAAGCGCCTGATTGACATTCACCAGCCGACGCCGAAGACGGTTGACTCGCTAATGCGCCTCGACGTCCCGGCTGGCGTTGACATCGAGATTAAATTGTAATGGCGGCCATCCTGGGGAAAAAGCTGGGCATGTCCCAAATCTTCACTGAGGCCGGCGACCGCATTCCGGTCACCGTGATCCAGGCCGGGCCGTGCATTGTCACTCAGGTCAAGACGAGGGAAAGGGACGGCTACGATGCGCTTCAGATCGGCTTTGGCGATGTGAAGGAGCGCAGGGTGGACAAGCCGATGGCTGGTCACTTTAAAAAGGCGGGCGTCCCCCCTCAGCGGTATTTGGCCGAAGTTCGCTGCAATCTTGAGGAAGCATCGGCCTGGGTAAAAGCAGCTGCTGCCGAGGAGAAGAAACCAAAAGGAAAGCAGGCCAAGGCGAAAGCCAGGGCCAAGCAGAAAGAAACAGAGGCAGAAGCACCGGGAGCAGAGGCAAAGGAAATTGATGAAGGCGCTCCGGCGGCAGATGAGTCAGCTGCCGTTGAAGAACCTGAGACCGGCGCTCCGACCGCCGCAGGAGGCGCCCCCCGGACCGGCGATCAGATCACAGTCGAATCTTTTGATGTTGGCGCAAAGGTGAAGGTGACTGGCATCTCGAAGGGCAAAGGCTTTGCCGGAGTTATCAAGCGGCACGGGTTTGCCGGTGGACCAGGTTCGCACGGAGCTCATTTCCACCGCGCCCCGGGCTCGGTGGGGGCAGCGGCATATCCGGCGCGGGTGTTCAAAGGGCTGAGGCTGCCGGGTCAGATGGGAAACAAACGGTCGACTCAGGCGGGACTTGAGGTCGTAGCCACCGAGATGGAGCAAAACCTGCTAATGGTCAAAGGTGCAGTGCCGGGCGCCAGCAATAGCCTGGTTTTTATTCAGACATGTTGACCTACTGTCTTAAAAATGGTGATGATTGTTCTGATTAAATTCAGGTCGAAGTTTAGATTTAATTTTGGTTTTGTTTTTCAACCCGAAACCCGAAACTCGAAACTCGAAACTGTTATTTATGGTTGACGAAGAAGAAAAAAAAGAAAAGCCGGAAATAGAGGAGCCGGAGGCCGAGTCCCCCGCTGCGGCCGGGCCTGTTGATGCAATGACTGATGCGGCTGTGGCTGAGGAAGGGGAAGCGGCCGGGCCGGCGGCAGGCGAAAACAAAGAGGTTTTGGAAACGGGCGCCGTCGCAGAACAGGCCGCCAAGCCAGCGCCGTCAGCAGGAAAACGGACGGAAGCAAAGGCCGGCAAGGACGAAAAAACTAAGCCGGCAGAGAAACCCGCAGCGCAAAAGCAGGCCGCTCCTAAAAAAACCAGGAAGAAAAAGAAAGCTGCCCCGGCGAAGGCGGAAATAAAAGTTCCCCAGGTGACGGCCCTGGAAGGCAAACAGGCCGAGCTGAACCCTGATGTTTTTGAGGTAAAACCAAATATTGGTATTTTGCATGAAGTTGTGCGGGCTGAATTTGCGGCGATGCGGCGGGGCACGGCTGCCGCCAAAACCAGGGCGGAGGTGCGCGGCGGCGGCAAAAAGCCCTGGCGGCAGAAAGGCACCGGCCGCGCCAGAGCCGGCTCCAGCCGGGCGCCGCACTGGACGGGAGGCGGCGCCGCTTTTGGCCCGGCGCCGCGCGATTACGGCTTCAAGGTAAACCGCAAGCTGCGGGGCAAGGCGCTGAAAATGGCGCTGAGCGCCCGCGCCGGCGAGGGCGTGCTGAAAGTAGTTGATGGCCTGCCCTTCGAGGAGCCCAAAACTGCGGCAGCAGCCGCTGTTTTGGCAGGGCTCGAAGTTACCTACCCACTGCTAGTGCTGGTGTCGGAGACGGAAGAAAATGCGGCCCTGTCTTTTCGCAATCTTCCCCGCGTGGGAGTGACCGATACCGGCGATCTGCTGGTGAGCGACATCATGGGCGCGCGCACGGTGCTGGTCACCAAAGAGGCGGTAGGCCGGCTTAACCAGATTGGCGAGTCCAAATGAGGGATCCGCACACAATCGTGCTGGGGCCGGTCATCTCAGAGAAAAGCTACCAGTTAATTGAACATAACAGGTACACCTTCAAGGTTAATGCGCGGGCGAGAAAACCGCAGGTGGCAAGAGCAGTCGAGGAAATTTTTAGTGTCAACGTGGTTGGTGTCAATATAATCAGGACCAGGTCAAAGCCCAAACGCCGGGGAATGGTGCGCGGCCGCACCAGCTCGGGCAAGAAAGCAATCGTGGAGCTGCCGGAGGGACAGAAAATCGAATTTTTTGAATCGATGTAAGGAAGCAGATTCTGGATCCTGGGCGCTGGATCCTGGACAAATATTCATAATTCGAAGTTTTTAACCCGAAACCCGAAACCTACTATTATTTATGGCACAGGTAAAGACATACAAACCAACTTCGCCCGGCCGGCGGTTCATGACCGGTTCGACATTTACGGAGATCACCAGGTCGAAACCGGAGAAGAGCCTTACCAGCGGAATCTCTAAGAAGGGCGGCCGCAATACTTACGGCCGCATTACCAAGCGCCACTGCGGCGGCGGCCACAAGCGCCGTTACCGGGAAATCGATTTCAAAAGGCTTAAGGACGGCGTTCCGGCAAAGGTTGCGTCGATCGAATACGATCCCAACCGGTCGGCAAGGATTGCCTTGCTTCACTACCTGGACGGCGAGAAGCGGTACATTCCGGCGCCAATCGGCCTTGCTGTCGGCGCCCAGCTGGTTTCCGGCCCCGGGGCCGACATTCGTGTAGGCAACAGCCTGCCGCTGGCGAACATGCCGGTGGGCACCACGATCCACTGCCTGGAAATGAAGCCAGGCCGCGGCGCGCAGATGGTGCGCGGCGCCGGCACGTCCGCCCAGCTGATGGCGAAGGAGGGCAACATGGCGACGGTGCGCCTCCCTTCCGGGGAGATGCGTCTTCTGCCTGCCGAGTGCCGCGCCACTATCGGCGAAGTCGGCAATGTCACGCATGAGAACCTAACTGGCGGCAAGGCTGGCCGGACCCGCTGGCGGGGCAGGCGGCCGCATGTTCGCGGCACCGCTATGAACCCGGTGGACCATCCGCATGGCGGCGGCGAGGGCAAGACAACAGCCGGGCGCCATCCGGTGACTCCTTGGGGAGTGCCGACAATTGGTTACCGCACCCGCAAGAAAGGCAAGGACAGCGACCGTTATATCGTTCGCTCCCGCCGCAGGGGACGCAGGTAGGAGGCTGGCAATTTGAGCAGATCGATTAAAAAAGGGCCTTTTGTGGACGCGAAGCTTCTGGCGCGCGTAGAGAAAATGAATGAATCCGGCCAGAAGCAGCTGCTGAAGACGTGGTCGCGCGCTTCAACCATTTTCCCGGAAATGGTGGGGCACACGATCGCGGTCCATGACGGGCGCAGGCACGTGCCGGTATTTATCACGGAAAGCATGGTCGGCCACAAGCTGGGCGAATTTGCGCCAACCCGCACTTTCCGCGGCCACGGCCATCATACGGAAAGAAGCACGTCACTGAAATAGTTCCAGGTTCAATGCTGATGAACCGTTGATCAACCGGTAACTTTCTGAACTTGGAAATCGGAATCGGGCTTATGGCTGATAAAAAGAAAAAAGAAGAAACAGAGGAAATTGAGGAAGAGGCCCGGCCGGTAACGGCCACGGCCAAGTACGTGCGGATGTCGGCCCGCAAGGTGCGCCTCGTTGCCGATACGGTTCGCGGCAAACAGATTGCCGACGCCCAGGCCGCCCTTGCTTTTTCCACCAAGGCTGCCGCCAAAGTGATAAGCAAAGTGATATCCTCTGCTGTGGCTAACGCAGAGAATAACCACGACCTTAACGCAGATGAGCTTTTCGTCAGCAGCATTTTCGTGAACGAAGGGCCGACGCTGAAGCGCTACCGGCCGCGGGCGATGGGCCGCGCCGGCCAGATCCGCAAGCGCAGCAGCCATGTCACCGTAAAGCTGGACCTCAGGAGGGAGGGATAAGTGGGCCAGAAAGTTCATCCAGGCGGCTTGAGGCTGGGGATTATCCATGACTGGAAGTCCCATTGGTATACCGAGAAAGATTTTGCCAATTTTTTAATTGAGGATTTGCAGATCCGCAAGCATATTCGCAAGAAGCTGCGCCACGCGGCGCTGTCTGACATTCATATCAAGAAGGATGCGCAAAAGATAACAATTGACATTCACACGGCCCGGCCCGGCATCGTCATCGGCAAGAGCGGCGCCGAAGTGGATGCGCTGCGCAAGGAGATCCATGCGGCAACCGGCAAAGCGGTGCATGCCAATATTATTGAGGTCAAGCGTCCGGAGCTGGATGCGAACCTGGTGGCTCAGTCAATTGCCGAGCAGCTTGAGGGCCGGGTGGCGTTCCGCCGCGCGATGAAGCGGGCGATCACGTCAGCGATACGGTCAGGGGGAGAAGGCATTAAGGTGGCGTGCGCCGGCCGTCTGGGAGGCGCCGAGATGGCCCGCACGGAGGGCTACAGCGAGGGACGGGTGCCGCTGCATACGCTGCGCGCCGACATTGATTACGGTTTTACTGAAGCCCGCACTACTTTTGGCCGCATTGGCGTCAAGGTATGGATTAACAAGGGCGAGATCATGCCTGCCGGCTATGATACGGAGGCCAAGAAAAACGACCGCCGCCTGGGAGAAGTAGATGCGCAACGCAGAAAATAAGGCTAGGGTTGCCAGCGAAAACTTTGCGGCCAACACTCGGAACTCGGAATTTGGAACTCGGAACTAGTTTTTATGCTGCTGCCAAAAAAAACAAAGTACAGAAAGCAACACCGGGGGCGGATGCCGGGCCTGTCCAAAGGCGGCAACCGCATTGAGCATGGCGAATACGGGCTCAAGGCGCTTGAGCCGGCCTGGATCACTAACCGGCAGATAGAAGCGGCCCGGATTGCCATGACGCGTCATATCAAGCGCGGCGGCAAGGTCTGGATTAACATCTTTCCGCATAAGCCTGTTACCGAGAAACCGGCAGAGACAAGGATGGGAGGCGGCAAGGGCTCACCGGAGCAATGGGTGGCGGTGGTTAAACCGGGCAAGGTAATGTTTGAGCTTTCCGGCGTGGCGCCGCCCGTGGCCCGGGAAGCCATCAGGCTGGCATCTCACAAACTGCCTGTCAAGTGCAAATTCGTAATGCGCCAGGGTGATCTTTTTGAAGGCCGATGAGCTTCGCGAAATGACTGATGAGGAGCTGGGCGACCGTTTGCGTGAAACCCGCAAGCAGCTTTTTAACCTCAGGTTTCAACACGCCACGGGCCAGCTTGACAATCCGCACAAGCTGCAGCAGGTGCGGCGGGACATTGCCCGCATCCTGACTGTGCAGCAAGAGCGGGTTTATTTGGAGGCCGAGGGGCAGGAGGCGTAAGTGGGAGAAAACACGAAGACGGGCGCCGGCAGCAAGGAGCGCCGCGGCGTGGTGGTGAGCGACAGGATGGATAAGACCGTCGTTGTTCGCGTTGACACCAAGAAGCCGCACAGGCTTTATGGCAAGACGATGCTCCGGTCCAGGAAGCTGGCGGCCCACGACGAGAAAAACGAGGCGCACATTGGTGATATGGTGCGGGTGGTTGAGACGCGGCCGCTGTCGAAAAACAAGCGCTGGCGGCTGGTCGAGGTTATTGAAAGGGCAAAATGAAAAATTGTAAGCGAAGCGAAGGATCCTGGGATTCTTCGGCTGCTCCGCTCCCTCAGAATGACAAATAAGAGAGAAACGAAGTTAATTGATTCAAGTCGAGACAAGGTTAAAAGTGGCGGACAACACCGGCGCCCGCGAGCTCCTTTGCATACGCATTATGGGCGGTTCCAGGAGGCGGTATGCCCGCATTGGCGACACAATCGTGGGGACGGTGAAGGTTGCCACTCCCGGCGGCGCCGTAAAGAAGGGCGAAGTGGTGCGGGCGGTTGTGGTCAGAACCAAAAAAGGGCTGGGGCGCAGGGACGGCACCTACATTGCCTTTGATGAGAACGCCGCCGTCCTCATCGATGCAGCCCGGAACCCGCGGGGCACCCGCATTTTTGGCCCGGTGGCCCGCGAGCTGAGGGACAAGAATTTCATGAAAATAGTATCGTTGGCGCCGGAGGTGCTGTAGGGCGGATAGTAGATATTTGACTTTGGATATTGGAAGAACAAAGTGCTGAATAACAGGACTATATGTCACAGAACAAGCTAAAAATTAAAAAGGGCGACACGGTCAGGGTCATCTCGGGCAAGGCCCGCGGAAAGACCGGCAAGGTTTTGCGCGTCGATCCCGCCAGTCAACGGGTGGTGGTCGAGCGCCTGAATATGGCCAAGCGCCATAAGCGGCCAACACCAAGCAATCCGCAAGGGGCTCTGGAGCGGGAGGCGCCCATCCATATTTCCAACGTGATGTATTATTGCTCGCGCTGCAACAATGCCGTCAGGCTTGGGCTCAAGCGCACCGGGACCGGCCGGCTGCGCGTCTGCAAGCAGTGCGGAGCGGAGACTGAGTAATAAACCGGATTATGGATGCTGGATAGAGAAAGAGTAATTATGGCCCGCCTGAAAGACAGGTATGAACAGGAGATACTGCCGCAGCTGATGGAGGAGCTGAAGATGAGATCACGCATGCAGGCTCCCCGTGTGGCCAAGGTCACGGTCAACATGGGAGTGGGCGAGGCCAAGACGGACGCCAAGGCTCTCGAGGACGCCATGGCTGAGCTGGCTGTCATCACCGGGCAGAAGCCCCGGCTCAACCGGGCCCGCAAATCGATTGCCCAGTTTAAGATCCGCGCCGGCATACCGGTGGGCTGTTCGGTGACACTCAGGGGCGAGAGGATGTACGAGTTCCTGGACAGGCTGATTTCAGTTGCCCTTCCCAGGGTGCGGGATTTCCGGGGCGTCTCACGCAAATCCTTTGATGGCCGCGGCAACATGTCGCTGGGCATCCGGGAACAGATGATTTTCCCTGAAATTGACTATGACTCGATTTCGCAAACAAGGGGACTTGATATTGCGATCACGACAACTGCCGCAAACGATGATGAGGGACGCGCCCTGATGGCAAGCCTGGGGATGCCTTTCCGGGAGCGGTAAGGAGATAAAATGGCAAAAACATCACTGGTAGTCAAGTCGAACCGGACGCCAAAGTACCGCAGCCGCGGGTATCACCGTTGCCGCCGCTGCGGCCGGCCGCGTGGTTATTTCCGCAAGTTTGGCCTTTGCCGCATCTGTCTGCGCGAGCTGGCTCATCAAGGTGTCATCCCCGGTTTGACAAAGTCCAGCTGGTAGGAGGCTCACAGACGATGACCGTAAATGACCCGATCGCCGACATGCTGACGCGCCTGCGGAACGCCAACACGAGCCTGAAGGACAAGGTGGAGGTGCCGGCGTCGATGATGAAGGTGGAAATAGCAAAGCTGCTTAAACAGGAAGGATACATCTGCGATTACGCTGTTGTGCGCGGGCAGAGCTTTGACAATATCGTCGTAGATCTCAAATATAGTCCGGAAAGGCAGCGGGTGATCTCTGGCCTGAGGCGGATTAGCAAGCCGGGCCGCCGCGTTTATGCCCGGAAAGATGCCATCCCCAAGGTGCTAGGAGGCCTGGGAACAGCAGTTTTATCAACTTCGAAAGGCCTGATGACAGGGCGTGAAGCCGAGAAGAAAGGGATCGGCGGCGAGGTGGTCTGTTTTATATGGTAGTAAAGCGAATGCTGGATGTTGGACTTTGGATACTGGATAAAACCTAAAAAAGTGGAGTTATAGCTTAGTGTCAAGGATTGGAAAAGCGCCTATACCCGTGCCGGAGGGCGTCGAGGTCACGGTTGACAGCAGCGATGTGAGCGTCAAGGGGCCGAAGGGTTCGCTCGAGGGCCGGTTCTCCCCGGAGATGGAGATATCAGTCGAGGACGGCCAGGTCGTTGTCAGGCGGCCGTCGGACCGCGGCGAGCACCGCTCACTGCACGGGCTTACCCGCACCCTGATTGCCAATATGGTGCATGGCGTAACCGAGGGGTTTGTCCGCCGGCTGGAGATAAATGGCGTTGGTTACCGGGCTCAGCTTAAGGGCAGGGATCTCGAGCTGGCGGTGGGATACTCGCACCCGGTGCTGATTGCTCCCGCCAACAAGGACATTGTTTTTGAAGTGCCCAAGCCGACGCAGATCATCGTGAGGGGCATCGACAAGCAGGCAGTCGGGCAGGTGGCTGCCGATATCCGCGCTGTCCGCCCTCCCGAGCCATACAAAGGCAAGGGAATCAAGTATGAAGAAGAGCATATTCGCAGGAAGGTTGGCAAGAGGGCTTAAAGATGCCTAAAACCAGGGAACAGCTAATCAGCAGCCATGAGACGCGCAACCGGCGCCGGCAGCGGGTGCGCAGCCGGATCAAAGGCGCTGCCGGGCGGCCCCGGCTGACGGTCTTCAGGAGCAACCGTGGCATTTATGCTCAGGTAATCGATGACCTGGAGGGGAAGACGCTGGTTTCGGCTTCGTTTAAGGAAATCAGGGAGACAGGCCTGAAGAAAACAGAGGCCGCCGGCAAGGTGGGCGAACTGCTGGCGGCAAGGGCCAAGGAAAACAATATCGGCCAGGTTGTTTTTGACCGTGGCGCTTATCTGTACCACGGCCGGGTCAAGGCCCTGGCGGAGGCTGTCCGCAAAGGAGGAATCGAGTTTTAGCATGGCCGATGCTTACGAAAAAATCGAGCTCGGCGCCAGGGCGCCGGAGCTTCAGGAAAAAGTTGTTCACATCAACCGGGTCGCCAAGGTTGTAAAGGGCGGCCGGCGTTTTTCTTTCACGGCGCTGGTTGTCGTTGGCGATGCTGTCAGCCGCGTTGGCGTTGGCTATGGCAAAGCCAAGGAAGTACCGCTGGCGATCCAGAAAGCGGTCGAGGACGCCAAGAAAAACATGTTTCAAGTGCCCAAGTATAAAACGACCATTACCCACCAGGTGATTGGCAGCTACGGAGCCGGGCGCGTGCTGCTTAAGCCGGCTTCGCCGGGTACCGGCATCATCGCCGGCGGCGGCGTGCGCGCCGTGCTGGAGCTGGCCGGCATCCACGATGTATTGGCCAAGTGCCTGGGGACAACGAATCCCATCAATATGGTGCGCGCCAGCATCGATGGGCTGATGTCGCTAAAGGATCCAAAGGCGCTGGCCAGGCTCAGAGGCAAGACTGTGGCCGAGATTCTGGGTGTGGCTCCGGAAAAGCCCGCGGAACAAGCGGCGGAATAATATGGCCAGGCTGAAGATCACGCAAAGGAAAAGCCTGATCGGGCGAAAAGCCGAGCACCGCCGCACCATCCGGGCGCTGGGCCTGCGCCGGATCAACCACAGCGTCATTCACGATGACAATCCGGTGATTCGTGGCATGGTTCAGCACGTCCGCTTCATGGTAGAGGTGGAGGAAGTAAAAAAGTAGTTTAAAGTTTCGAGTTCAAAGTTGAGAATTCGGAACGCGGGGCATTTTATGAACACAAAAGAAAAAAAAGAAAAAAACGAAGAAACACATATCGGCTTGCACAACCTGCACCCGGCGCCGGGTGCAAGGCATGCCCGCAAGCGGCTGGGACGAGGGCACGGCAGCGGCCATGGCAAGACGTCAGGCCGCGGCCATAAAGGCTTTAACAGCCGCGCCGGCGGCGGCCCCCGCCCTGGGTATGAAGGCGGCCAGATGCCGCTCTACATGCGGGTGGGCAAGCTGCGCGGCGCCAACAAGAAAAAGAGCATGCCAATGGGCCCCTTCCGTACTCAAGTCCAGTCCGTCAATATCGGCAGCCTCTCTGGTTTTACAGCGGACGCCACCGTCACTCCCGAGGCGCTTGCCCAGGCCGGCATTATCAAGAACACGAAAAAACCGCTTAAAATTCTCGGCCAGGGCGAGCTGAATGTGGCGCTTGTTGTGCGGGCCGGCGGTTTCAGCAAGTCAGCCCGCCAGAAGATCGAGGCAGCCGGAGGCAAGGCGGAGGTCATTTAGGTGTTTGGTTCTCTGGCAAACGCATGGAAGATTCCCGAACTGCGCCGGAAACTGATTTTCACGGCCGCCATGATCGTGATTTACCGGCTGGGGGCGCACATTCCGGTCCCGGGCGTGAATACCAGCGCAATCCAGAATTTCATCAACAGCGGCCAGGGAGACATCCTCGGATTCCTGAACCTGTTTTCGGGCGGCGCGCTGACAAAGTTTGCTGTATTTGCCCTTGGCATTATGCCCTACATCACCGCCTCCATCATCCTGCAGCTGCTGACCATGGCTTTTCCATCGCTCAAGGAGTTGGCCCGGGAGGGCGAGGCCGGCCAGCAAAAGATCACTCAGTACACACGTTTCCTGACCGTGGCGCTGGCGCTGGCGCAGTCGGTTGGCTTCACTATTCTTTTCCGGCAGCAGGGAATCATCCAGCTTACGCCGCTGAAGTTTTACGAGATTGTTATTACGCTGACTGCCGGCACTGTGCTGCTGATGTGGATCGGCGAGTTGATGACGCAGCATGGCATTGGCAATGGCATCTCGCTGCTCATCTTCGCAAGCATTGTCTCCGGCCTGATTCCGGGTCTGTACCGGTTTTTAAATCCGGACACCACTAGCGTTTTCACGATCGTGGCGATGCTGGGGATTGGCGCCGTGGTGATCATGGGCATCGTGTTGGTGCAACAAGGGCAGCGGCGTATCAACATTCAGTACGCCAAACGCCAGATTGGCCGCCGCATGACTACCGGCGGCAGCACCTACCTGCCGCTCTCGATCAATATGGCGGGCGTCATTCCGGTCATCTTTGCCTCGTCGGTGTTGATGTTCCCGCCCACGGTTGCCCGGTTTTTCACCGGCAGCGGCGCGGCGCAATGGTTCGCCAACTGGCTGCGTCCCTCCGGGCCGGCGTTCCTAATTTTTGAATCGATTTTCATCATCGGCTTTACCTATTTTTACACCGCCGTCCAGTTTGATCCGGTGGAGCGGGCCAGTGACTTGAAAAAGTACGGCGGCTTCATTCCCGGCATCAGGCCGGGCCGTCCCACGGCCGTGTATCTGGACCGGGTGCTGACGCGCCTGACGCTGCCGGGAGCCATTTTTCTGGCTGCCATTGCCGTGTTGCCGAGCATGCTCATCAACACACTGGGCATCACTTTTTATTTCGGGGGCACTTCCATTCTGATTGTGGTAGGCGTGGCGCTTCAGACCATGCAGCAGATGGAGTCGCAACTGCTGATGCGGCATTATGAAGGATTCCTGAAGTAATGCCCGGCCTGAACGTCATCCTTTTGGGCCCGCCGGGCGCCGGCAAGGGCACTCAGGCGGAGCGGATCAGGCAGGAGTTTGGGCTGGTCCACGTTTCCACGGGGGACATGTTGCGTGAAGCTGTCGCCAGGGGCACGGAAATGGGTGTCAAGGCAAAGGCTTTCATGGATGCTGGGGAGCTGGTCCCGGACGAGGTGGTCACAGGCATTGTTGTGGAGCGGCTCAAACAGCCGGATGCGGCGGCGGGTTTTCTGCTGGATGGTTTTCCGCGCAGCCTTGCCCAGGCAGAGGAGCTGGATAAAGAGCTGGGGGAAAGCGGCAGCCAGGTGACGCTGGCTGTGGCGATCGCCGTCCCGGAAGCGGAGCTGCTCTGCTTGGCCGGCTGACGGGCCGGCGTCTTTGCCGTGAATGCCAGAAGCCGTACCACACTGTTTTTTCTCCGCCTGCAGTGGAGAATATTTGCGACGTCTGCGGCGGTGAGATTTACCAGCGCAGCGATGACAGCGAGGCGACAGTGCGCAACCGGCTGCAGGTTTACAGGCAGCAGACCGAGCCGCTGATCAGTTATTACCGGAAGCCGGGAGTGCTGGCCGAGATTGACGGTGTTGGCAATCCGGATGAAATTTATGGGCGCATCAGGGAAATCCTGTTCCGGGCAAGCGAGCAGCTTGACGGTTAGTCTGGTTTTTGGTGTAACCGGGGCCTGGTCAAGTTGATAATTCGCAAGTCACGAGACCAGATAGAGAAGATGGCCCGGGCGGGCGAGGTTGTGGCCGGCTGCCTGGAGATGATGAAGCAGCACTGCCGGCCGGGAGTAACAACGGCTGAGCTGGACGAAAAGGCTGAGAGGTTTATCAGGAAGCACAATGGCACCCCGACGTTTAAGGGCTACCGCGGTTTTCCGGCTTCCATCTGCGCCTCTCCCAACGGGATGGTGGTGCATGGCATTCCCGGCCCGTACGCGCTGAAGGACGGTGATATTATCAGCCTTGATGTTGGCGTCACGCTGGATGGCTGGGTAGGGGACGGCGCCGTCACGGTGGCGGCGGGCGAGCCGGGTCAGCTGGCGTTGAGACTGATGGAGGTGACGCAGGCATCGCTGATGCGGGCAATCGCCAAATGCGTGCCGGGGAATCATCTGGGAGATGTCTCCCACGCCGTGGAGGAGTACGTTGAGGCGAATGGATTTGCGGTAGTGAGGACTTTGGTTGGCCATGGCATCGGACGCAATATGCACGAAGACCCACAAATTCCAAATTTTGGCATGGCGGGTGAGGGTCCGTTGCTGAAGGAAGGGATGGTATTTGCCATCGAGCCAATGGTCAATGCGGGGACGCACCGGGTAGTGGTAGGCGAAGACAAGTGGGCCATCTCCACGGCGGACGGCAGCCTGTCGGCGCATTTTGAGCACACGGTGGCGCTGATAGAAAACAGGCCGCGCATCTTGACGCTGGCGAAGGAACAAGAGGCGCCGGGGTTGGGCACAGCCCTCCCTTTGTGGTAAAATGCCGGGTTGGCCACCGGAGGTGGAGGCTTAATGACCGAAAAAGAGGAAGCGATAGAGTTTGAGGGCGAAGTTGTTGAAGCCCTTCCCAATACCATGTTCAAGGTGCGCCTTGACAACGAACATGAAGTGCTGGCGCATATCTCCGGGAAGATGAGGATGCACTATATCCGCATTCTTCCGGGCGACAGGGTGAAGGTTGAGCTTTCTCCATACGATTTGAGTAGAGGAAGGATAACGTACAGATTCAAATGATCAAAGTTCCAAGTTCAAATGCTTTGCGCCTTTGCCAAGATAATGCAAATGATTTTTGAACTCGGACCTGGAACGCGGAACTAGGGATTTAGACATGAAAGTAAGATCATCTGTCAAGCCGATTTGTGAGAAGTGCAAGCTGGTGCGCCGGGGCGGGAAGTTGCTGGTTATTTGTCCCAACCCCAGGCACAAGCAGCGTCAGGGCTAGCCAGCGGCAGGGATATGCCCGCACAGGCTGACAGCCTGTGCCTGCCTTGGCAGGAGGCAGGCCTGGTAGATGGCAGGTTTTCAGCCTGCCTTTGGAAGGCTTAATTTTACAAGGCAGAAGCAAGCACCCTTCTGCCGGTTGATTGGAGGTTGTTCGGTGGCGCGTATTGCCGGTATAAATCTACCCCGTGACAAACGGGTTGAGGTCGGGCTTACTTACATTTACGGAGTGGGCCGTTCCCAGTCGAACCGGGTTTTGGGCGACTTGGGCATAAATAAGGATACCTACGTCCGCGACCTCACCGAGGAAGAGGTCAACCGGCTGAGGGAATATCTGGACAAGAATTTGATGGTTGAGGGAGATCTCAGGCGTGAACGCTCCCAGAATGTCAAGCGCCTGATGGAAATTGGCTGCTATCGGGGGCTGAGGCACCGGCGCGGCCTGCCGGTGAGGGGGCAGCGCACGAAGACCAATGCCCGCGGGCGGAAAGGGCCGCGGCGGACTGTCGGCATCAGGCGGAAGAAGTGATAAACCGGATGCTGGATTCCGGATGCTGGATAAAACCGAAACCCGAAACAAGAAACTGAGGTTATTTATTTATGGCGGCACCAAAATCAAAAGGGCGCTCACGCCGCAAGGTAAAAAAGAACATTCCTGTGGGCCAGGCGCATATCAAAACGTCATTTAACAATACAATCGTCAGCCTTTGCGACAAGGAAGGAAATGTGATTGCTTGGGAGAGCGCCGGCTCCGTCGGCTTTAAAGGCTCACGCAAGAGCACTCCCTTTGCGGCTCAGGTTACCGCCGACTCCTGCGCCAAGAAGGGCATAGAGCACGGCTTAAAGAAAATTGATGTTTTCGTAAAAGGGCCCGGCTCCGGGCGGGAGACGGCGATCCGGTCGCTGCAGGCGGCCGGCCTGGAAGTGATGAGCGTCAAGGATGTGACGCCCGTGCCGCACAACGGCTGCCGCCAGCGCAAGAGAAGAAGGGTGTAAAAGCGGATGCTGGATGCTGGACTCTGGATACTGGATAAAACCCAAAAACCAAGAATTAAATTGATGGATAGAAAATAGCAGTTATGATTTTTTTGAAAACCCGAAACCGGATTTTAAGGTGATTAAATTTGGCTAAAGATACTTCACCGGCTTGCCGGCAATGCCGCCGCGAGGGTTTGAAATTATACCTCAAGGGGGAACGTTGCCTCACCGACCGCTGCGCCATTGACCGCAGATCGTACGCGCCCGGTGAGCATGGCCGCCGGCGGACGAAACAAACTGAATATCTGACCCAGCTGCGGGAGAAACAAAAGGCGAGGCGCTATTATGGGCTGCTGGAGAAGCAATTTCGCAACTACTATGAGGCAGCCAGCCGCAGGTCCGGTATTACGGGTGAGAACCTGCTCAGGATTCTGGAAACACGCCTCGATAATGTGGTTTACCGTTTTGGTTTTGCTGTATCGCGGCGGCAGGCGCGCCAGTTGGTCATGCATGGCCACTTCATGGTGAACGGGAAGAGGGTTGATATACCTTCATACCGTGTCAGACCGGACGATGTTGTTTCGGTGATGCCAAACTCATCTGCCCGTGACGCCATTAGCGAGGCCACGGAGTTGACCGCTTCGGTGTCGCCCTGGCTTCAGGCCGACCACGATAACCTGATGGGCAAAATTCTTAGATACCCTGAACGGCAGGAGATCGACGCTCCAGTCGCGGAGCAATTGATCGTGGAGCTTTATTCGAAGTGAGAAACCGGTGAGGACAAAGCCGTGACCCCAGGGGCGATAGCCGAGGCCGTTTACAAAGATTCTCAATTGATAACCATGGAGGACGATTTGCTTACATTCCAGGTTCCCAAGATCACACATGAGCACGTAGAAGACAATAGGGGAATTTTCGTGGTGGAGCCGCTCGACCGCGGGTTTGGCCATACCTTTGGCAACTCGCTCAGGCGGGTGTTGTTGTCGTCGCTGGAAGGCGCTGCCGTCACGGACGTCAAGATCGAGGGAGTCTCGCACGAGTTCTCCACGGTTTCTGGCGTAAAGGAAGACGTGACCGATATTGTCCTCAACCTCAAGAAGATGGTCTGCAAGTTGCACGGCGAAGCGGGGCAAGTCGAGGTGCGGCTGGTTAAATCGGGCGCTGGCGCCGCCACGGCCGGCGATGTGGAGGCGCCGTCAGAGCTGGAAATTGTCAACCCGGATTTGCACATTGCCAACCTGGGTAAAAAGGCGAAGCTGGAAATGACGCTGACGATCAAGCGGGGCCGCGGATATGCTTCCGCGGAAGCCAACAAGCCTGCCGGCGCCGCGATTGGCATCATTCCCGTTGACTCAAATTTTTCGCCGGTAACGCGCGTTGATTACGAAGTAGACCGGGCCCGCGTGGGCCAGCGCACCGATTTTGACAAGCTTACAATTGAGATAGCCACTGACGGCAGCGTCAGTCCCGACGACGCCCTGCGCGCCGCCGCCGGCATCATTATTTCTTCCCTGCAGATTTTCACCGGTGACCACGAAAGCAGCGAGACGCCGGCAGCGGCTGCCGCGGCAGCGCTGGAGACGGCGGCAGAATCCGTCAGTGGCAGCGAAGAAGACATTTTGATTGAGGAACTGGAAATTGGCGTCCGCTCCTATAATTGTCTCAAGCGCGAAGGCATCCAGACGGTGGGCGATCTGATCAAGCGCAGCGAGGCTGAATTGATGAATATCCCTAATTTTGGCAAGAAAAGCATAGAGGAAGTCAAGGAGAATTTGGCGAAGATGGGCCTGTCGCTTCGCGGCGGCAACCCCGGATCCCAGGATTGATACAGGCAAAAAATGAGGCACGCAAAGCAGGGCAGAAAACTGGGAGTTGAGGCGCCGCACCGCAAGGCGATGCTTGGCAACATGGTTTGCTCGCTGGTGGAGCAAGGGCGCATCAAGACGACAGTGACGCGGGCAAAGGAAGCCAGGCCGCTGGCGGAAAAGATGATCACGCTGGCCAAGCGCGGTGACCTGCATGCCCGCCGGCAAGCGCTGGCGCGGCTGCGAAGCAATGACGCTGTGCACACTCTGTTTAACGAGGTGGCACCCAGGTTTGCCGGCCGTCCGGGGGGCTACACGCGCATCATCCGCCTTGGCCCCCGCCAGGGAGATGCCGCCGAGATGGCCTATCTGGAGCTGGTGGAGAAATAATTATCCGTATTTGTTTCAGGCACGAATAAATACTCCCGATTTTCCCCCGCGCTTTTCCAGCAGCCGCAGGCGGCTGATTAGCATGGTTTTATCAACCGCCTTGCACATGTCATAAATTGTTAGCGCCGCGATGGCGCAGGCGGTGAGCGCCTCCATCTCCACGCCTGTCTTTCCCGATGAGCGAACGGCCGCCTCGATGTTAATGCGATATTCCTTTTCATCCAGATCAAAATTGATGGCAACATGGTCGAGGATGAGTGGATGACACATCGGAATCAACTGCGTGGCCTGCTTGGCCGCCATTATGCCTGCCACCCGCGCCACGCCCAGAACATCCCCTTTGGGAATCTTCTTGTCCATCAGGAGGCGGAAAGCCTCCCGGCTCATTTGAATGCTGGCGCCGGCGCGGGCAATTCTTTCCGTTGCCGGTTTGCCGCCGACGTCAACCATGCGGGCCCTGCCTTCCGAGTCCAGGTGGGAAAAGTGCTTTGCCGCCTCGCTGTTTGATTTTTCATCTGTCATTTTTGAAGAGGCGATGGTTTCAGGTTGTACCTTTTTATCAGCAGCCGGGCAACGCGGCTCACAGCCTCCGGATTAAACACCGGGATGCTCCGTGCGACTCCGGGCCGCTCGGAAATGGCCGCCAGCAGGTCTTTTTCAGGGCAAACCATGGAGGCGCCGGCCCGGCAGACCTCGATGCGGTCCGCGGCGGCGCTTTTGAACCCCTCGGCGACTATCAGGTCGATAGGGCCCTTGACAACCCGGCAGAGCTCGGTCAGGCTTCTTTCGTCCTCTACATTCTCGAGACATGCTATTTGAGCCGGAGAAGAAATGATTACCATGCACGCTCCCGCCTGGCTGAGCCGCTGTGTATCTGTCCCCGGGTGATCAATTGAAAAACCATGGACATCGTGCTTGATGTAGGCAACCGCCAGGCCGGAGCCAGCCAGCAACGAAACCAGTTTCTCCACGAATGTGGTCTTGCCGGAATTTTTCTTGCCCACAAAGCAGACAAGTGGCGCAGTGCTTTCAATGTGGGGCCGCCCGCTTATTTTCAAATCTTCATTCATCAACGGTTGTATCAAAGTAAACTTGATTACAGCTCCGGCTCATCTTTTGGCTCAGCCAGCGCCAGCTCCGCCTCCAGCTCGCGGCCAATATCTTCCGCCAGCGGCCGCTTTCTGTGGGGATGCAGGTTGATCACCGGCAACAACAGCACCACCGCCAGCGCCGCCAGCACCAGGAATACGGTGACGTAAAAGACGCTGCCGATGGAGCCGGCCAGCGCCTCCTTGAGCGTCTGCATGAAATGGAGCAGGCCCTGGCCGAGTTGGCCCTGCTGCGCCACCGGAGCGGCGGCTACCGCAGCTTGCAGTTTCTGGTGGCCTGCGCCGGAGAGGAAGCTCTGGAGCGTATCGGTATTAATGCTTGTCAGCGGGGCAGCCGGATTAATGCGTTTGACAGTCTGCATGAAATGATCTGCGCTGATATTTGCCAGCCTGCCGGCGAGGCCGTTGTTGAGCAGGCTGCCCATGACGGCGATGCCCACAGCGCTGCCGATGCTGCGGAACATCTGAATCGCGGCCGTGACCACGCCCAGCTTGCTGCGGTCAAAAGCGCTCTGAACCACGATTGTGTAAATAGGAAATGACACGCCGATGCCCAGGCCCAGCAGCACCATGTATTCCACCAGCGTCAATTTTGACGTATCTACTGAAATATGAGAGAAAAGGTAAATTCCCAGCGCCGACAGCGCCATGCCGCCGATAGCGACAGTTTTATAAGTTCCCCTGCGGCTGATTAGCTGGCCGGCGACTGTGCTGGAGAAAACAGCCCCCAGCATCAGCGGCGTCAGCGCCAGGCCTGAGTTGGTGGCTGAGAAGCCGACCACGCTCTGGGCATACAGCGGCAGGAAAGCGACGGCGCCAAACATGGCGAATGAGATCAGGAAAGTCGCCGCCGAGGACACGCTCAGGGCCCGGTGCTTGAACAGGCCCAGCGGCAGGATCGGCTCGCGCACGCGCCCCTCGATAAACATGAACAGCAGCAGTAACGCCCCTGTGGCGGCAAACAGGCCGATAATCTGGGCAGAGATCCAGGGATACTCGCTGCCGCCCCAGACAAACCCCAGCAGCAGCGCCACCAGCGCCGCCGCCAGGGAGAAGGCGCCCCAGTAATCAATAGAGCGCTCCATCGCCTCCGGCTTGATTCTCGGCAGCATCGTGGCAATGACGAGCAGCGCCAGCGCCCCCAGCGGCAGGTTGATATAAAAAATCCAGCGCCAGCTGATATTGTCGGTCAGCCAGCCCCCCATCAGCGGCCCGGCGATGCTGGCGATGCCGAAGACGGCGCCGATCAGCCCCTGCCAGCGGCCGCGCTCCGCGGGCGTGAACAGGTCGCCGATCAGGGCGATGGAGTTGACCATGATGGCGCCGGCGCCGATTCCCTGCAGGCCGCGGAAGAGGATCAGCTCCAGCATCGAGTGCGACAGGCCGCTCAGCGCCGAGCCGGCCAGGAAGATGACGATGCCGCCCAAAAAGAAGCCGCGGCGGCCGTAGATATCCGACAGCTTGCCGTAGACAGGGATGGCGACGGTGGAGGCGATCAAATATGAAGCGTATACCCAGCTCAGGTGTTCCAGCCCGTTGAATTCCTTGACGATCTGTGGCAGGGCGGTGGCCACGATCGTCTGGTCCAGCGCCGACAGCA
>JAJYIM010000015.1 GCA_021790115.1 Actinomycetes bacterium | reverse complement strand
CCCCGCGACCACGTCGTTTCCGCCAAAGACCGGCCCCAGCAGGGCCACCAGCATTGGATAGAGGGGGAAGAAGGCCGTGCTGCTGTCAGAGGCGGAATAGCCGTAGTGGGCGATCTGGAGGTACCAGCCCGCGTCCCAGCGTGCCCACGGACTTATCAGATAGCTTGCAACGCCGCTGACATTGCCAAGCAAAGGGTGGTAAACAGGGGGCGAGACATGCAACAGCTCGGGGATAAGCCTGGTCAGCGCCAGGTAAGCGAGGGGTGCCAAGACCATAAGCCCTCCCCGGGTGATCAGAAAAATTAATCCCGCTTGACGAAAGGACTCAGACAGGCGACGCATCATCAGGTTGTTCTATTATTTTTCTGGCAAAAGGGATATATCATTTGACCGGCTTCAATATTATTAATGTGAAGCCTATAATCTTTCTGACCGGTCGTAAATCCGGACGAATTTTGGCCGCCCGGGGAGGCTTTTTCAGGCAGACGAGGAAGGGATATGAGCAAAAGGATAATGATCGTTGATGACGAGAAGATTGTTGGTGATATGACCAAGATCTCGCTTGAGGATGACGGCTACCAAGTGGAAACTTTTGTGGAGGGAGCAGCCGCGCTCAAGCGCCTGCAGGAGGCCCCGTTCGATGTCGTGGTCACGGACCTGAAAATGAGGGGCATCGACGGGTTCGAGATCTTAAAAGCAGTCAAGCAGCTTAACTCGGACACAAAAGTGATCATGATCACAGCTTTTGCCAATCTGGATGTCGCCATTGAGGCGATCAAAGGCGACGTGTTTGATTTCTTCCCCAAGCCGATCAGGATAAAAGAGCTGAAGGCGTCCATCCGGAAGGCTGTCGGCGGAGCCGACGGCAAAGCATAAAGCGAAAATCCTGAGCGAGCTGAGTGATCAGTTTAACCTAATTAAAGCGAGCAGCCATGCCACAAAAACGTAAACGCCGCCCTCTCGTAGCATACGAGAATAAGCGGTTCCTGAACCAGAGGGCGGGGCGGCCGTTGCGCATCCTGTCCGAGTACCTGGAGCCGGAAAACCGCTTTGCCTGCCACCACATTGTTGACACGATCGTGTTCATGGGCTCGGCCCGCTTCATCCCGCGCGAGCAGGCCGAAGCCGAGCTGGCGGCGGCGCCCGACGAGGCGGCAGCCGGCGTTGCCAGGCAGCGCCTGGAAATGTCTTTTTACTACGAGGCGGCCGACGAGCTCGCGGCCAGGCTGACCACCTGGTCGAAAGAGTTAAACGACGAGGAGCACCGCTACGTCGTCTGCACCGGCGGCGGCCCGGGCATCATGGAGAGCGCCAACCGGGGCGCATCCCGGGCCCGGGGAATGAACATTGGCATGGCCATTTCCATCCCTAACGAACAGGCTTTCAATTCGTATATCACCAGAGAGCTGTCTTTCCATTTCCATTACTTTTTCATGCGCAAGTTCTGGTTTGCCTACCTGGCCAAAGCCGTAATTTTTTTCCCCGGCGGCTATGGCACTCTTGATGAGCTGTTCGAGCTGCTGACGCTGCTGAAGACAAGAAAAATCACCAAGCACCTGCCTGTAGTCCTCTTTGGCGAGAAGTACTGGCGTGACATCATAAACTTTGATGCGCTCGTCCGCCACGGGACGATCGACCCTGAGGATCTGGATCTGTTCATCAGCACTGATTCAGTGGACGAGGCGTACGATTACATCACCCAGCAGCTTAAGGATGTGGCAATAGCCGAGAAAGGCCCGCTGCTTTAGAATCCGACTCAAAAAAAGCCGGCAAATGGAAACGGCGCCCGCGGGCGCCATTTCCATTGCGAAGGATGAAGTGAAGGTTAAGCAATTACCTGTTCATATTATGCCTCAAGGATATGAATTTCAGGTGAAGCCAATGTTATGCAAAATTAAGCTGCTTGTTGAGCAAAAAGCCTTGCTGTTGAGCAAAGCTGAATCCTGTTCCTGACAGGCACTTGGCAAGCTGCATGGCGTCGTCGGCGCATCTGACCAGTGCATCGCCCTATCAAAAGGCTCTATACCAGCGGCCACCATGCGCACCAGAAGCCAGAGGATCCCCCGGGCTCCCACGTCCTGGCGGCTCGAGTGGTCGAGAAGAGCCGCGGCCCAAAGACCCTGCTTAGAATCCCTTCTGGAAAGGGGATTCTTTCCCGCCCCCTTGTCAGGCCCTCTCTGCTTAGAAAATAGTACTACAAGAATAGTATAAAATTATATTATATTTTTGAGCTTTTGTCATGTCAATTTAACGAATTTAACTGCGGACGCGGACCTTTTTGCCCTGGCAACTTTGGACGGCGCGGCGGCTCAGATAAACAGAGAGTGCGCGGGCAAGCCCTGCGGCACAGGAAGGGCCCGGAGTCGTATTCTTCCCGGCCAGGGAGGCATAGGCGCAGCCGCCTCCACAGAGTGGGCCTACTTCGCAGCTGCGGCAGGCGTTGAGCGTGTTTATATTTCTTCCCATCCATGGCTCCATCCTCTGGGGCCAAACTTCGAATGCCGGCGTGTAGCGCCCGATTGCAAGGTCAGGCTGTCCAACTGCTTCCGGACACGCGTAAAGAAGGCCTTCAGGACCGGCAACCCAAAAACCGCCATGATTTGCTTCGCAATGATATATTTTTGGCCTGCTGCTGCCGCCGGACCCAAGCAGGGCAGACAGCTGGCCAAGCACCTGCAGGCCTTTTAGCCCGAATATCTTTTCGCTTTCGGGACTGCGGTCATAAACGTCGAACAGGGCGGAGAGGAGGTCCGCCTCAGCGGGCACGTTTGGAATGGCGCCGCTTCCGAGATGATCCTTGACCGGGGCCAGGCTGCAGGAAAAAGAGGAAGCTTCTGACCAGCCCCGGTTTGAAATAACTTTCGCCAGGCGGGGCAGCTCGTCAACATTGCCAAGGTCGACATTGACTCGCAGCACCACGTGCATGTTTTTCTCGAGCAGGATGTCAACAGCGGCGGCGACGGCGTCAAATGTGCCCCTGCCGGCTGCGTCCGGCCGCCGCTGGTTGTGCACTTCTTCCGGCCCGTCAAGCGTCAACTGGAGTGCCTGAATGTCAGACTGATGCTCTTCCAGAATGGGCAGGTAGCTGGCGACACTCACCCCGTTTGTGACGATCATCACCGGCAGCCTGTTCTTCCTGGCCCTGGAGAGAATCCTTGACACAACGAACCTGGTGGAGGTCATCAGCGGCTCGCCGCCAAAGAGGCCCAGGGCGTAATTGCGCGAAGGATAGAGTCGGCGGATCCGGGAGAAGGCATCAAACACGTGGTTGACGGCGTCGATGTCCATCATCTCGCGCGGGAGGTTGGGATGGGACCGGTGCTCGAAGCAGTAGACACAGCGGAGGTTGCAGGCGTATGTTGGGCATATCACCAGATGGGTGACGGCGCCGTGCTGTTCCCTGCCAAATTCCGCAACCAGCCGGCGAAAGCGGGACTGCTCATCCGCGGCATTGTCAAAAAGGTAGCCGCGCGACCTCAGCCTTGCAATCAGGGAGCCGCCGCCGCGCTGCCCGCCCAGGGAACGCTCAACCAGGGCAACCTCTACTTCGGAGAGCTTGTCAATTGCGCCGGAGAGCGCGTTGAGCCAGATTTCCTCGCCGGTGGCAATGTGCTCACGAATCAGCCGTTTTGTCAAGTACATGACGCACCATTTAGCTGACCTGCGGCAGGGGCTCATCAGGGTTGGCCGACATGCCCCAGTACCAGCAACAGCCCCAGAACCAGCAGCAGGCCGGCTCAACCCCGTTTGCAGAAGCTGACCGGCTGCCGTTTTCCTTTGTTTGCCACAAGGCTTGATCTGCATTCAGCGATTTCATCATTGCCTCCTTGTTTTGCCCGGCTTGCAGTTATTTGACGACAAGGGCAAAATTTCCGATCCATGCGCAGGCGTAAAGCTGAACCACCGATAGCGGCAGCCACAGAAGCAGCAACCAGGCAAACCTTGCCCTTGCCAGCAGCCGCATCGTTTTTTTATCCGCCTCCTTTTCTCCTATCGTCAGCAGAAACTTGACCCGGTCTTGCAAAAGTCTGTAATTTCTTTTTTTAAGAAGCCCCATGCCGAAGCTGGGCAGCGGTTTCAAATTCCCGGAATCCAGGCGTGACTGCTTCACGAGGCAGGATGCCAGCAACCGCGGGGCCACTTGGCCGCTTGAAACCGCGATCCGGTCGCACGCTTTTTCCCGCTCCAGTTCTATGCGGGATCTGCTCAAATGGGAAATAGGGCTGAAAGACTGGATGTCGCCCAGCAGCACCGCCGCCCAGTGCCAGAGGCCGTCTTTGCGGGCAAAGTGGGCGAGTTCGTGAGCTAGTACCGCCTCCAGCTCCTGATCGTCCAGCATCCTGGTCATTTCTGTATCAATAACGAGCGCGGGACGGCGCCAGCCGATAGCGCAGGGCGTAAACCAGCCAGCGCCGGCTAAAAAAAGAAGAGCGGGAGCTTGGCTCAGCTTCATTTTTTTCGAGAGAGCGCCCACCTGGCTTGAAACGCGCTCCTTTTCCTGTTTGTCAAAGCCGCCCCTGCTTTGTTTAAGACGGTGAAAGAAAATGACGAAACCGGCCCAGCGCATGGCCAGGAAAAAGACGGCCAGAATCAAGGCAGCCCCGATCAGCACGGCCACCGTTGCGCCGGTCGTTGACATCCGCTCCTGGCCAACAACGTCAACTGGGAGCATGTGAAAAGGATCTGGAATCCTCAGGCCGAGCAGCATTCCGGTAGAAAGGTGCTGCCTTTCCAGGTCGGCAGCGCCTTCCAACAGGATCAGCAGGGGGCGGACCAGCGGAATAAAGAGAAAAAGCGAGCGCACGGACGGGTCGCGGACCCGGAAGATATGAAACATACAAAGGACTCCGGCAAGCGCCAGCAGACCGTCAAGCATGGCTGGTTCAAAATGAAAATAGACGATGCGTTCCCAGGAGGGGAACAAGGAAATCACCACCCGGAAAGTGATTCCGACAGGTTACTTGCCTTTCTTTTCCAGCAGCTTCTCCAGAGCTTTCAATTGTTCTTCCGTCAGTTTTTTCTTTGATCCCAGCAGCCGGGAGATAAGTGGTGAGGCGGCGCCGGCAAGCACATTGTCCACGACCCCGTCCAGGATGCTGCCCGCCACTTCTTCATCTGTCACGGCCGCCGAATACAAATAAGCGGTTGCGCTTCTGTCCTGTGTCAGGATTCCCTTTCTGGCGAGCTTGGCCATCACGCTCATTACAGTGGTGTATGCCAGCTGCTTCCGCTGCCGGAGGATCTCATAGACCTCCCTGACAGTGACTGCCCGCCTCTTGTCCCAGACAACCCGCATGATTTCAGCTTCTGCTGGAGTCAGATTGACGGGGCGCGGGTCTGAAAACCAGTAGTTTTTCCTTTTGGTCATAAGGCAAAGCCCGTAATTGCACTTTTTTACTATCTAAATAGTAGCCCTTTTATCCGCATTCTGCAAAATTAAACCGGCAATGGGGGCTTCGCGAAAAGCCTGATGATGGCCTGCCGCCATCTTTTCTCCTGTTGTATAAGCCCTCGGTCGGAGAGCATTGCTTTTTGGATAACGAAGTTCCAACAAATCCAAATTTATTTGTCAAGCGTATAACAGCCTCGGCGCGATTTTGTACTTTGGCACAGCGATTGCCGATGGCCTCCTGGCTATTATCACATCATGGCCACTGGCGCCACGAGCCGGTCCGTGAAACAGAAACGCTGGTGAGCCGACCTGAAAAAAGAGAAGCGAGGAGGCCCAATGAGCACTATCGCAAGAATATCCATTATCATTATCGCAATGACGGCGCTGGTGCTGGCAGCGCTGGGCGGAAGCGCCGTGGCGCACGCCCAGACAAGCGCGCCGGCCGCGCAGGCTCCCGTCACGGATCCCAACGGCGGCGCCACCGGCAGCGCCTCGGATCTCTCACCCTCGGCCCAGGGCAGCAGTCTGACGCTGCAGAGCCTGGCCAACGAGGTCGGCCACAATAAGGTCGCCACCGCCTTTATCTGGCTGATGACCGGCTTTGCCCTCGTGTTTTTTATGCAGACCGGCTTTGCGTTGCTGGAAACCGGGTTCACCCGGGCTAAAAACGCTGTTCACACCATGTCGATGAACATCGTCATTTTTTTCATTGGCGTAATCGGCTGGTTCCTTGTTGGCTTTCCCCTTATGTTTGGTGGGATGGGCCGCCTCTCCACTTTAGGCAGCGTCGCCAATCTTGACGGCATGCTGCAGGTTGCCAAGGGCTGGGGCATCATCGGCACCAAGGGGTTCGGCGGCGCCGGCATGTACGACGTTGGCATCCTGGCATTTTTTCTTTTCCAGCTTGTGTTTATGGATACGGCGGCCACGATTCCCACCGGCGCTATGGCCGAGCGCTTCAAGTTCTCGGCCTTTGTTATCTATGGGTTTTTCATCTCCATGTTCCTTTATCCGCTTTTCGGCAACTGGGTATGGGGCGGCGGCTGGCTGTCGCAACTGGGCGCCAACCTTGGCCTCGGGAATGGGTATCTTGACTTTGCCGGCTCCACGGTCGTTCACGCCATGGGCGGCTTCGTGGCGCTGGCAGGCGCCATGGTGCTCGGCCCGCGGATCGGCAAGTTCAACAAGGACGGTAGCCCCAACGCCATCCCTGGGCATCATATTCCCATGGCGGTGCTGGGCACACTGTTTCTGGCGTTTGGCTGGATCGGCTTTAACGGCGCCAGCACGCTTGCCGGCGGCGATTTCCGGCTTGCCGTGATTATCGCCAATACCTTCCTGGCGGCGGCCGCCGGTGGCCTCACCTCGATGTTCATCATGTGGAAGCTCTACAGGAAGCCTGACATCTCGATGACTGCCAACGGCGCTTTGGCGGGCCTGGTGGCGATCACCGCGCCCTGCGCCTTTGTAGCTCCCTGGGCGGCGCTGACAATCGGCGTAGCCGCCGGCGCGCTGGTGATCGCGGGAGTCTTCTTCGTTGAGCGGGTGCTCAAAGTCGATGACCCCGTCGGAGCGGTTGCCGTGCACGGCTTCGCCGGCCTCTGGGGCGTCATTTCCTTGGGCATTTTTGCCGACGGCACATATGGCGCCGGCGATAATGGAGTCACCACCGCAATCAAAGGCCTCCTCTATGGCGGCGCCGGCCAGTTTGCTGCCCAGGCCATTGGGGCGGTCACAGTTGTTATCGTGGCGCTCGGCGGCGGCTATGTTTTCTTTAAGATTCTAGACAAGATCATGGGTCTGCGTGTCACTGCCGAGGAAGAAATCCAGGGCCTCGACCTGCCCCAGATGGGCACGCTGGCATACCCTGACTTCTCCGGATCGGCGCCAGGCTGGGTGACGCCGCATCCCTCCGGGCTGGGCTCTCCCCCGGGGAAGGCAGCGCCGGCAATGACTGCGCTATCTCTGGATGAAGGAGCAGGCGCATGAAAAAGATAGAAGCGATAATCAGGCATATCAAGCTGGACGATATCAAGGCCGCCCTGGATGACATCGGCATCAGGGGCATGACAGTCACCGACGTCAAGGGCGCTGGCAAGCAGAAGGGATATACCGAGCAATGGCGGGGAAGCAAGCTGAGCATCTTCCTCAACCCCAAGCTGGAGCTGAAAATAGTCGTCCCTGACGACGTTGCCCCGCGCGTCATCGAGACTATCATGAAAACCGCCAGAACGGGGGAGATCGGCGACGGCAAGATATTTGTCACTGAAGTCGAAGAGGCTGTAGCAATCCGCACGGGCGCCAGGGGAGACGAAGCCCTCTAGGTGTTCCTACAGGCGCTCTTGAGGGGCCCGCCGGCTTTGCCGGCGGGCCCCCCGCCCTTTTCTTACCTTTACCCTCAGCTTTCTGCTCCATCTGTATAACAGCTGATTAACTTTTTCCTCCATCTGGCCAAGGCACGGGGCCTAAACGGCGCGTACACTCCCAGAGTATAAGGACGGAAGCACAAGCGGCGTTCCCGCGGTTTGTCCATGTGATGAGGCGACGGAGGTGAACCAGATGAAGAAAGTAGAGGCTTTTATCCGCCATGAAAAAGTGGAGGAAGTGCGCGACGCGCTGTCGCAGATCGGCATCGAGGGCATGAGCTTCACCGAGATCAAGGGTTTTGGCCGCCAGAAGGGTTACACCGAGACCTACCGTGGCGCCAAGCTCACCATTCATTTACGGCCCAAAGTCAAAGTGGAGGCGGTTGTCGGTGACGGCGCCGTGGACAAGGTTGTCGCCACCCTGGGTGAGGCGGCCCGCACCGGCGACATTGGCGACGGCAAAATATTTGTGGTCCCGGTTGAGTTTGCCATGAGGATCAGGACCGGCGAGACCGGATCCGGTGTCCTGTAAGACCGGGCCACGGGATGGCGGGAAAGGAAAGTTAATGACAGATTTCGCGCAGGTTATTAAAAAACGAATAGCGTTTATGGTGATGGCTGTGCTGGCGGCTGGCCTGGGCCTGCTGTTTGTCCCGTCGCTGGCTTTTGCCCAAAGCAGCACGCCTTCGCCGGAGTCAATCGCCGTCGACACCGTGTGGGTGATGCTGGCGGCGTTTCTGGTCTTCTTCATGCAGGCCGGTTTCTTTACGCTTGAGATAGGCTTCACGCGGGCCAAGAACGCCGGCCACATCGCCTGGAAGATCCTGGTCAACATGTCAATTTCGGCAATTGTCTTCTGGGCAGTCGGCTTTGCGATCGCTTTTGGCGCCGGCTCAAGTTTTGCCGGCTCCAGCGGCTGGTTTTTAAATGTCGCCCCGGGACAGGCAAACAGTGTTTTTGCTTCTCTTGCTTACAGTAACGCCCCTGTCTCGGCAAAGTTCCTGTTCGAATTTGCATTTGCCGCGGTCTCGCTGGCGATCGTCTGGGGCGCCCTGCTTGAGCGCACGAAGATGATAGTCTACTTTGTCTTTGCCGTTGTTTTTACTGCTTTTATCTATCCGGTAGTCGGCCACTGGATCTGGGGCGGCGGCTGGCTGAGCCAGCTGGGCATGCAGGACTTTGCCGGCTCCACTGTGGTTCATCTGCTGGGCGCCACATCTGCTTTTGTGGGAACGCTGGCCCTCGGCCCCAGGATTGGCAAATACTCCCGGGACGGCAAGCCCAAGCCAATCCCCGGGCACAGCATGCCGCTGGCGCTCCTGGGCGTCATCATCCTCTGGCTGGGCTGGTTCGGCTTCAACCCCGGCAGCACGCTGAACGCGATGGATTTGAGCTTTGCCGATATCGCCGTTGTCACCAACATGGCGGCGGCAGCCGGAGTCCTGAGCGCAATGCTGATGGCCTGGCTGCTAATGGGCAAGCCCGATATCGGCATGACGGCCAACGGCGCCATCGCCGCCCTCGTTGCCATCACCGCCCCCTCCGGCTACGTCGAGCCATGGGCCGCCGTAATCATTGGCGGCGTCGCCGGCGCGCTGATGGTGGTAATGGTCCTTGCTATTGACCGCATCCGGATTGACGACCCCATCGGCGCCCTATCCTGCCACGGCATCTCCGGCATCTGGGGGACACTGGCGACCGGCATCTTCGCGGCCCCGGCCATGGTGTCGCGCCTGAAGATAGGCACCCCCGGCCTGGTCTACGGCGGCGGTTTTCATCAGCTGGGCGTGCAGGCGCTGGGCGTGGCGGCCGTGTTTACATTTGTGCTGATTTGTTCAGGGGCGGTGTTTTATGGCATGAAGGCGCTGGTGGGCATTCGCCTCAGCCCGGAACAGGAGCTGGCCGGCTCCGACTTTGCCGAGCATGGCATGTGGGGTTATCCGGAGCACTTTGTCGGTCCGGATGACGGCACCGACGGCACAGCGCTGGCCGACCGGTTGCGCAATGCGCCGGTGCTGGAGCATCCCGGCGAACCGATGCGGGCCTAAGAATCTATCTCAAAAGGCATATTCTGCTGCGGCCGGCTGCAAAGGCGATGGGCGGCGTCCTCGGGGCAAAAAGTCCTCGACGTATCGTACAGGTACGACTGCGGGCTTTTTGCTCCTGCGTCCTTGCCCATCGCCTTTTCGCTCGGCCTCGCCACGAACAGCCTTTTGAGATAGATTCTAAGCCAGGAAGGTGGCATCCGCGTCAGTCCTGCTGCTCGCCGGTGCCGGCTCCCTTGGTTGCCTCGCTTTTGGCCGGCTTGAAGCCGGGCGCGCTTAGCTCAATCGTAAAATGGACTTCGTTCTGTGAAGTCCTGTAGATGCTGTATTTGTTTTCCGGATAGTGGCCCGCGCCGGCCTTATTGTCAAAGAAGATGGTGCGGGTCTCACCGGGGTTCAGGCTCAGCCCGGCCAGCTTCTGGTAGTAGCCCTCGCTGGCGCCAGTCTTCGCATCCTGCATCTGATAATAGATTTCAAAATTGCTCATTGCCTGATTGCTGGCGTTTTTTACCCCGAGCTGCAGGCAATCGGCGATGGCCATGCCCGTTGCCGGGTCGACATTGTTTTCCACTGCCGCCGAAACAATCGTCAGACCCGGTGTGCTGGAGTTGTTGCGGATGGGGTTGTTTGCCACCGGCAGCACCTGACCGCCGGTTTTCGCCGCCTGGCTCGCGGCGCCTCCCGGCGAGCTGCCGCCGCATGCCGCCAAGAACAGGCAGATGCCCGTGGCGCTGAGTATGACTGCGGTTGCCTTGATGACTGTTTTCATTTCCAGCTCCTTCCGATCAGGTTGCGTTTATTGCACCACGTCAACGCAAACGCTGCGCTCGCGAGCAGTCCGGTCAGCAGCAATGCCGTGTCTTTCCAGGTATCGCCCCAGATATAGCCGACCGGCTGCTGGTTGTAAATCTGCTTTACGCCCAGGAAAGCAAAGCTGGCCCGTTCAAAATGCTTGCTGATCGACGTTTCCTCCAGGGCATTGCGCGCACTTTCGTACCCGCCAAAATGCGCCATGATGGCATGCTCATGCGATTTATCAACATGCATGCTTTGAAACAGTCCTCCCGGCACCTGGTTGTCGGGATCCATCGTGTCGCCAATCTGTGGCAATAGCAGCACAACGGCGAGCCAGGCGATAAAGCTGATCAGCAAGGCTGAGCCCAAATGCTTGCTGGAGCATGTCAATCCCAGCGCCAGTGCGCTCCAGAACATCAGATAGGCCCAGGCTGCGGCCAGGCTCAGGACCAGTTTGGCGATGGTGGATGCGGAAAATAAGGCGCCGCCGACAAAATGCAGTGTTGTGGCCATCACCAGCAACAGCACCAGGATGATTATCAGCCAGAGCAGGGCCAACGCGGCCAGCTTCCCGGCGGCCAGGTCCAGAGCGCCGATCGGGCGGCTAAAGAACAGGCGCAGGGTGCCACGGTACTTTTCTTTTGCCACGATGCCGTAACCGGCAACTATCGCCAGGACCGGTCCGATGATCTCGATATATTCAATGCTGCCGCGCAGTTGCTGCAGCGGCGATAATTGCGGCGGCAGCGCCGCCGCAGCGCCGCCGCTCTGCGCGAGCGTCTGCGCATATTGTTGATAATCTGACAGTTGCTTGTGATAGTTTAGCGAAGCGATTATCAAGGAGAGGGCCACAATCGAGGCCAGCGCGGCGCAAAGCAGCAGGAAGCTGCGCCGGCGCAACAGGTCGCCGAGCTCCTTGAAGAATATTGTCCTGACGGCCTTACTCACGGACAGGCTTTCTCATGCGGCCGCTCCTGATCAGCAGCAGGGCCGCGATGAAACCGGCGGCGGCGATGATGGCCAGCGTCGTCCAGTCAAACGTTTCAAAATGTTTGCCGCCGGGACTGAAGCCCAGCAGCCCCGCGCTGGCCCCCTTAAAGCGGTCAGCCGGCGAAACCGGCTGTAAAATACGGTGGTTGAAAGCAAAGAAGGACCCCTGCGAAGCCGGCTGCGCGGGAACCGGATTAAGCAGGGAAACCGGATGCGCCGCCGTGCCCAGTTGAGGCAGGACAAAGACCAGCAGCACCCAGACGAGAATCGGCGCCAGCAAGGCGCTGGTCTCGCGCCTGCTGCCGGCCCCGAAAATGAAGCCCAGCATGTTAAAAGGCACCAGGAAAAGCCAGGCAAGCAAAAAAAAGGCCGCCAGGGCGCCGGTGTCGGCCGGGGACAGCATGGCGCCGCGGATAAACAAAGCCGTGCCCCAGCTAAGCAGGCCGGCCGCCGCCAGGATGAGCGCCAGCAGGTATTGCATGCCGAGGAACTTTCCGGCCACGTATTGCCTGGTAGTGACAGGCCGCGAAAAGAGCAGGTCCACAACCCCGGCCTTGCGGTCGTGCATGGCGGACTGGACTCCTACCAGGATGGCTGACAGCGCTCCGATGAGGATGGTATAGATCACGGTGTTCCTGATCAGGTCAAGCGGCTGCTGTGTAGAGAAGGGATTTGGTCCTGAAGCCGCTCCTTCCCGCAGAGCCTCCCCATACACACTTGTAACAGTATGGTGTGAGGCCCAGCCGATAAACCCTGATATGAGCACCATGCCAAGGAAAATGCCGCTCAGAAGCATTGCCAGGCGGTTTGTTCCGGCGATGCGCAGTTCCTGCCTGGCAATTGTCAGGACAGGACCTCTCATCTGCCGTCGGCGTCAATCCTGAGGTAAACATCCTCCAGTGAAGCCTGGTCCGGAAAAGCGGCCATTGTCTGCTTGAGCGAGTCATGGTAAAGCAGCTCGCCATTTCGCAGGATGCCGATGCTCGTGCATGTTTTGGTAACCTCGGCGAGCGAATGTGTATTCATGAAGATGGTCATGCCCAGCTCCTCGTTGAGGCTTTTGATGTTCTGGCGCAACGTGATTACACCCTGGGGATCCAGGCCGGAGGTGGGCTCATCCAGGAACAGCACCCGTGGCCGGTGCAGGATCGCCTGGGCGATGCCGGCCCGCTGCCGCATGCCCTTGCTGAATGTGCCCAGCTTCTCATTTTCATGAGTTGTGAAATCGAGAAAATCCAGCACGCCGGCGATTCTTTTCTGCGGCTCGGCCACTCCTGACAGGCGGGCAAAATAAAGCAAATTTTCCTTCAGTGTCAGAGAGTCATACAGCTCGACATTTTCAGGCAGGTAGCCGATCCGGCGGCGCACGTTCCGGCTATCCCGCAGTGTGTCCAGGCCACACACTTCTGCGCGGCCCGAGCTGGGTGCCAGCAGCGTCGTAATAATGCTGACCGTGGTTGTCTTGCCGGCGCCGTTGTGTCCAAGCAGGCCGAATATCTCACCGGCGGCGATCGCCAGGTTGACATTCTTGAGGGCGAGATTGCTGCCATAGCGCATGCAAAGATCGCTGGTGTGGATAATGGAGCTGGTTGACATATTGGTTTTATAAACGTGATTTATGAAAACTTCATGAAAAATCGGGGTGCGGGCCGCCGTATGGCGAGGTTAAGACAGGGGGCGAAATATTCTCCGCCCCCTGTCAGCCTTTCGGCTTCCTGCCTATTCCACGCCTTCTGCCTGATGGTTTACATTGGTGCCCGGCGGGTCCTCGTGGCCGCCGCCGGGGAGACCGGCGTCGGCGGCCTCATTTTGGGACTCGGCGCCGCCGCTTTTTTCGACAGACGGCTGCGTTACGGCCCCGGCATGATTAGCAGCGCCAGACTTGGTCTGCGCACTGGCCACGCCGATGGCTCCGATGACGCTCCCGCCTGCCAGCAGGCTGCCGAGGGCCAGCAGCACGGCAAGTTTTTTTCTCAATCTCATTTGTTGCACCTCCTTCCAAAGGTCCGTTTTGCCACGCACACATAACCTAGCCATTAAAAATGAAATTACGATGAACTTTGGCGCATTAGAAAACCGCCCCGGAAGGGCGGCTTTCTGCGGCCATCGCCGGCGCGGCATGACGGCGCATCAGCCCGCGGGCAGCTGTACCGTCACCAGCGTTCCTTCACTTGGCGTGCTCTTGACGTCCAGCTTCCCCTTGTGCGCCTCGACTATCTCTTTGGCGATGGAAAGCCCCAGCCCGGCGCCGCCACCGGCTCCGCTCCTGGCCGGATCTGCCTTGTAAAACCGGTCGTATACCCTGTCAAGATCCGGTGCGCCTATTCCCACGCCGGTATCGGCTACCTGCATTGTCACTCTGTCTTTTGACTCACGCAGCGATACTTCTACCTTGCCATTCTCCCTGTTGTAATCAATGGCATTTTTGATCAGGTTGTTAAGCAGCCGTCGCAAGTGGTCCGGGTTGCCGTTGACAATAATGCGCCCGGCCGGCAGACAGGTCAGGGCAACATTCTTTGTTTTCGCATAAGGCATCATGAACTGCGCCTGTTTGCGGACAAGCTCCCCCAAGTCCAAAGAAGAAAAATTCGTTTTGTTGTTAGCGCTGCGCGCCAGGAACAGGAGGTCATTTACCACGCCGGCGAGAAATTCTGACTCTTCCAGCGAGTCCTGGATGTATTTCTCATATTCCTCACGGCTGCCGCCGGCCAGCACAGTTTCCGCCCCGGTTTTCATGATCGTTAGCGGGGTCCGCAACTCATGCGCCGCGTCGGCGGCGAATTTCTTCTGGGCAGTGTAGGCATTTTCGACCGGCTGCAGGGCTTTGCCGGCCACGTAGTAGCTGACGCCGGCGGCCAGAAACACGACCAGGCCGTCCATGATTAACAAAATCGTCTGCAGCCGGTGTTGGGCATTGGCGACGACTTGTGTTTCGACGCTGGCTCCCTGGTCCCTGCCGGGACCTTGATACTCGAGGTTGTCCACAGCGTTTCTGGAAAAAAGGACGTATACGGAGACGCTGAAGATAACCATCAGGACCAGAACGCCAAGGGTATAAAAAGCCGCCAGCTTGATTCTGGCGCGCTGGAAGGGATTATGCCTGAAGCTTGTAGCCAACGCCGCGCACCGTTTTGATAATTTGCTGTTTCTGGCTGTCGTTAAATTTCTTGCGCAACTGCTTGATGACCGCATCCACCACATTGCTGTAGGCGCTGGCGGCCCAGTCCCAGCAGTGGTCATATATCTGATCACGGGTCAGCACCAGACCCTTGTTTCTGACGAGGTACTCAAGGACCGCGAACTCTTTCAGGGTCAGCTGCAGCGTCTCGCTGCCCTTCATGACAGCATGGCTGGCGCTGTCGAGGGTTATTTCGCCGGCCGTCAGGATCTCCTGCTTTTTTTCCCGCGGGCGGCGCAACAAGGCGCGTATGCGCGCGGAGAGCTCTTTCAGGTCAAACGGCTTCACCAGGTAATCATCCGCGCCGCTGTCCAGCCCCGCCACCCTGTCCTCGAACTCGCCCATCGCTGTCAACATGATGATCGGCACGTTCACACTTTCTTTCCGCAGCTCGCGGCAGACCTGAAATCCGTCCTTAACAGGAAGCATGATGTCCAGAATCACCAGGTCGTAGTTTCCCAGGGCGGCGCGCTCCTTGCCGCTAGCGCCGTCAAAGACACAGTCAACGGCGTAGCTTTCCCTGGCCAGCGCCTTCTTGATATAGCCCGCCAGTTTTCGATTGTCTTCGACCAGAAGGATTCGCATGCTTTTCTCTTCATGTATACCACAATGGCGGCCGGAATCATTATCGGCGGCCTGCCCGGATAAGACCTGCCCGGATAATGAATCTATCTCAAGGCAGATTCTGTTGCGGCCGGCCCCCAGCGCGGAATGCATGTACATTTGGACAAAACTGATGTCAACAAGTATGGACTTTTGGATAAATCTTTGCCAAATCGGTCTTTGTACAATCGGCCACATACTTTTGGAGCAAGCAACCGCGCCGGAAATTGTACCGATGCACAAAGGCATGGCATCCCGGCGCCAAAGACAGTCAAGGAGCCGCCCATGAACGCCCCAACCGGTTTAACCGACATTGTCAACGCCGGCAATGTTTTCTTTCTGCTCTGGGGGGCGGTGCTGGTGTTTTCCATGCACGCCGGCTTTGCTTTCCTGGAAGCCGGCAGTGTCAGAAAAAAGAATATCGTCAACGCGCTGACCAAGATACCGACCGACTGGGCAGTTTCCACGGTTGTTTATTTCCTGGTTGGCTTTCCCATTTCTTACGGCATCACTTTTCTGGGCAAGGCCTCCGGACTGCTGGCGGATAACTCCGGCTACAACCTGGCCCATTTTTTCTTCCTGCTTTGCTTTGCCGCGGTCATTCCCGCCATCATTAGCGGCGGCGTCGCCGAGCGGATGAAGTTTGGCCCCCAGGTGCTGGCCGGCGCCATCTTCGTCGGCTTTGCCTATCCTTTCTTCGAGGGACTGGTCTGGGGCCACTTCAATGTGCTTGGCTCCTCTACCGGCTGGCTGGCCAGCGCGTTCGGCGCCGGCTTTCACGACTACGCCGGCTCTGTTGTCGTGCACGCCATGGGAGGCTGGCTGGCGCTGCCCGGCATCCTGCTGCTGGGACCACGCATGGGCCGCTATGTAAATGGCCAGAGCCGGCCGCTGCAGATCCACAGCGTCCCCTTCGTGGCGCTGGGCAGCTGGCTGCTGATGGTGGGCTGGTTTGGGTTTAACGTCGCCTCGGCGGCGACGCTGCCCAAGATCTCCGGCCTGGTGGCGGCCAACTCGTTGCTGGCCATGGGCGGGGGATTGCTGGCCGCCGTGCTTGTCTCCAGGCGTGACAGCGTTTTCGTCTATAACGGCGCCCTGGCAGGCCTGGTGGCGGTGTGCGCCGGCTCGGACGTCATGCATCCGCTGGCGGCGCTGGTCACCGGCGCGATCGCCGGCATCATCTTCGTCAAGGGCTTCCTGTGGGCGAACGAGAAGCTAAAGATCGACGACGTGCTCGGCGTCTGGCCGCTACACGGGCTGTGCGGCGCTTGGGGCGGGATTGCCTGCGGCATCTTTGGCTACAAGGCGCTGGGCGGACTGGGCGGCGTCAATTTTCTGTCGCAGCTCGTTGGCACTGCCGCCTGCATCGCCATTGCGCTGGCTGCTTCTTTCATCGTCTACGGCGCCATCAAGATGATAATGGGGATCAGGCTGACGCCGCAGCAGGAGCTGCTGGGCTCGGATCTCACCATCCATGCCGGCAAGGCTTACCCTGAGGAGCTGATATAAATGACTGACGGGAAGATGACCATGATCCAGTGCGTCTTTAAGGGAGAGCGGCTGTTCGAGGTCCAGCAGGCGATGGAAGAGATCGGCGTAGTCGGCATGACAATCTGGGAGGTGAAGGGCCACGGCCGCCAGAAGGGCCACATCGAGCATTACCGCGGCCTGGAGACGCGGGTAAACCTTCTGCCGAAGCTGATGCTGGAGATGGTGGTTGCAGATGACGATGTGGAGCGCATCGTGGAGGCGCTGTTGGCCGCGGCGCGAACCGGCGAGATTGGCGACGGCAAGATTTTCCTGCTGCCGGTGAGCGACACTGTCCGCGTCAGGACCGGTGAGCGGGGGGCGGCCGCGATTTAGAATTTATCTCAAAAGGCTGTTCGCAGCGAGGCCGAGCGAAAAGGCGATGGGCAAGGACGCGGGAGTAAAAAGCCCGCAGTCGTACCCGCTGCGGTACGTCGAGGACTTTTTGCTCCGAGGACGCCGCCCATCGCCTTTGCAGCCGGCCGCAGCAGAATATGTCTTTTGAGATAGATTCTTAGCCTTTTGCAGCGGGCCCCGGGCCCCCGGTCTTTGGACGCCGGTATAAAAAACTGCCCAAAAAAACATTCACCCTGGTATTGCTACTGAGGGCTCAGAAGGCTAAAATTTGCCGGCTGAAATAAATTTGCCGGAATTTGAGTTTGTTGACCTAAGGAGGAAATAATACAAGATGGACAAAGATCAGGTAATGAAGACTGTCAAGGACCAGGATGTGAAATTCATTCGCCTCTGGTTCACCGACGTCGTCGGGCAGCTGAAGAGCTTTGCTATAACCGCCAGCGAGATCGAGACGGCGCTCACCAACGGGATGGGCTTTGACGGCTCCTCCATCACCGGATACCAGGACATCGAGGAAAGCGACATGATCGCCATGCCGGACCCCTCCACTTTCAAGGTGCTTCCCTGGCGGCCCCAGGAGCAAAAAGTCGCCCGGATGATCTGCGATGTCCTCAATCCCGACAAGACGCCTTACGAGGGCGACCCCCGGTTTGTTCTCAAACGGGCGCTTGAGCGCGCCGCCGGCATGGGCTTTGACCACTATTACGTTGGCCCGGAGCTGGAGTTCTTTTATTTCAAGAATTCGGAGGGAACGGAAATTCTGGACAAAGGCGGCTACTTTGACCTGACGCCGCTTGATATCGCCAGCGACCTAAGGCGGGACACGGTGCTGGCCTGCGAGGAGATGGGCATTCAGATCGAGTATAGCCACCACGAAGTGGGCCCCTCCCAGCACGAGATTGACATGCGTTTTGCCGATGCCCTGAAAATGGCCGACGACGCCATGACCTACCGGCTGGTGGTCAAGGAAGTCGCCGAGCAGTACGGAGTCTACGCCACCTTTATGCCCAAACCCCTCTTTGGCGAGAACGGCAGCGGCATGCACACGCACCAGTCGCTGTTTAAGGGAACCGACAACGCCTTCTTTGATGGCAGCGACCAGTACTTTTTAAGCGACACCGCCAAGGGGTATATTGCCGGCCTGCTTGGGCACGCCAGCGAGATCAGCGTCGTCTTTGCCCAGTGGGTCAACTCGTACAAGCGCCTCGTTCCCGGTTATGAAGCGCCGGTTTACAAGGCCTGGTCGCGGCGCAACCGTTCGGCGCTCATCCGCGTGCCCATGTATCACCCTGGTCAGGAGAAAGCCACCCGCTGCGAGTTTCGCAGTCCCGACCCGGCCTGCAACCCGTATCTGACCTTTGCCGTTATGCTGCAGGCGGGCCTGGAAGGGATTGAGAAGGGCTACCAGCTGGAAGAGCCAAAGGAGATGAATCTGTTCGAGGTCACGGAGAAAGAGCGCGAGGCGCTCGGCGTCGATACGCTGCCGGAAAACCTGGGGGAGGCAATCAAGGCCGCCGAGAACAGCGAGCTGCTTAAGAAGGCTCTTGGAGACCATATATTCGGCCGGCTCCTCGAGGTGAAAAAGAAAGAGTGGGATGAATACCGGGTGCAGCTGAGCCCCTGGGAGATGGACAAGTACCTGTCGATCCTGTAATTGCTTTAAACTTGGAGAACAAAAGAAATGCGGCCACTTTGGCGGCCGCATTTCTTCGTTGCCTGGGACTTTTGTCCGAAGCAACAAGCCCTATGTAACTGATCCAATCGCCCTTTCCGGCAGCCTCCCTAGCCGGCCTCAAGAGCGCCACAGGCGCTGTAATGATTTGCCACTGACGCCGCTTCCATAACCAGGTCCGCCCCGGCGGTTTCATGCTCGCTGCCACACACCTCACAGAAACCAAACCTGTTTACCGATCCGGCCGACTGACAAACATCACAGTATCCCATTTGGGCCTCCTGCCCGGCTCACCGGTTTCTCCGGAGAGCCATTTAAGTGAAGTTGTTATCGGCCGGAGCCCGGGAAGACTTTAGAGTTTTTTTCAGGAAGAGAAAAAAATAAAGAAGCATCGGGGGCGAGGAATAAAAAAGGCTTAAAAAGCGGGCGCGGAAGGCCTGCAAAACCTGCTGGAGCCACAATTGCAGGCCTTCCGCTTTGGGGAGGCTGAAGGTCAACAGCCAATTATGATATTAACAGGGCAAGATTAAGATGGTGTTAAGTTAACATTAGGCAAAGTTGAGCAGCCGGAAAGTTAAAAATGGCTAAGCGTTATTTTGCCTGCTCGGAACATTCAAGCTGGTCCGGCCAGCAGTCGCCCAAGGAGGAACAGACCCGGCAGGAATGGCGCAAATATTCATCCTTGAGCATGACGAGGCAGAAATTGTCTGCTTCCCATTCTTGACAAGTATTCATTTTTCCTGACCAGATGTTCACGGAAAGGAGTGTTTGCCGGGGATGACGGAGGCCGGTTTTATCCAGTTAGCGGCGCCGTTCAGTTCCGGCGACCGATTTGTGGCCAATGCGCCGGTCGATTAATATCACATTGCCGCTTTCGCGGCCCTGCAGCTCTTCGTACCTTTCAAGCAGGTTGGGTAGCTGACTGTCGATGACAAGGTAGCTGCCGGATGGGGAGCTGATCCTGGCGGATCTGTAGCCGCATGACGGGCAAGGCTGAAATTTTTGCGGATAAACGGTCTCGATCATAGCTTCGCAATATGGACAGGCAATTTTTTTCACATGTAAAGAATAGCCAAATAAGGAAACCACGTCAATAAAGCTAAACTAGTTTATTTAATCTGCGCTGCGGTGAACCGGGGGAGCCCAATCTTAC
The DNA here is from genome assembly GCA_021790115.1 of Actinomycetes bacterium. GTDB lineage: Bacteria > Actinomycetota > Thermoleophilia > BMS3ABIN01 > BMS3ABIN01 > JACWAD01. The sequence goes on along the minus strand of JAJYIM010000015.1, from coordinate 22,611 downwards.
CAGGGCTGAAGCGACATTTAAACGCAGTCCTTTTTGTTACAATCTGGGCATGGCTGCCCTTAAGGAAACCCATGCCCGCATTCTCATCGTGGAGGATGATGAGAGCATCTCGGAAAGCATCCGCTTCAATCTTGTGAAACAGGGATTTTCCTGCCTGCAGGCTGCCGACGGACTCAAAGGCCTGCGGCTCATAAGGAGCGAAAAACCGGACCTGTTGATACTGGACCTGATGCTGCCGCTGCTGGACGGCTGGAAGCTTTGCCAGCAGGCGCGGGAGGAAGGTTTTGACCTGCCGATCATTGTGCTGAGCGCCCGCACCAGCGACTTTGACAAGGTTGAGTGCCTGTCACTGGGCGCGGATGACTACATGACCAAGCCGTTTAGCATGAGCGAGCTCATCGCCCGGGTAAAAGCGCAGCTGCGCCGCGCCAGAGGGGGGCTTAAGGATGACCGGCAGCTGGCAATCGAGGCAGGGCCGATCTTGATCGATCCGGTACGGAAGGAGGCCTCGGCTGAAGGCGAGCCGCTGGGGCTGACGCCGAAAGAGTTTGCCCTGCTGAGCCTGCTTGCCCGGGAAGCGCCGCGCGCCCTCTCGCGGGAAGAGGTATACCGCACGGTTTGGGGATATGAAATGCTGCACGGCGACAGGTCGGTGGATGTTTTCGTCCGCAGGCTAAGGAAGAAGCTGGCGCAGCGGCTGCCCGGCTACACGTTTCTACACACTCATCACGGTTTTGGGTATAAGTTTGAGGTAAAAGAAGCGGCCTAGAGCGCACTAGCTCTTGGGAAGCGGAAGTGAAAAGGAAATCTCGGTGCCGAATCCCTCCCGGCTTTGCGCCGTAATTTCTCCCCCTGTTGATTCAACTACGTGCTTGACAATTGAAAGTCCAAGCCCGGTGCCGCCAAGATGGCGGCTGCGCGACTTGTCCACCCGGTAGAACCGCTCGAAGATGTGGGGAAGATGCTCCTGGTCAATGCCGATGCCGTCGTCTTTCACCGCCACCCTGACTGCAGCTGCTTCCCGGCGGGCCAATACGGTTACCAGTGAGCCGCGGCCGCTGTACTTGACGGCGTTCTCGATCAGATTGGCCAGCACCGTGTCCGCCATCCGCTCCGGCAGGGGGATCTCCAGCCCGGCGGGAACGTCTGTGCTGATCCGGACGCTGAAGCGCTGAGCCAGTGGCGCCAGCTTTTCCATTACTTTGCCGAGCACCGCGTCAAGCCGGCTGGCTCCCCTGATCTCGGCGCCGCCGGATTCCAGCGACGACAGGAAGAGGATGTCGTCAATCAGCTGACCGAGCCTGCCGGTCTCGAGATCAATGCGTTCCAAAAAGCGGCTCCTGTCCTCAATGCTAATGCCGGGATGCTTGAGGCTCTCGACCAGCGCCTTAATGCCGGCCAGCGGCGTGCGCAGCTCGTGCGAGACCGTGGCTGCGAACTGGGAGCGCAGCTCGCCGAAATCAACCGTGGCGGCGGCGTTCTGTAAAAAAATCAGGCATTCGCGGCCGGGACCGTTGCGGAAGGGGAACAGGCTTGCCAGGAAAGGCCGGCGCCCTTTTGCGTAAAGGCGCACCGTCAGCTGCGCCGGCCTAAGCGAGGAGAGCGCCCCGGCGGCGGCGTTGTCAAGCTCATAATTTTCCAGGGTTTCAAGCAGTCCGCGGCGGATGCGCGGCTGATCCAGCTCTTCTTCTGCCGAAGAGCTGAGGGCGATAATGCTCCTGTCCTCGCCCACCAACAGCACCGGCAGCGGCGAGTTGGTGATCAACGGTTCCAGCCGCCGGGCGGCCAACTGGCTGTCTTCGGCCGCCGCCGCGGCTTTTTGCAGCCGGCGGGCCGTCTCGACCAGAAGCTGCGGCCGGGGAGGATCCAATACCGCCGTCAGGCCGGACCGCTCCTTTAGCAGCCTCAGCAAGGCCGCGGCCATGATTGCCGCCGCTGCCAGCAGCGCCGCCGCGGCCGCGAGCAGGATCATTGACAAGCTGCTCACTTTTGACGTAATGGTTGCGGGTTAATGATGTCCCCCCTGGGTGTTATTCGCCAAACTGCTTGCCAAGATCCTCCGGTGCCGCCCGGTCGAAATAGGTTCCGTCCAGTTGGCCTGTTACCAGGAAGCTGACTCGGCCGCCCATGTCCACCACCTGGTCGGCGATGCGCTCGATGTAACGGCTGGCCAGGGCAATATGCGTCGCCCACTCGGCTGATGTCTCCTCTCCGTTTGTCTGCGGATGCAGCAGGCGCGAGAGGATCTCCTTAAACATCTCATCGATCGGCTCATCGATAGCTTCCAGCGAGTCTGCCAGCTTGACGTCGCGGTCGGCAAACGCCTTGATCCCCTGCCTTAATACTTCCAGCGCCTGCGCCGACATCTTTCTGAGCAGGTCCAGATAGGGCTCGGCGGCGCTGGTGCGCTCCAGCCGCTTGGCGATCTTGGCGATGTTGACGGCCAGGTCGCCGATCCGCTCCAGGTGCAGGCTGACCAGCAGGCAGACGTGCAGCAGGCGCAGGTCCCCCGCCACCGGCTGCTGGCGCGCCTGCAGCGCCAGGCTTTGCCCTTCGATGCGCAGGGTCAGCTCATTGATGTCCTCGTCGCCGGCAATGACGCTGTTGGCCAGCTTGCTGTCCCCGGTAAACAGCGCCTGCGTAGAAAGGTCAACCGCGTCCACCACCAGGCTCCCCAGGTGGAGGATCTCCTGATTGAGCTGCTTCAGTCCCTCGTGAAACGATTGCCGCGTCACTTTAGCCAAACCTCCCCGTGATATAGTTTTCTGTCTCCTTGCGGTCAGGCATGGTGAAGATTTTATTTGTGGGTCCGTACTCGATCATCCGGCCGGGATCGCCCATCTCCCGGGCGAGCATGAAACCGGTGGAATCAGAGACGCGCGCGGCCTGCTGCATGTTGTGTGTGACAATAACTATTGTGAAGTTTTGCTTCAGTTTGTCAATTGTGTCTTCGATTTTCTGCGTGGAGGCGGGGTCGAGCGCCGAGCAGGGTTCATCCATGAGGATGATGTCCGGTTGCACCGCCAGCGCCCTGGCGATGCAAAGCCGCTGCTGCTGGCCGCCGGAAAGGCCGCCACCCGGTTTGTGCAGCTTGTTCTTGACTTCGTCCCAGAGCGCCGCCAGCCGCAGGCTGTGTTCGACGATCTCGGCGACCATGGCCTTGCTCATTCTGCCGCCGGTCAGCCTGATGCCGGCGCTGACGTTCTCCTCAACCGACATCAGCGGAAATGGATTCGGCTTCTGAAAAACCATGCCGATGCCGCGCCGGACCTCGGTGGCGTCCATCCCGGGCCCGTAAATGTTCTTGCCGTCCCAAACCACCTCGCCTGATATTTTCGCCCCGGGAACCAGCTCGTGCATGCGGTTGAGGCAGCGCAGGAATGTGGACTTGCCACAGCCGGAGGGGCCGATGATCGCCGTCACCTTGTTGGCCGGGATCTCAACCGTGACATCATCAATTGCCTGGATGTCTCCGAACGAAGCGCTGAGGCTGCTTGTAGTGACATGTCCTGCCATTGATTATCTCGCTCTCTGCATTTTTCTGCCAAAGTAAAGTTTTGAGCCAATGCTTAAGAGCAGCACCATCAGGACAAGGACGAGGGAGCCCGCCCATGCCTGCTTGTGCCAGGCGTCAAAGGGGGAGATTGCATAGGTGTAGATCTGCACCGGCAGCGACGCCACCGGCTTGTCCAGCCCCATCGGCCAGGTGCGGCTGCTTAGCGCCGTAAACAGCAGCGGCGCCGTCTCGCCGGCAATCCGCGCCAGCGCCAGCATCACGCCGGTCATTATGCCGCCTCCAGCTGTTTTAATGACGACGCTTGTGATTGTGCGCCAGCGCGGGATGCCCAGCGCCAGGGAAGCCTCCCGGAGGGTGTCGGGCACCATCCGCATCATGTCCTCTGTGGTTCGCGCAACGGTGGGAAGCATCAGGATGCCGAGCGCCACCCCTCCGGCGATAGCTGAAAATTGTTTAAATGTCAGCACCAGCAATGTGTAGACAAACACGCCGACGATGATGGATGGGACGCCACTTAAGGTATCGGACAGCAGCCTGACAATCCAGCTCAGCCGCGGGCTGCGGTACTCGGCCAGGTGAGTGCCGGCCAGCACGCCAAACGGCACCCCGATCACGGCGGCGATGCCGATCAGAATCAGCGAGCCGGCGATGGCGTTGCCCATGCCGCCGCCGCTTTCTCCCACCGGCTTGGGCAGGCTGGTCAGGAAGCTGAAATTGAGAGCCCCCGCGCCTTGATAAATAACATAAAAAAGAATTAGTGCAAGGGGAACCATTGCGATCACCGTCGACAGGGCGCAGAGCGCATGCGCCAGCCTGCTTCTGATGTTTCGGCTGCGGCGGCGCAGGTTGCTTTGCCGGTAGAGTCCGCCGCCCGTGTCTGGTCCGCGCTCCGGCTGATGGCCGCCATGCGCCCCGGCGGCGGGAACTGCGCCGGGTAAGGCTGGCGGCGCCGGCATCATGGTGTTGCCGCCTTCCTCCTCTGGCGTTTGCACATACTCGCTCATGGCCGGGCTTTGGCTTTTGTGGCCCGGCTGCCGGTCTTCTGCACCAGCAGGCGCGCCAACAGGTTGAGAGCCAGCGTGATAACCAGCAGGATGAGCGCCATCTCGATGAGCGCCGCCATATGCCGGCCCTCCGTCACCTCGGCGAACTCGCTGGCGATGACGCTGGCGATCGAGTAGGCGGGAGCGAAGATGGAGGCGGAAATCTTGGGACTGTTGCCGATTAGCATTGTTACCGCCATTGTCTCTCCCAGGGCCCGGCCCAGCCCCAGGATAACCGCGCCGATGATGCCCGGCCGGGCCAGCGGCAGCACCGCCATTTTCACCGTTTCCCAGGGAGTGGCTCCCAGCGCCTGGGCCGCTTCTTTCTGGTCCCGGGAGACGTTCCGCATCGTCTCGCGGGAGATCGCCGAAATCGTGGGGATAATCATGATGGCAAGCACAACCGAGGCCGCAAACAGGCCGACCCCATAGACGGGCCCCCGGAAAACCGGGATTCCCCCCAGGTGGCCGGAGATAAACGGCTCCACGGTCTTGCCCAGAAAGGGCGCCAGCACAAAAATTCCCCAGAGCCCGTAGACAACGCTTGGTATGGCCGCCAGCAGCTCCACCACCAGGCCCAGCGGCGAGCGCAGCCAGCTGGGCGCAAACTGGCTCAGGTAGATGGCGATTCCCAGGCTGAGCGGCACGGCCATCAACAGCGCCAAGAGCGACGAGATGACAGTGCCGTAAATAAAAGGGAGGGCGCCGAAATTGTTGTTGACCGGGTCCCATTCCGTTGATGTCACAAAACCGGCGCCAAATGCCTCCACCGCCGGCATCGCCTGCTGCATCAGCTTGTAGACCATCAGCGCCATCAGCGCGATGATGCCGGCGGCCGCCAGAAAAGCGGCGGCGGCGAACAGCGAGTCCCCCAGCCGGCCCCGGCCCGGCCGGATCCCCCGGTGCAGGCTGCGGCGCAGGTTTGCTGTTATCGATTTTGTTTTGGTTATGGGACTGCGCCTCGCTTTCGACAGGCGGGCCAAGTGCGGCAAGAACTGGAATAAAACCGTCGAGGCAAAGGTAGCAGATTCCTGCCGGCCATAGGTTAAAGGGCAGTTAAAAAGTTGTTACAAAAATGTGAATAAAGCGGACGCCGGATGCTGGACCCCGGATGCTGGATAAAACCGAAATCGGATGCCGGGTTCTAAATCCAAAATTCGAAAGCCAAAGACCCGAAAGCGCAAACGGAAACCAGCCATCCCGAGCCGGAGGCGAGCGATCTTTCCCAATGGTAACTCTCTGCCTGTTAACTTTTTTTTCACAAATTGTTTACCGCTTTGTAACCTATGAATTTTTTCCTTCTGCTAATCTTATGGCTGTCAAAATCAAAATCAAGGTCAAAGACAGGAGGATTGATCAGCTTGAAAAACAAGGGAATTGTAAAACTCGCTGCTCTGGCGGCGGCCGTCCTGACACTGGCGGGGGTGATCGCCGCGGCGGCCGGCTGTGGCGGCGGCTCCACCGCGGGCGGCTCTGACAATGCCTCGCTTACCGGCGCCGGCTCCACCTTTGCCTTTCCCATTTATTCCAAGTGGTTTGGCGAATACAGCAAGGTTCAACCAGGAGTCAATATAAATTACCAGTCGATCGGCAGCGGCGCCGGCATCCAGCAGTTCACCGCCCAGACGGTTGACTGGGGGGCCACGGATGCTCCCATGACTGACGCCCAGTTGACCAAAGCGCCAAAACAAGTGCTGCACGTCCCCACGGTGGCCGGCGCCGTCGCCATCACCTATAACGTCCAGGGGGTGCCAAACAAGCTCAAGTTGAGCGGGTTGACGCTGGCCGACATTTATCTGGGCAAGATCAAGAACTGGAACGATCCCGCCCTCAAGGCGGACAATCCGGGCGTAAACTTCCCCGATGAGCCCATTGTTACCGTGCACCGCTCCGACGGCAGCGGCACCTCGAACATCTTCACCAGCTACCTTTCGGCAGTCAGCCCCGACTGGAGCAGCCAGGTCGGGCACGGCACCGAAGTGAAATGGCCGGTAGGTCTGGGAGGCAAGGGCAGCGAAGGCGTCACCGGCCAGGTGAAGCAGTCCGAGGGATCGATTGGATATGTGGAGCTGTCCTACGCCAAGCAAAACAATCTGCCGTACGCGCTAATAAAGAACAAGTCGGGCAACTTTGTTGAGCCGACGCTGGAGAACACCACGGCGGCAATACAGACTGCGGTGGCCAACATGCCGGCCGACTTCCGTGCTGGCTCCGTCGGCAACCCTGACGGCGCCAGCGCCTATCCCATCTCCGGTTTCACCTACATCCTGGTGTACAAGGACCAGCAGGACCAGGCCAAGGGCAAGGCGCTGGTTGATTTCCTCTGGTGGGGTATCCATCAAGGGCAGCAGTATGCGGCCAGCCTCGACTACGTGGCCCAGCCGCCGGCGATGGTAAAAAAGGTTGAGGCCGAGGTCAGGGAGATCAATTACAACGGCCAGAGCCTGGCGCCGCAGTAATAAAACATGCCCCGGCGCAATAAAGGAGCGCCATCAGCGTCTGGCGCTCCTTTTATAAAAGCTGTCATCTCCCTTGGGCGGGCCTTAAAATAGGGGCATGACTTACCAAGTCAACGAGATCTTCTCATCACTGCAGGGAGAAGGGCCGGCGATTGGCATGCCGGCTACATTCGTGCGCCTGTCGGGCTGTAATCTGCGCTGCTCGTATTGCGACACCAGGCATGAAAGCGGCCGGCCGCTGGAATTGGACGAAATTTTGGACCTGGCCGCGCCCGGGCCGGGCAGGGTGGTGATCACAGGCGGCGAGCCGATGCTGGCGGGAGGCGGGCTGGTGGATCTTGCCGGCGCGCTCGCCAAGGCGGGAAAGATAGTTGACATCGAGACAAACGGGACCATCGCGCCGCCGGCCGGGCTGGCCTCTCTGGTTGGCAACTATGTGATCTCGCCGAAGCTCTCCAATTCTGGCGTGCCGCCGGAAGAACGCCTGCTGGCGCCGGGGCTGCCGCCGGGGCCGCTGAAGTTCGCAGTTGATTCGGTTGATGACCTGGAAGAAGCCGCAGAAGTAGCGGCGCGGCATCCCGGGCGGGAAGTATTCATCATGCCTCTTGGGACTGAACCGCTTGCAGCGGTAAGGAAGATGGCGGCGCTGCGCGGTCCGGTCCAGGAGCGCGGCTGGCGGCTGCTGCCGCGGCTGCACGTGCTGCTGGGGGTAAGGTGATGTGGTTGCAGCAGTATGGGGGCAAAGCACAGGGGCGCAGCGTGCCCCGCACGCTGCGCCCCGGCGCCCCTACAGTTCTTTCTCGCCGGCCAGGATCGTGGTCTCAATTCCGCCCCTGATCCCTGCCGTCAACAGGAGCCGGCAGGCGACCGGCTTGACAACCTGGCAAAAATCGGTGTAGATGCGGGCCGCCAGGTGTTCATGCGAGATCGGCAGGTCGGCAAAGCCGAAATAATACAGCTTCAGCGACTTTAACTCCGGCAGGAGGTTGCCGGGGATGAAATCGATCTTGGCCCGGTAGAAATCCAGGTAACCCGTCACCGGGCAGCGGGCCACCAGCTCGGAAAAGTCATAGCTGACCTGCTCGGAAACCTTGCCCAAATAGGGAATTGTTTTAATCCGGTGCGGGTTTTCAAACTCCATCGCCGCTCTGATGCGTTCAGCCAGCTCTGAATCTGACATGTCCTCAATCTTTGGTTTGTATTTCCAGTCGCCGCTCATGATTGTTTCCTGGGATATTCCCGGAATCTCCCGCCGCCGCCAGCGCCTCCGCCCGCTCCACACAGGTGCCGCACTTGCCGCAGGGCAGCTCGCCGCCTTCGTAACAACTCCAGGTGTCCCGTTCGTAATCAATCCCCAGCTTTAATCCCAGGCGGGCAATGTCAGTTTTTGTCCAGTTCAGGAACGGAACGTAAACACTGACGCGCCCGTAATTTCCCGACTGAAGCACCGCTTCGAAACCGGCGATAAACTGCGGCCGGCAATCCGGATAGACGGCGTGGTCGCCGCCGTGGACAGCCACCGCCAGCCGGCCGCAGCCTTCAGCAACCGCATACCCGCCGGCTATGGACATCAGGATCATGTTGCGGTTTGGCACAACAGTTGACTTCATGGACTGGTCCTCATAGTGGCCGTGGGGAACTTTAACATTGGGTGAAGTTAGAGCGCTGCCGTGGAGAAGCTCGGAGACGCCCCCCAAGTCCACAACCTTGTGGGCCACGCTCAGGCGCGCGCACGCGCGCGCCGCAAACTCCAGTTCCTTCTGGTGCCGCTGGCCGTAATCAAAAGAGAGTGCTAACACTTCGTCTCCCATGTCAATGAGATGGTACAGAAGAGTGGTGGAATCCATTCCTCCGGAAAGGAGACAGACGGTTTTAGCTGCCATCATCGCGCTCCGGGCCGCCATAGGCGCAACCGGCAGAAGCAGTCTCCTGAACCACGATCCGGGAAAGCCCCGGCAGATTCGGCGCCAGCCGCCCCCAGATCCAGCGGGCGATGTTCTCGCTGGTCGGGTTCTGGAGCCCCTCGACCTCATTCAGGCAGCGGTGATCCAGTTGCTCATGAAGCGGCGCGAAGGCCTGCTTGATGTCGGCAAAATCAATCACCCAGCCGCTGTCCGGGTTCGCTTCTCCAGAAACATGCACTTCGACCCGGAAGGAATGCCCGTGGAGCCGCCTGCATTTGTGGCCTTCCGGCAACCCTGGCAGGTAGTGCGCGGCCTCGATTGAAAATGCCTTGAAAACATCCATGTTAAATCTCCACTGCAAAAAGGGAACTGAAAAGATTGTACCTTAGAATTTATCTAAGAATCTATCGGCTGTTCGCAGCGAGGGCGCAGTCCCAGCTTTGCAGCCGGCCCCAGCAGAATATGCCCTTTCAGACAGATTCTTACCGGACGGCGTGGTTCCCGGCGCCGAAAGCGCTTGCTAGCCCGGAGCCCGCAGCAACCCCGGCCTGATGAACTGGTAGCCGGCGTAAGCCATCAGCGCCACGGCGCCGCTGCCAATCGCAAGCGGCACGCCGGCAACGTCGCCCAGCAATCCGAAGCCGAGGGCGGAAAACGGCTGCACGCCACCAAAACAGAGCACAAACAGCGCCATCACCCGGCCCCGTAGCTGCGCCGGCGCGGCTGCTTGCAGCCCGGTGGTGCTGGCGGACATTCCCATCAGAAAGGAGAAGCCGGCCATCGCCACAAAGACCAGCGACAAATAAAAGTTGCGCGATAGCGAGAACAAAAGCAGCGATGAGCCCATGCCCATCAGCCCCAGGCGGATGAGCAGGCTGCGGCTGACGCCGGCGGGCATGCTGGCGACTGAGAGGGCGCCGCCCACTGCGCCCAGGCCGCCGGCAGCCATCAGCAACGAGTAGCCTGACGCCCCCCTGCCCAGGACCTGGGCGGCCATCACCGGCATCAGCGCGACATAAGGCATGCCGAACAGGGAGAGGGCAAAAGCGCTAATCAGCATCCAGCCGACATGCGCGTTCTGGCGGGCGTAACGGACGCCGGCAGTCAGTGTCGCCAGGGCGCCTTCGCTGCCGGCCTTGTGCCGCTCCTGCCGCGGATGAATGAAGGCCATCGCCCCGATGACAAACAGGAAACTTATGGCATTAATGTAAAAGACCTCCGGAGCTCCCCAGCGGGCGAAGACGAGGCCTCCCAGCAACGGTCCCAGCAGGCGGGCGCTGTTAAACTGGGCCGCGTTGAGGGCAATCGCGTTAAGCAGCGATCGGCGCGGCACGATATCCGGCATGATCGCCTGCCAGGCAGGAAAGGCGAAGGCGGTGACGATGCCGCCAATGAGCACGAGCGCCCCGATGACCATCATCGTCGCCTCATTTGTCTGGGTCAGCCACGCCAGCACCAATGCCTGCAGCATTAACAGCGCCTGCGTTGCTATGATAAACCGCTTGCGGTCGAGACGGTCGGCGATGACGCCGGCAAAGAGGGTGAACAGCGTCATCGGCAGCAGGTTGAGAAAATTGATCACACCCAGCGCCAGCGACGGATTGCCGGTCCTCGCCAGGTCATATACAACCCAGCCAACGCCCACGTTCTGCATCCAGGTGCCGATGTTTGAGACAAGCGCTCCGGACCAGAAATAGCGGTAGTCCCGGTATCTCAGTGAAGCAAACGGATTCCCGCGCCGCCGCGGCGACGTCTCGGCCTCGGCCTCCAGGACGAAGGTTTCCTCATTGGCGTTATCGTTATTATCGTACTTGCCAGAATTAGTGTTTGGCACAGGTTCAAGCCTCTTTTCATCATACAGTCATAACTGAGTCCCATAACTGAGACGCAAATTAAAAATTATACCTTGTTGGAAGTAACGGGTCGCGTTTTTATCTCTCCTACAAGAAGTAATCCTACAAAATGTAATAGTTTCAGTATGTTACAAATACTTGACTAATATTATTGACTTTTTCGGAATGAAGCGTATACTTAGCAGCGGACATTAGGGTTGGGGGCCTTAGGGAAAGGGGTTGGAATGGGTGTCAATGGAAGGATGATGAAGGGGTTGGCGGGGGCGGCTGTCACTATCCTGTTTATCGGCCTGGTGGCAGCCTTGTTTGCAACTTTTGCAGGTGCGGCGGCCGGGGCGGCGGGCTCTCAGTACGTGGCGGGTACGCAGCATATCTCCAACGCGGCCGGCGGCGGGGATTGCAGCAACATCGGCGCCTGGGACGCGGGCACCGGAACCTGCACGCTGGGCGGCAACCTCACTTTCGCGTCCGGGGCAGGCATTGAAATTGACAGCGACTCCATCACCTTAAACGGCAACGGCTTTACCATGACGGGCGCCGGCAACAGCGCTGCCGACGGCGTCTACCTTTCCGCCAGAAGCGGAGTCACTGTCGAGGACGTCACCATAGATGCATTCAATAACGGCGTTAATCTGGACAGCTCTCAAAATAACACCATCTCACAGGTAAGCACCGGCAGCAACGTCTCGACCGGGATCAATCTTAACGCCGCCAACAGCAACATGCTGATGTCAAACAGCTCCAACGCCGACGCGGTGGGGATAAACCTAAACAACTCCGGCTACAACATGCTTTTGATGAATATGGTTATGGGCGCTTCCATGGGTGACGGCATCTCTCTGCAAAACTCCGGGAATAACAGCTTTACTGGAAATAATTCAGACATGAATGCCGGCAACGGCTTCTGCATTGATCCTGGCAATAACAGCAACAGCTTCACCGGCAACGAGGCTTCCGGCAACGCCAACAACGGTTTTTGGCTCAACATGTCGGATGGCAATACGATTGTCGGCAACACGACCAGCAATAACAACATGTCGGGGATGTCATCGAGCATGGGCGGCATGGCCGGCGTGGGTGAGATCAGCCTTAATAACTCCAGCAATAACACTATTTATCACAACAACTTCACCAGCATGACAACGCCGCAGGCGAGCGTCAGCGGCGGCTCCGGCAACGTCTTTAACGAGCCGGCTCCCGTGGGTGGCAACTACTGGAGCAGCTGGACATCGCCCGACAGCAACAATGACGGTTTTGTTGACAGCTCCTATGTGTTTACCGGCGGCCAGGACAATCTGCCGCTGACGGCAATGGTGTCCAGCGGCAAGCCTTCCCTGGGCCTGGGCGCTCCCAGCCCCTTCTGGGCTTCCCTGTCTGATTACCTGTCCGGGCGGTTGTCGGTTACCTGGACGGTTAACAACACCGGCACGGCTGAGGCCTGGTCGGTAAATCTGACGGGCAGCAGCAACACCAACGGCGTCACGCTTGCTTCAACCTTGCCGGCGGCTGTCGGCAGCGGCAACATCCTGGCGGGCGCTTCCGGCACGGTCACCTTGATCTATAACGTGCCCACGGGAGTGGCCTCCTGGGTATCAGCCCTAAGCGGCAGCGCCCAGGACGGCGCCGGCGCCACATACACATATCCTTAAAAGCAGATGAAGCCGTAGGCGCGCACGGCCCTGCGCCCCGGCTTAAATACGAGAATCGGCGGGGCGCAGCCTGCTGCGCCCCGCCGCCGTGAAACGAACCACCAAGAATTTATCTCAAAAGGCTGTTCGCAGCGAGGCCGAGCGAAAAGGCGATGGGCAAGGACGCAGGAGTAAAAAGCCCGCAGTCGTACCCGCTGCGGTACGTCGAGGACTTTTTGCTCCGAGGACGCCGCCCATCGCCTTTGCAGCCGGCCGCAGCAGAATATGCCTTTTGAGATAGATTCCAGGCCTTTCTTCACTTGCTCCGCCTTTAAACTTGGCCTCAACTTTGCCAACCGCAGGCTTTGCTTTATAGTTTTCTTGTTACAATGTTTTAGTAATGCGTGAAGAGTTCACTGCGCCCGGATCATTGACTTGCATGCTTCAGACTTGATGCCAAGATTCCAGGGCGACACTGGAGAACTGCTTGGCAAAAACCTGCATAATTGGCCTTGACGGCGGCACCTTCAAGGTCATCGATTACCTGGCCGGTCTGGGACGGCTGCCAAACTTCAGCCGGCTGATGGAGACCGGCAGCCGGGCGGCATTAATGTCCACGGTGCCGCCGATAACCCCCGCCGCCTGGAGCTCATTTTACATGGGCACAAACCCGGGCAAGCACGGCTCGGTCGGATTTTTCCGCTTCCGCTCTGGAAGCTACGGCCTTGAGCCAATAACGCCAACACGGTGAGAGGAACATCGTTATGGTCGCTTGCCAGCAGCGAAGGAAAAAGAGTTTGCGTTTATGATGTGCCGGTGACGTATCCAGCCGCTCCGGTGAACGGCATCATGATATCGGGCATGGATGCTCCCCGTTTTAACGAGAAATCAATTTTCCCCATCGGCGAGCGCAGGAACATTATTGATGCATTGCCGAATTTTGATATTTCTTCGTCGATTGACTACCGCTACCTGGCCAGCCGCCATCCGGATCCGGAGGGCGAGTGCATCCGGCAGCTCCGGGCCCATCTCGAGGTAGAGATTGATACAATCGATTATCTGATGAAACGGGATGATTGGGACCTGCTGGTGGCCGTCTTCAGGTCCACCGACAGCTTCCAGCACATCTTTTGGGATTCGGCGGCAAGGATGATGGCGGGCGCTCCGGCCCCGGGCGACGAGCGGCGCGCCGAGGCAATTTTCGGCGTCTACGAGAGGATCGACCAGGCATTGGGGGGAAGCTGGGAGGAGTGGCTGGAGGCTCGGGACTTGCTGATAATGTCGGATCACGGTTTCGGTGAGCTTAAAAGTGACATCTGCCTCAACAGATTCCTGGCCCAGGCCGGCCTGCTCACATTTTTACCCCGCCGCAGCGGTGGGGGCGCGCAGCAGTTCATCACCGGCAAACTTAGGGACCGCTTTCCCACAACTTCCCGGAAGCGGCTGAAAAAAGTACTGGGGCGCGACGACTCGGACAGACGCTGGCAGATTTTTGTAGACTCGTTTGTCTCGGACATCGATTTCTCGCGCACGCGCATTTTTTCGATTGCCCAGTTTGGCTGTTTTTACGTGAACCTTAAGGGACGGCGCCCGCTGGGAGTGATTGAGGGCGAGTCACAGCGACGGGCTGTTGTCGCTGAGGCCAGGGGAGCGTTGGCGGGACTTGTGGATCCCGACGACGGCAAGCCGGTAGCTACGCGGTTCTATGACCGCGAAGAGCTTTATGATGGGCCGCTTCTTGATGAAATGCCCGACCTTGTAGTGGAGCTGCGTGATTACTCTTACCAAGGCATTTACAAGACTTCTGAGGAGCTGGCGCAAGCAAGGATAATTTGCGGCCCGCCGCACCAGTTTGGGCGCCTGTCGTTCACCGGCACCCACCGGCGGGAGGGTATCCTCATTCTCAGCGGACCGAGCGTGCGCAGGGCCAGGCTGCCGGCGGCCAGCATGGTAGACATCGCGCCGACTATTGCTAACATAATGGGACTGCCGGCCATACCGGAGTGGGACGGGCGAGTCCTTGCAGAAGCGCTCATCAGCGGCTCAGCGCCGGGCGGTACCGAGGGAGGCGGCCGCAGGCCGGATAAAATGGAAGAAGCGGCTGCTGCCGGCAGCAGGCAGTCAACACGGGGAGCCGGGTACTCGGAGGAGGATGAGGAAGAGGTGCGCCGGCGCCTCCAGGACTTGGGATATATATAGCGGAAGCTGAAAGCCTAGCTTATGCCGATTTATCATCTCTTACCATGAAATTGTGACTGGCAAATCAAAGCTGAGCGGTGTCCTTTGCTGCCCGCGCTGCCACGGGCTTCTTTCGGAGGGCCATGATAGTTTTTCCTGCCAGGCCTGCGGCCTCACTTTCGGCAGGAACAAAGAAGGTTATCTGGAGATCGCACTCGGCGGCCTGGAAAAAATGGGTCAGACGACGACGGGGGAGCTGGCCCGGCTGCAGGCATCCAGTGGCGCCGAGAGGATGGATGATGAATACATTATCCCGTACCTGCGTCGGGAGCCGTTTGCAAGGATGCTTGATGTGGGCTGCGGCATCGGCCGGACCGTGCCGAAGCTGCTTGGCCTCGGCTACGAGGCTTATGGGGTTGATTTGCCGGGCCCCTCCGGCTTCTGGTCCCGGCAGCAGCGGGGCAAGAACAGTTTTATCTGCTGCGATGCGTGCGCCCTGCCGTTCCCGGACGGTTATTTTGACGTCCTCACCTCGCTGGGCGTCATTGAGCACATCGGCACGATTGTCGGCGACTGCACGCTGGCTCCCGGTTACCGGCAGGCGCACCGGCGTTATGCGCGCGATCTTTTGAGGGTAACCAGGCCGGGCGGCCGCATCCTGATTGCCCGCCCCAACAAGAACTTTCCGCTCGATCCGCAGCACGCCGTCAGCGACCAGGCGAGCCGCGGCGGAGCCATGATGCGGATGCGCGAGCAAATCTTTTCGAAAACCGGAATCAACATTCACTGCCCCTTCGGCGCTTATCACCTGCTCTCATACCGGGAGATCGAGAAGCTTTTTCAGGAAGCCGGCGCCGCTTCTGTCCGGCCGCTTTCCATCAAGGGCTACTTCGCCCTGAGCATGTTCGACTCGGGATTGTTAAGGCCGCTGGCGCTGCCGGCGCGGCTCTACATCGAGCATCTGCCGAGGCGCCTGTGGCGCAGTTTTCTCAACCCGTACGTGATGCTCGAGGTTAAAAAGTGAGCGTCACCAGCAACGTGGTTGCCCCCCAGCGTGCTTTACAATGGCTCTTTAATTTACAGTCTTCTTACACCTCCTTAATCTCATTATTACGTCCGTTGTTGATAATGACTTTGGCATAAAAACGATCAGGAGGTGTTTGGTCAATGAAAAAAAGCCACAAAGTAGCGCTGGTGGTGTCTCTGGCAGCGGTCCTGGTACTGGCAGTCGGAATTGGATTGGCCGTTGCGCAGTCGTCCGGCGGGCAGCCGCAGTCCGGGACGCAAGCGCAGAACGGACCTGGTGGCGGCTTCGGAGCACACGGCCCGCGGTTTAAGGGGCGCATGATTGCCGGCCAGGTGACGAAGGTTCAGAACAACACGATTAGTTTAAAGACCCGCTCGGGACAGTCAAAAGACGTCAAGGTTAATGATCAGACGAAATATGTTAAAAAAGGCGGCAATGGCAGCCTCAGCGACGTCAAGCCGGGAGTAAAGGTAGCCATTCTTTTGGACAGCAACAGCGGCTCCGGAAACTTGACCGCCAAAGCCGTGATGATTGGCGCGCCTTTAGGCGTTAGGCGTCCGCCGTTGGTTGGCCAGATCACTGCGATAAATGGCAACAAAGTCACTATCCACACCGCCAACGGCGATCAGCAGGTGACGGTGCCGTCGTTATCGCCAGGAATGAAGATCGGAGTAATGACCGCACCCGACGGGTCGGTTCGCGGTATTATGTTTAATCCGCCGGCCAAGCCCGCGGGAACGCCGCCGGCGCCAGCTCCCGGCCGGCAGGGGGCACCCGGTCAAGCCGGTCAAGGAGGAGGCCAGGGAGCCTAGGCGGCCGTACTTTACAGAAATTACCGGGGGCTAACCTTGAGCGGCGGCCACGGCTGCCGCTCTTCGTTCTTTTTTTATAATTTGTTATTCTTTTGACATCATAAACAAAAATTTTTTGCCAATGGGGAAAACACGCATACTCCTGATCGAGGATGAAGAAAGCATTGCCTCGTTTATGGCAATGTATCTTCGCAAGGAAGGATTCGAGGTCGATATGGCCGCGGACGGCGCCGGCGGCATTAAGCTGGCTGCCCGCCGGCCGCCCCAGGTCGTGATCCTCGATTTGATGCTGCCTGATATGGATGGCTTTGAGGTTTGCCGCCGCCTGCGGCGGGAATCCGATGTGCCCATCATTATGCTCACCGCCAGGGATGCGGCCACGGACAAGGTGGTGGGCCTGGAGTTGGGCGCGGACGATTATGTCACCAAGCCCTTTGATCCGCGGGAGCTCGTGGCGCGGGTAAAATCCGTGCTCAGGCGCGCCCAGGCCCGCGTGCAGCCGGCCGGAACCGGCCCGCTTTCCCTGGGTGAAGTAAGCCTGGATCCCGAGCGGCACGAGGTATCGGTGGCGGGCAAGCCGGTGCAAATGACGGCAAAAGAGTTTGACCTGCTTCACTATCTGTTGATGAATGAGGGGCTGGCCCTGTCGCGGCAGCAGCTGCTGGAGCAGGTTTGGGGCTATGACTTTTTGGGAGATACGCGGACTGTGGACGTTCACATCAATCAGGTGCGCAAAAAACTTGGCGGGGCAGCCGAGATCGAGACAGTCTGGGGCGTCGGCTACAAAATGAAATGATAACCCGGATGCTGAATGCTGGACTCTGGATACTGGCTAACAGCCAAAAACCGGCAATCAACTTGACAAATAGTAAAAAATAGCCATAATTTCTTGGAACTTGGAACTTTCTTAAGTGTTAAATCTCACTAAAAGCCTCAAGGGCCGCCTGGCCATTTATTTCTCGTTGGCAATCGTGTTTTCCTTGTTAATATCGGGGTTTCTTTCGGCCGGCCTGGTTCAGCATTATCTGCGGCAACGGAACATCTCCGATCTGGAATCGCAGGCAGAGACGCTCGCCGGCCAGATTCAGTCTGAAGGGCTGCCGCAGCAACGCTATAATGTTGACCTGGAGCGCATGTATGGCATCAGGGCGATCATCGTGCCTTATCAGGATCAGGCCATCTCCAAATTGCCGGGGGCCGGCAGCGGTAACCATGTGCCGCTCGACAGGCTGACACCGTTGAAATGGGATAGCCTGATCAAGGGTCAGACTACCGTGCAACAAGTCCGGTTACCCGGTTTTGGCGACCGCGAGGTGGTGATGGTTGCCCATGTCTTTAATGCCGGTGGCGGACCAGCCGGGGCAGTGGTGCTGGCCAAGCCGATCAGCCAGCTGCAACCATTTCGGCCGTTGGCCGGCTGGTTCATAATCTCGGCGGCAGTGTCGCTGGTGGTGTCGTTGTTATTGGCGTTTCTGCTGGCCCGGCGCCTGTCACGGCCGCTGCATGAAATCACCCAGGCGGCCACGGCCGTGGCGGCCGGCGATTTTTCCAGCGAGCTTGGCGTTCATTCCCGGGACGAGATCGGCCGGCTGGCCGACGCCTTCCGCTATATGTCGGAGGAAGTGCAAAAATCCCAGGAGCAGCAACGCGAGTTTGTCATTAACGTCAGTCATGAGCTGAGGACTCCGCTGACGGCCATTGCCGGCCATACCCAGGCATTAAAGGAAGGCGTGGCGGATGATCCTCAGGCGGTGGCTGCCTCCCTTAAAGTAATCGAGGCAGAAACGCGGCGCTTGAGCCGCCTGATCGAGGATCTGCTCAGTGTGGCCAAGCTTGACGCCCGCCAGTTCGGGCTCAGGAATGATGCCGTCCTGGTTGGCGGCGTGCTTTCAGATGTGGCGGACCGGTTCTCCCGCGAAGCAGCCCAATCACAGGTTGAGCTTGCCATCGCCGGATCCAGCGGTGAGTTTAAGATAAACACAGACCCGGACCGCCTCCGCCAGATCGTCTCCAACCTGGTCCACAATGCTTTAGTGTATACGCCAGCTGGCGGAAAAGTAACAATGTCATACCGGCGCGCCGCCGCCAAGGTTGAAATTGAGGTAGCAGACACGGGCGCCGGCATTGATGCTGATGATCTGCCGCATGTCTTTGACCGGTTTTACAAGTCGGCCAACGGGAAGAAACCAGCCGGTCTTGGCCTTGGACTATCTATCTCAAGGCAGCTTGCCCGCGCCATGGGCGGGGATATCACGGTAAGCTCAACTCCCGGCAAAGGGTCGCGTTTTGTCGTGACCTTGCCCGGGTAGCGCCAAGGGCCCGTCTCAAAGATGTATTCGTTTGGCAGGCGGGCAAAGGCCCGGCTGTATCATTTCCCCCAAATCCAGTCTCGTTAATTCACTTGCAACTGGGTAGGACAAAACTTATAATTTACCGTCACTTTTACACGGAAAGGCAGGTTGGAAAGAAGTGCCAGACAAGGAAGTAATCTTGACACCCGATGGCTTCAAGCGCCTTTCGGAAGAAATCGAATATCTGTCTTCGGTAAAGCGGGAGGAAATATCGGAGCGGATCAAGGACGCGCGTGAGTTCGGCGACATCAGTGAGAACAGCGAGTATAACGAAGCCAAGAACGAGCAGGCCAAGCTGGAGATGAGGATCAGCAACCTGGAGCACAAGTTGCGCAACGCCCGCGTCCTGGAAGGATCGGAGATCCGTTCCGATACCGTAGGCATCGGCAGTAAGGTCAAGCTGAAGGAGATCAAGCGCGGCGAAACATTTCAATACATTTTGGTGGGGTCGGCAGAAGCAGACCCCGGCAACAGCCGGCTGTCCAACGAGTCCCCGGTGGGGAAGGCGATCATGGACCACAAGGCGGGTGAGATCGTGAAAGTTGTGACTCCGCGCGGCAGCTACAGGTATAAGATCGTTTCCATCAAGAAGGCCTAGGCATGGCAGAGGGGCCGACGTCCGAGGCCAATGAGCGCCGCCGCAAGCTGGATGCGCTAATCGAGGCCGGCGCCTCTCCGTACTTTAACCGGTTCCTCCCTCCCCAGCCTGTTGCGCCGCTGCTTAAGCGCTTTGCCGCCTTTGAGCCGGGCGACAGGAGCGATGAGAGCTTCCGCGTAGCCGGCCGCATCATGATCAAGCGGGAGATGGGCAAGGCCAGTTTTTTGGTGCTCAAGGACGCCAGTGGCCGCATCCAGCTCTACGGCAATGTCAATGTTCTTGGTGATGAGGGCTACGCTGATTTCCGCCGGCTGGACGCCGGCGACGTCATTGGCGCCGCCGGGCCGGTCTTCCGCACCCGCCGCGGCGAGCTTACCATCGAGGTGGAGTCGTTTACGCCGCTGGCCAAGTCGCTGCACCCGCTGCCCGAGAAGTGGCACGGCCTCACCGACGTGGAGATCCGCTACCGCCAGCGCTACCTGGACCTGATTGTCAACGACGAGGTCCACCGCGCCTTTTACATCCGCGGGCGCATCCTTTCCAGCATCCGGCGCTTTATGGATGAGCGCGGCTTCCTGGAAGTTGAAACGCCGATTCTGCAGACGATCCCCGGCGGCGCCACCGCCCGCTCGTTCGAGACGCATCACAACGCGCTGGATCTTGACCTCTACATGCGTATCGCCCTGGAGCTGCATCTGAAGCGGCTGATTGTCGGCGGTTTTGACAAAGTGTATGAAATTGGCAGAATTTTCCGCAACGAGGGCATCTCCACGAAGCACAACCCTGAGTTCACGATGATGGAGTCCCAGCAGGCCTACGCCGACTACAACGACGTTATGGAGATGATCGAGCAGCTGGTGGCTCACGTGGCCGGGGAAGTGCTGGGAACGCTCAAGGTTCCCTGGAAGGGGGAGGAGCTTGACCTGACGCCGCCCTGGCCGCGCCTGACGCTGCGCGATGTCATCAGGGAGCACAGCGGTATTGACTTTGTGGAATATCCGGTGCTGGAGGCGCTCCGGGCGCGGGTCAGGCAGGCCGGCATTGAGGCCGATCCCGCCTGGTCCTGGGGCAAACTGGTCGATGAGCTGCTCTCCAACTTCGTCGAACCCAAGCTGGTCCAGCCAGCTTTTGTCGTTGATTACCCGCTGGAGCTGTCGCCGCTGGCCCGGCCCAAGGACGGCGACCCCACGCTGGTGGAGCGCTTCGAGGGCTTTATCGGCGGCATCGAGATCGCCAACTGCTTCAGCGAGCTGACCGACCCGCTCGACCAGCGCCGCCGCTTTGAGGCCCAGGCGGCCCAGCGCCGGGCCGGCGACGAGGAGGCAGGTTTCGTCGACGAAGATTTCCTCACCGCGCTGGAATACGGCATGCCGCCCAGCGGTGGCTCCGGGCTGGGCATCGACCGCCTCTGCATGATCCTCACCGACAGTCCGTCGATCCGCGACGCCATCCTCTTCCCGCTGCTTAGGCCGGAGAAGTAAAAGCACCTCACCTGGTACAATCCTTTAAAACGTGATATTGCAGGAAAAGTCACAAGCATGACGGAATAATTTGCCCATGAGACCCGAAGCAAAATTATGGTGGGAACAGGCGCAGGCCGACCTTGACAGCGCCGTGGCAATTCTTGACGTAGGGAAGTTCTATGTTTCCGCTTTTCTCGCGCAGCAGGCCGTTGAAAAAGGGCTTAAATCCTTTTATCTTGAGAGCAAGCGGGAGCTGCCGCGCGGACGCACAACATCAATAAGCTTGCGAATGACCTGAGCGTCCCTGATGAAATCTGGATGGCATAAGAAATCTGAGCACTGAGTATATTACGGCAAGATACCCCGACGCGGCGTATGGTTTGCCGGCTGAAGTTTATGACGTGGAAATAGCTACAGAACATGTTCAAATGGCAAAAAAGGTATTGGCATGGATCAAAAGTCAGTTAAAGACATAAAAGTCACATCATTTGCGCAGCAGGTCAGAAAACACTTTAACGTTGACCGGATGTTGCTGTTTGGCTCGAGGGCGACCGGGCAGGCCCTGAAAGACAGCGATTATGATTTTGTGATTGTATCTCCCGATTTTGAAGGGATGTTCTTCACCAGGCGGCCGGCGGAAATGTATAAATACTGGGATTATCCGGAGACTCTTGAGGCGCTTTGTTACACGCCGGATGAATTCAACGACAAATCTGCGCAGATATCAATCGTACGTGAAGCCGTGAGCCGCGGGATCCCGGTTTAGACGGTTTGCGGCGGCTCCGGCTATGATTTTCGCGAAAACGGCTTGGTAATGCTTTAGTTTCTTGAATTCCCGACTCAGCCATTCTATGATAAAAATGTAATCATTACATCAAATCTGTAATCACTTACATCAGGATGGAGCTGGGCATGGTAAGGACACAGATACAGCTGACTGAGCAGCAGGCAGGGGAACTAAAAAGAATGGCCAGGCAGAGAAATGTTTCCGTTTCATCCCTTATCAGGGATGGAGTGGACCAGATCTTGCGATTCCAGGGTGAGATCTCGTGGGAGGAACGCAAGCGGCGCGCGCTTGCAATGATGGGCAAATATCACTCCGGAAGAACTGACATATCGGAACGGCATGACGACTACCTGGTAGAGATCTACGGTGATTATAAGAAATAAATGAGCATCTTTGTTGATACGTCGGCGATATTTGCTCTGGTTGATGGTGATGACGCTAATAACAAGCGGGCCAAGCGGGTCTGGGAACAATTCATCTCGGAACGCAAACGGCTTATCACAACCAATTACGTAATCGTGGAATCGTTCTCCTTATTTCAAAAACGGCTCGGCACCGATTCCGCGAGAGATTTCTATCAGGATTTATGCCCACTGATGTCCGTCCAATGGGTGGATGCTGTCGCCCATAATGCCGGCATGGCTGCTGCTGTAGCTGCCAGCAGCAAGAAACTCAGCCTGGTCGACTGCGTCAGCTTTGTGGTCATGAGACGGCTGGGTTTGCAAAAAGTCTTCACCTTCGATCGCCATTTCCGGGAGCAGGGCTTCACCCGCCTTCCTTGATCTTACGTCCGCTCTCTCCTCTTTTATCCGTCCGCCCCGCGTAATAAAATTGACTTCCCCGGGAGCCCCCGGGTTGTTCGCGCTTAGAATCTATCTCAAAAGGCAGTTCGTAGCGAGGCCGAGCGAAAAGGCGATGGGCAAGGACGCAGGAGTAAAAAGCCCGCAGTCGTACCCGCTGCGGTACGCCCTGGACTTTTTGCTCCGAGGAC
>JAJYIM010000014.1 GCA_021790115.1 Actinomycetes bacterium | reverse complement strand
CTCGGCAGGCCGAGGGGACCGATGAAATTCGCCAGGGAGTCGCCCGCACTCAGCGTCTGCAGATGGCGGGTGGATTTGCCGACCGCCTGGACAACAATGGTGATTGTTCCCTTGCCGCGGTCAAAATCAGCGATCGTCAGCGGAATCCTTTCGCCCTCCTCGTGAATCCTTAAAATGGCGAACTGCCCCGCCCGGGCGGCGCCCGCAACCGCCGGCGCCTCGATGACCTGCATGTACACATCATCAGAATAGTCAACCTTTTCCAGTATCTTGTACATTAGCCTCCTCAAAAACTGTCGTTCGTTAATAATCCTATTTCAGCTCGGCGTCCGAGACCGAATAAAGCGCTTCATTCTTCAAGTCCTTGATCAGCCTGATGGTGCGCATCATCTCCGGATCCTTCACATTGCAAATGGCGGAGGTCATGCCGGCGCTGACCAGCATCGGCAGAAAAACACGCTCAATCGGGCTACGCAACTCATCCGGCGCGCCATTGGAGACATTGGAAAGGCCGCAGGTGGCCTGCACCGGCTCCTCAAACAGGTCGGGCAGCGATTTTAGCACATTTTGCACCGCCACTGCATGCGCCTGACCCACTTCAACGCCAATCGGCAGGATGATCGGGTCAATCCAGATGCGCTCGTTGGGAACGCCCAGGGCGTTGGCGGCCGCCACCAGCTCGTAGGCGAGCCCGATGCGCTCATCGGCGTCCACGGGAATATGGGTGGACATCGTCAGCCCGATTATCTCGCAATCGTACTTCGCCGCCAGCGGCAGAATGTTCTCCATCTTGTCGGGCTGGGCACTAAAGGAATTGATCAGCGGCGGCTTGGCGCATGCCTTGATGCCGGCTTCCATCGCCTCGTGATTGCTGGTATCAAGACAGAGCTGCAGGTCGGAGACCTCCTGGATTGTCTTCACCATCCATTCCATCAGCGCCGGGCCGTCCTTGCGCGCCGGACCCAGGTTAACGTCAAGCAGGTCGGCGCCGGCCTCGGTGCACTCACGCGCCAGCTGTTGGACGGGCTCCGGGTTGCGCGCCTGCATTGCCTCCCCGATCTTCTTGTTCATCACATTGATGTTCTCAGCAATTGCCTTCATAAACCCTCCAATCTCAATTGAAAGTTCCAAGTCCCAAGTTTGTTCAAAAGTTCGCTGTTAAAGATCTTATCCAAGCTCTCCCTAACCTGGAACTTGGAACTTGGAACTTTGAACTTTAAACCGGGAACTATTTCTTCAGCCCCGCCCTTCTCACTATTTCAGACACCGAGGTCTCCCATTCAACAGCCATGATATGGACGCCCGCGACACCTTCGATTTCACGGATGCGGTTGATGATGTCAACGCAAACCTGAATGCCCTCATCCTGGGCATCTTTGGCGCCGGACATGCGGGTGACGATTTTATCGGGGACGTCCATGCCGGCCACCCGGTTTTTCATGTACTTCGCCATGCCGGCGCTTTTGAGCGGCGCGACGCCGGCAAGGATGCGGCAGCGCTCGCTCACCCCCAGCTCACGGCACTGGTGCATGAATTCTTCAAACTTGTCTACGTTGAAGACTATCTGCGTCTGGACAAAACCTATCCCGGCATCAACCTTCTTGGCCAGCCTGAGCGCCCGGTACGGAAACGGATCGGCGTAGGGGTTGGCGGCGGCGCCGATAAACAGCTTCGGCGCCGGCCCGGTAATCTCTTCGCCGTTCTGAAACATTGGGCCGTCCCGCATATCCTTGACCATCCTGATCATGGTAATTGAGTCAAGATCGAAAACCCCAAGCGCCTGCGGATGGTTCCCGAAACACTGGTGGTCCCCTGTGAGGCAAAGCAGGTTCTTTACGCCCAGCGCCGCCGCCCCCAGGATATCGGCCTGGATTGCCAGCCGGTTGCGGTCGCGGCAAGTCATCTGCATCACGGGCTCGAGGCCCTGCTCGATACAGATTTTCGCAGCCGCCGCGCTTGACATGCGCACGATGGCCGTCTGGTTGTCTGTTATGTTTACCGCATCAACATGGTCTTTGAGAATTGCCGCCTTGTCAATAATAACCTGGGGATCGGCCGACTTTGGCGGGCCAAGCTCGGCTGTAACCGCGAAAGCGCCCGACTCCAGGATTCGCTCCAGGTTCGAGCCTGTCTTCATGGCTCGAACCCTTCTTTTTTCATGGTGCGCGGGCCGCCGGAATTGGAAAGATTCCATTTTTTGGGGCCAACGATCCTTTTTAACGTATCAAGATCACCGAGGGCCGCCAGCCGGTCATAAATCTCCTGCCAGGCGCAGGGGACTTCCGGCGAGATCTCGCAGCGGCCATTCTGGGAGCCTCCGCAGGGGCCGTTAAGGAGCGTCTTGGCGCAGCGCGCGACGGGACAGATGCCGCCGGTGGCCGCAATCAGGCACGACCCGCAGGCGGCGCAGTATTCGGTCCAGACATGATGCTCCTTGACATACCCCATCATATTTGTGTTCATTGCCGGCGCCACCCGTTTGGCGGGATAGCGGAAAACCAGCCCCTGGGGACCGATGCTGCAGGCAGTAGAGAGAACAATGTCGGCCCTTTCCACCTGCTCACTGATCGAATCAAGGTACTCATTCTCGCACTGCCTAAGAACGGTAACCGCCTCAACCTTGCCCTTGATGCCATCATGGTTGCGGGCGATGCGCAGCTGCTGGGCAAGCTGCTCGGCTTCTTTCTCCCCGCCGGTCAGGCAAACAGCCACGCAGGTGTTGCAGCCGGCCACGAGCACGTTCTCGTGCGGATCGGTCATCTGCCTGATTTCATCAAATTCTTTACGTTCAGCTGTAATCATTTGAAATATTGGTTTCGGGTTAATGAATTCGAGTAATTGTTAGGACGAGAGTTCGTTGCCCAAACCTGAAACTATATTTTCTTACATTTCAACTCCGGCTCGAGGCGGACTTCAATCGATTCCGGCCCGAGCCCGGCCTCCTCGATCGCCTTTTGCGCTTCTGCCACCGCCGCCCTGGCCTGCCGGTGACCATGGATAAAATGACCGTCTTCGCTTTCACTGCAGACGGCGACATAAACCTTGCCTGCGCCCTGCTCAAAAGCATTTAAAATGAGCCCGGCGCTCAAACGCCCCGTGCACGGGAGCAACACCAGTCCCGCCTCGGGCTCGACTCTCGATTGCGAATACCAGCAGCCAAATTCGACATCGCCCGATTCGTTTGCCAGGGCAACCCCGATCTCCCGTTCAATGTCATTCTCTGAAAGAAGCGTCAGGTCGATCGCTTTGGCCGGGCATTGGGTAAAGCAGATGCCGCACGCCTGGCAGCGCTCCGGCGAGATGCCGCCGAGGCCGTCCTTGTCGGCCCAGGGGGCTCCATAAGGACAGACGCGCACACATGTCAGGCAGGCGATGCATTTTAGCTGCGAGTACCTGGCGCCGGCTGTGCAAAGCAGGCAGCGGGAAGCTTCACAGCGGGCCTCCACTTCAGTTAGCCCCAGCTCCACTTCATTGAAATCCTGAAGCCGCCCGCCGGCAGGCCGGGCCGGCATTTTCCTTCGCGGCGCCGGCTTTACTTTCTCAGCAACAGCCGCGGGAACCTCGCCGATTGCGACCGGCTCTTCCGGAAAGTCAACAGCCACGCCAAGGTAATGCGCTATGGCAATTGCCGCCCGCTTGCCGCTGGCCAGCGCATTTACCGCCGCACCCGGGCCGGTGACCACCTCGCCGCCGGCAAAGACGCCGCGGCGGGTAGTTGTGCACTGCTCGCGGTCAAAAATGAGGATGCCGCGCTCATTGATATCTGGTCCTGTATCTGGTAGAAAAGCAAGATTTGACATCTGCCCGATGGCGATGATAACCGTATCACCCGAGATCAGGGAAAGCTCGGTCTCGCAAAATTTCGGCGCGAAGCGGCCCTGCCCGTCAAAGACCGATTCGCATTTCTTCACCTGCAGGCCCTCGACCCTGTCCTCGCCGATAATGGCATTCGGCCCCTGGCTGCAGATGATGCCAATGCCCTCGGCCGTGGCGTCCTCTATCTCCCAGCTATGGGCGGGCATCTCGTAGTCGGCTTCCAGACAAACCATCGTCACTTTTCCGCCGGTCAGGCGCCTGGCGGAGCGGGCCACATCAATGGCGACGTTGCCGCCGCCAATGACGATGATTTCCTTCCCCAGCTCCGGCACCGGGCGGCCGGCATTGACCGCTTCCAGGTAGGGCACCGCCAGTAGCACCTGGGGCAGGCCGGCGCCCGGGACCGGCAGCGAGCGGCTCTCAGAGAGCCCGACCGCGATCAGCACGGCGTCAAATTCCTGCGCCAGATCGCTGAAATCCACATCTTCTCCCACCCTGACGCCAGTCTTGATCTCAACGCCCATCCCACGGATATAATCAATGTCCTCGTCGAGAATATTTTTCGGCAGGCGGTAGCTCAGGATGCCGCTGCGCAGGAAACCGCCGGCCTCGGGCTGTTTCTCAAAAACAACCGGCTGCACTCCCATCAGCGCCAGGTCGTGCGCCGCAGCCAGGCCCGATGGACCGGAACCGATGATGACAACTTTTTTCCCCGTGGTAAATGCTGCCTTAGGCGGCTTAAATCCCAGCTCCGCGGCCTTGGCCCCGTCTGAAGCCACCCGCTTTAAATTGCAGATAGCGATCGGCTCATCCACCTGGCCGCGGCGGCAGGCGTCCTCGCAGGGATGCGGACAGATACGGCCGATCACTTGTGGCAGAGGGTTTGTCTTCCGCACGACTGCCAGCGCCTCAGCGGACCTGCCCTCAGCCACGAGCTGGATATAACGCTGGGCATCCGTACGTATCGGGCAGGCAACTTCGCAGGGAGGACGTCTTAACTCGTCACCCGGGACAGGGCGGGAAAAAGAACGCAAGGTCGCTGTCTGGTTGGCCATGATAAGAAATAGTTTCGGGTTTCGGGTTGTGAGTAGAACCCCCAGGGGACTGATTTTTTAAAGCCCGCCTGGTACTCAGTTGTTGTTTGCCGGAATATTTTCGGTGCTATTCGTGAAGCTCCCGCAACCCGAAACCCCTAACCCGAAACCAAAGTTTTAATTCGCACTCCACTGTCTGAGGAACTTTGGTATGTCGGCGGCCTCGCGCACGCCCACCTGCACCTGCCAGCCGTCGCCCAGCTCCTCTTCCAGCTCACCCGAGATCTGGGCGACGTAGCCGGGGATAACAACTTTCTTGTGCGGCGCCTTCTCCCCGATGCCGCTTTTCTTCAGGAAAGGCGCAATGGCGTCGGCAACGAACTTGCCCGCCGCCCAGGCGGTAAGAACCGACTGGCCCTCCACATCCATGATGCACAGCCAAGCAGGGACCTTGCTGGCTTCAACCTCTGAGGAAACAGTAAAGTAGGTCAGTGAAAAGTTGGTCGTCACCAGGATCGGCGACTCCGGACCGGGCTCATTAAGCGGATAAACACCCTGCTCCATCTGCATCGGCTTTTGGGGATCGGTGTAGATGTTCTGGCCCAGGTACAGGAGCGGCAGCGTCCGGGCCGGCTCCAGATCAGAGAGGATGACAATGCCGGCGTACTTGGCGACGAACACCGCCGCGTAGACGGCTTCCAGCATTTTGTCATCCGTCATATTGCAGGGAAAGCCAATCGTCGGGAAACCCAGGGCCCGCAGCGTTTTTTTGATAGCCGCCCGGCGGATAAGCGTTTGGTCCATTAGCACATCGCCCAGGCTGCCCGACGCAGGATCAAGCATTACTTCCTTAAAGCCGCCGTCCAGCGCTTTTTGTCCCAGTCCGGCCAGCTTGTCAAAACTGTCCGACTTGATCACAAATGGCACTTCCAGCTCGTTGGCGACGCCGGCAACCGCGTCAAAATTCGCTTCTGTGGCGGCGTAAAGCAGCGGCTTCTTATCCTTTAGGGGGCCGGCGGCCGCCTGCAAAACGCCGGCATCGTCGTGCATTAAGACCAGCGCTGCGCCTGAGCCGGCATCGACCTTGGCGGCCAAGGCCGCCAGCGCCGCCCCATCGGCCGCCTTAACGGCGGCAACCCGTGGCCGCAGTGTCCGGCCGACGTAATTGAACTGCTGTTCCTTAAGCTGTCCCAGCAGGCCGTCCACTTGGGCGTCATCCATCTCATCGGTAATCATTACGCCAATTCCCGGCATGTTCTCAAAGCGCTTCTCATGCCGGTACATGACAGTCTCCTCGCCTACGGTCACAGCCAGGTCGCCGGCGCCAACAGTCACCTTGCGTACCGCCGGCGCCGACGCCTCGCCCAGCGCCGCTTTTGCTTCGTCAGAAACATAGGGGCATTTGTCCAGCTCTGTCTTGCCGGCAGCCAACTGCATGGCGAATGCCATACAGGTGGGGAAACCGCATTCCTTGCAATTGGTCTTTGCCAGCAGCTTAAAAATTTGCAGACCGCTTAGAGCCACGTGTTACACTCCCTTCGAATAACTCCGGTCGTTGACAATATTTAAACTCAAAATCCTTCGCTGCGCTGAGGCCGGCCCTTGACAAACTAATACGGATACCGCAACAAACTTCAGTCGAAGACGCCGGGGACGTTTCCTGAAGCGGTTCGGCTTGCGGGCAATCGAGTAGCGCTTTCCAACTGAGTTAAACGCCAATCGATTCGTTTCCTCCCGCAAACGTAAGTGAAAGGAAATGTCCCCGGCGCCGAGCCGGCAACATTAGAACAGCGGCTCCATCTCCAGCGCCGGATGTCCGACTTTCTGGAGGTATTCGAAGACTTCCGCTTCCTCGCTGCCATTTTCCTCGGTAGCGATCTTGTCGACCAGGTCTGGAACCCCGGCACGCTCGCCAGCTTTCTCCAGGATTTCCCGCATCTCTTCCTTAAGCTCCTTGGGCATCCAGACCAGCCGCTTGATGCCGCCATCGGCAGCAATGAACTTGGGCGAGCCCATATAAAAGCGGGAGTGGCCCAAAAAGCCGGGAGTCTGGACGCCGCCGCCGACCGAGCCGGCCAAGGTGGAGAACTTCATCCCTGAAGGCGTGTCTCCCTTGAACTCCCGGTTAACCGTCATGATGCCGTTGCACATGGACAGCACACAACTGATCACCTCGAAGCAGCCGCAGGAAGTCATCGGGTTTTCCATCATCGAATATGTGTTAAAAGCTTCAACTTGGCCTTGGGAATGTTCCTTGACATATTCATTCACGCCACTCCATTGGCCACGATCCTCATCGAGGGTCTCGCCCTTGGGCACCGGCTGGTTGCCGCCCGTTGGATTCATCTCGTAGGCGGCCTTGCCATCGAGCCAGTTATAGGAGCCGCACAGCCCCGGGCGCTCGGGAGTGATGACGCAAACATGCGTCGGCGCGAAGCTCTGGCAGAGAATGCAGGAATAAAAGGTGTCGACGCTTTCATCGGTGAGACTTCCTAGCCGCTCGTCACGCTCATGATATGCCAGGCGGGCGCGCTCCAGAACCCTTTCCACGTCTTCCTGCTTTGTATAAACAGTAATCTGAACTTTATCAACAACTTCGCCGAAGTCCGCATGGTAGCGGGCGTGAATAATCTTGCCCAGGTGCTCAAAAGTAAAGCCGGCGTCATGAGCGCGCTTGCTGATCCGCATCCAGACCGTGTCACGCTGGCCCATGTGCAGCACGCCTTCGGCCTCGTTAAAAAATGAATGGCCCTGGCGCTCCAGGATGGGCTCGAAATCCTTCTGCATCTTGCGGCCCTGCACCTCGGCGTGAATAGCGATTGGAATCGTGGAGCCCTCCTCGACATCGCCTATCTCGGGACCGACAACAGTCACCTTGCCATCCTCGACTTCCCCGGCGATCTCGGTGAACTCGCAGCCAAGCGACTTGGGACCGCCCATCTCCACCCAGTACTCGCCCCGGCGAATGCGCTCTCCCTCAAAAGCAGGGCTGTAGGAGACCGGCACCGGCACTTCCGTGACGACGACTTTGAGGCCGCGCACATCTATGGCGCGGTTGACAATCTCCTCGCAGGCGACATTGCTGACGACATGCTCGTAAGTACAGACGCCGGTCGGCAGAATCTCGGGTATGTCACTGGTGGCAATCGTGGGAAAACCATAGGAGATGGCGCCCGCGGCCACGGCGTATTTCCTGTCGGTGACTTCGCCAAAAGCCAGCACAAAGGCAAAGATGCGCTCCTTGTTGTACCTGAGCACCTTGCGGTAATCGCCAGCCTCGACGCCGCCAAACGACAGCGCCGCGCGCGCGGCGAAGCCCAGCGACCAGATGTGCCCGGAGACATGAGGGCTAAACGGCACCAGGCGCGTATTCCAACCCAAGTCCACCCCGCCCTCAACCAGCTGCTCGGCGAAGCTGACGCCGCCGTCCTTGCCGGCGATGAACACGTAAAGCATTTTCTGCTTTAACTGGTTGGCGATCCCGACGGCGGTCTCCACGTCAGGGGCCGCGCCGGTGATGGCGGCAAACCCGGGCGCCGTGCCGTCCACGAACTCAACGCCGCGCTCGCGCATGATGAGGTCGTCGGCGGCGCCCAGCCAGAGGTTATCATCCGTTGGGGAATCAGTGGCCGTGTAGAAGTCCGGCTCCAGCAGATACCGCAGCGATTCGATGATCTCGCAGGAAAAGAGGGTGGCGACGCCGGCGTCCAGCGCCGTGCCCAGGTACGGAGTCCAGAGACGCCCGGCCGGACCCTCAGGCAGCAGCTCACGGGCATGCCTGAGCACCTGCTCAATATCCTTGATCTTCTCCACCTTGATGCCCGTAAGCCCGTAAATGACCGGCAGGAAGTAGCCTGTATTGGGAAGCTCAATTGTGGCTTCGGGGCCGGCCGTGTCCATTGCCTTCTCAAAAGCTTCTTCCGCCTCGGCGACATACTGGTGGGCGCCGGCGATAACTGATGTCGCAATGATCTTGCTCATTTATCTTCCTTCCTTTGCTTCACCCCAAAGTCAGGCTGCTTTTTCCAAAGTCCAATGTCCAACATCCAAGATCCGCTTTCACAACTCACGCCTGGCAGCCATATCGAAGAGCACGCGCTCTTTTTCCTCATGGATTCCCAGAGCCTGGCGCTTCTCCTGAATGCGGCCGGTCACCATCTCCAGGATCTTTTCATAATCGGGCTCGAAGACAAGCTGGCCGCCCACCTTCTGCTCCCAGCCATTGGACATGATGTCAACTACCTCGGTGCAGTCGGCAACCGGATTGCGGACGCCGAATACCACGAAAACGCCGGAAGCAGCGGCATAGGTGCCAATCGCCAGGGCTTTTTCGCAGTAATACTCAGGGCAGATTGCCGCCACCGGCAGATCGGAGATGTCATTGCCGAGACCGCCTTCTTCGACAACCTGGCTTAATATGGTCATAATGCGCGAGTTGTCAACACAGCTTCCCAGGTGCAGCACCGGCGGCATGCCAACAGCTTCGCAGACCTCGCGCAGGCCATCGCCGGCAATCTGCATCGTCTCCGGCGTCAACAGGCCGTGCTTGCCGGAAGCGTGGGCGGCGCAGCCGGTCTGGACAACCAGAATGTCGCGCTTGATCAACTCATGCACCAGGTAAATGATGCCCTCATCCTGGGTGACACGGGGATTGTTGCAGCCAACAATCGCCACAGCGCCCTGGATCCTGCCGTTGATAATGTTGTCGTTCAGCGGCCGGAACGAGGCGCGGTAGCGCCCGCCCAGCATGTAATTGATGTATTCGTGGGAAAATCCCGCCACCAGGTCGCCGGTATACTCCGGGATGGCGACGTCGCCACGGTTCTCATAATTGTCAATGCACATCTTCACGATCTCCTTGGCGGTCTCCAGGGCACGCTCCTCGTCAAACTCCACGTGCGTCGCCCCCGGAATCTTCGCTTTTGGAGATGTCGTAATTAGTTTGGTGTGGAACTTCTGCGCCAGCGGCGAGAGCGCCTGCAAGACGCACTGCACGTCCACGATCATCCCTTCCACGGCGCCGGTGATTATCGCTAGCTCCTGGTGCAGAAAGTTGCCGGCCGGCGGGATGCCGTGGCGCATTAAAACCTCATTGGCCGTGCAGCAGATGCCGGCCAGGTTAATGCCGGCGGCGCCCTTGCTTTTCGCGTATTCGATCAGCTCCGGATCCTGGGCCGCGGCGACGATCATTTCCGACAGCGTCGGCTCGTGTCCATGAACAATGATGTTCACCTCATCTTTCTTCAGCACGCCCAGGTTAGCCTGGGAAACCAGCGGCTTGGGAGTACCGAAGAGAATGTCGGAAAGGTCAGTCGCCAGCATGGCGCCGCCCCAGCCATCGGCCAGTGAAGTGCGCATGCCCTGGTCCAGCAGGTGCCCAGCCTCCTGGTCTACGCCCACGTGGGTGCGGTGCATGCTCTCCACCACTTCGCGGTCAACGCCGCGGGGGACAAGCCCGTACTTGCGCCAGATCTCCTGCCGCCGGGCCGGCGCGCGGGTAACATAAGTAAGCTCGTCGCCGGCGGTGCCGTTGAAGTTGTCCAGCGCTTTTTGGGCCACGTCGGCGGCGATGTCATTGACCTCTCGCCCTTCCGTAGCAATATTCATCATTTCCGCCACATGGTAAAGCTTGTCCGTATCCTTGACCTGGTAGCTGCCGGCGTGTCCCTTTGCCACCGCCAGCAAAGTGCGGGCGATGTCGCGGCCATGATCGGAATGGGCGGCTACGCCGCCGGCAATAGCGCGGACCATGTAACGGGCGCCGATCGTGCCGTGGGTGGCGCCGCAGATGCCCGTCTTTTCCGCCGCTCCTTTTCCCACCAGGCGGCAGGGGCCCATGGCGCACAGCTGGCAACAGGAGCCGGCGGCGCCGATCGGGCAGGCCTTCATTTCATCAACGCGGGAAAAAACAGTGCTGATGCCGGCGGCCTCAGCCTTGGCCAGCACCTCCAGCGCCGCTGGATCGATAGTTTTCTTGCGGGGCTCCGCCTTCTTCTTTGTCTCTTCAGAATCACTCATGATGCGATTTTCTCCTTAGCCTGCTCCTGAAGACCCTCGATCGCTTTGCGCACCAGTTTCACAGCCTCAGGATGGCGCATGACCAGCACGTTCGAGCCGCACAGAAGCAAGGAAGTGGCAGTGACGGCCTCCCACAGGATCCCCCTGGTCGTAACGTCACCGAAGGTAGGTTCTTCTTCTTCGCTAACCTTGGCCTCCTTGGCCTTCCAGGTCTCGGGAGCCACATTATTAAATATGGGCATCTGCATCTTGCCGTCATTTTGGGCAAGAGCAGCCAATCTGTCTCTCTCCATAATAGAATAGCAATAGTCCAGCCCGTATCCCAAGGCGCCGGTGGTGGGGTCAATGATGATTTTGTCATCCGGCACCCCCAGTTGGGTCAACAGCACGTTCAGCTGCTTGGCCAGGTTCACATCCATGGAAGTAAAAGCGATTACCGGCTTTTTGTAGCCCATTGCCGCAGCGCCAATCTGGCGGTGATTTGATTCTTCCACCGGGCCAATGAGAATATTGTCATCGGGAAGCGACTCGGCAATTTTTTTCAGCACCTCTGTATCCTTTTCCGGTGAACCTGTGCCATAGATAATCAGGGGAATGTCAATAGCGCTGTTGACATTCTTCACTATTTCTGCGGCTGCTTCCGGAGGGGCATCGGTTCCGTTGGGGTCGGTGCTCTGAAGTTTGAGGGCAATGGCGTCGGCGCCAAACTCATCCTGGCATTTTTTCGCCCAGGCAACGGGGTCGTCCATAACGTCTTCGTAAACCTTGCGGACAGCCTCGGGCCACTCGCGCTGGGGCTCGTCATAAACTTCCATGGCAACAACCGGCGGGTTTGGCATGCCACCCTCCCAAAGATGAAACGGGAATGTGGACTCCCCGCCAACCCGGGTGGCCTCACCGACTATCATTTCACGAATTTTTCCCTTGACCTGTTCAATTGGCGGCTCGAAAGACATGCCAACCTCTCTTTCTGTCCTTATGGGACGCCTGGCTTAATTTCAGCAACTGCGGGTGGCACCAAAACGACAACTCCCTCGAACTAATCAAGGTGTACTCATAATGCCCCAAAATATTAAAGGTTCGAGCCGCCGCCATCAGGCGTTCAGGATACTGTCCCGAAACCACCCGGCGACCCGGACCTCAAGATCACAAGCTGTCTCAATCTCTGGCGGGACAAAAACAGCCGTGCCTCAATAACCTGGCGAGACGCTTTGCGAAACGCCTCAATGCTGATTTCCTACATGCTGACTCTTATTTCATGGTAATGGGGGATAATATCACCGTTTTGCTGCAAGCGTCAATAAGATTTGCAGATAAGAATAATCAGAAGCAGCGCTTTATCTTCATTGGATTGCTCAGGAATCAACGGCAAATGGCGTCAGCCGGCGATGCTTAAATTCTCGCCAAGTGGAAATGAATAAGTCAAGCTGCTGTTCCAATGCAGATAACTTTGTTGCATGCCCTACCGTCATAAGGAGGAATGATGGGTTATACGCAGGTAGCACTGGAAGATCGATTACTGGAAATGTATCCCGAGCTCAGCAGGCATAAAATCGCGCTTAGTCTCGCCTCTGACGACGAGAGAGACGCCTGGGTAGTAAGGTTTAGGAAAGGCGGCCACAGCCGCTACGCCTTTCTGGACAAAAAGGATGCTGATGGCTGCATGGACGGCCAGCAGTGCCTCTACCTGGGTGTACTGATCGACCAGTACGTGCGCGACCTGGAGAACGATCTTGAACAGATGGGCGAGCTTTAAACCCGGACATTTGACATTGGATTTTGGATTTTGGATAAAACCTAAACCAAACATCCAAGGTCAAGAATCCAAAAAAGAAAGGCTTCTCTGCCGTAACTTTTCGGAAAGGAATAACAATGCCACAGCTTGTATGCGGAAACGAAAGAGTCAATGTTGACGAGGATGGTTATTTGATCAATGCGGACAACTGGAATGAAAACGTGGCCCAGGCGCTGGCCGATCAGGAAGGTATCGGGGAGCTAACGCCGGAGCAGATGGGGGTGCTTAAGTTCATGAGAACCTATTACGCGAATTACCAGTCATTCCCAATTCTCGGCTCTGTTTGCCGCCACGTACACCAGCCGCGCGAATGCGTCAATGAGGAATTTATTGATCCGCTTAAGGCCTGGAAGATTGCCGGCCGGCCTGAGCCGGTCGATGAAGTTGTTTCCTACTTGAAGCGGCCGGTGTAAAAAAATCAGTTTCGGGTTTCGGGTCTGCGCAGGCTAAAGGCCTGCGCCTGCTGAAGGGGCCTGTGCCTGCCTGAAAGACATTGAAAATGGTGGCGACGGGGCGCGGCAATCCTCCGGATTGCCGCGCCCCGTCTTTTTCCAACCCCTCTTCTCCTGGCTTCAAACCCGCCCCAGCCGCCCCACATCGCCAAAAACACGCTTGATCTCGTCCCGCAGCAAGGCGTGCTCGGGGCCGGCCAGCCCGCGGCCGGCGCCCACCAGCGCCCCCGCCTTCCGGCGCGCCAGCGCCAGGACTTCCTGGTCGCGGGCCAGCCGCGCCAGCTTTAAATCCGGCAGGCCGGACTGGCGCTCGCCAAACAGCTGCCCCTCCCCCCTGATCTGAAGATCAAGATCAGCGAGGGCGAAACCGTCGGCGGCCGACTCCATCGCCGCCAGCCTGCGCCTGGCCTGCTCTGTTTTCGGGTCGCCGAAAAGGAGGCAATATGATTTGTGACTGCCCCTGCCGACGCGGCCGCGCAGCTGATGCAGCTGCGCCAGGCCGAAACGGTCGGCCTCCTCGATCATCATCACAGACGCATTGGGAACATCGACGCCGACTTCAATCACGGTTGTGGTCACCAGCACCTGGATAACGCCGGATGCAAACAGTTGCATGGCCCGCTGCTTCTGCGCGGGCGGCATCTGGCCATGGAGGACGCCGAGGCGGTAGCCGGAAAACTCGCTGCCCTTCAGGCGCGCGGCCTCCGTCTCCACGGCCCGGGCCTGAACTGTATCTGACTCCTCAATCAAGGGGCAGACAACGTAGCATTGGCGGCCCTCGTCCAATTGCCGGCGGATAAACCGGTAGGCGGCGGCGCGCTTGGCCTCGGGGACCTGCCAGGTGCCGACCTTGCGCCTCCCTGCCGGCAGCGACCTGATGACGCTGGTCTCAAGGTCGCCGTATAGCGTCAGCGCCAGCGACCTGGGGATAGGCGTTGCCGTCATGTGCAAAGCGTGGGGAACCGGGCCGCCACCGCCGGGCTTGACAGCAAGATTTTCGCGCTGACTGACGCCAAAGCGGTGCTGCTCGTCAACAACGACCACCGCCAGGGAGACGAAGCTGACGCCCTCCTGAATCAGCGCGTGGGTGCCGGCCACGATGTCAACTTCGCCGGAAGCAATCCGGTCCAGTAGCCGGCGCCGCTCAGCGGCCTTCAGGCGGCTGGAAAGAAAAGCAATGCGCACCGGCAGGCCGGCGAGCATCCGCTCCAGACTGAAAAAATGTTGCTCCGCCAGCACCTCGGTGGGAGCCATCAGCGCCGCCTGGCGGCCGGATTCTGCCGCCCGCAGCATCGTGTAGAGAGCGACAACCGTCTTGCCGGCGCCAACATCTGCCTGCAGCAGGCGCTGCATCGGCCGCGGGCTCTGCAGATCAGCAGAAATCTCGCTGCAAACGCGCTTCTGGTCTTTTGTCAAGTTGAAAGGCAGGGCGCGGATAAAACTCTTGGTTAACTCCCCCACCGGCCCCAATTTAACCCCGTTTTGCAAAGCCGCAAACTGGCGCCGGCGCCAAAGCAGCGCCGCCTGCAGCAGAAACAGCTCTTCAAAGACCAGGCGCCGCTCTGCCTGCCGGAAGTCCGCCGGCGTGCGGGGAAAGTGCATGGCAAGCACGGCGTCGGCTTTAGACGGCAGGCGCAACTCCGCCCTGAGCGGCGCCGGCAGAGGATCGGCCAGCTGCGCCATCAGCGGCCGGACCCGCGCCAGCCAGCCGCGCAGCCGTTTTACCGTGATCCTTTCCGTGGTGGCATAAACAGGCACGTAACCGGTAGTGTGCAGTCCTGCTTCGCCGCGCCCCAATATCTCATGCTCCCTCACCTTAAAGGCGCCGGCGCCGTAGGAGCCGCGCAGGAGCAGGCTTTCCCCGGGCCTGAGCAGCTCGGCGAGGTAATCCTGATTGAACCAGACCGCCTGCATGTACCCGGTCTCGTCGCGGACCACTGCCCTCACAAGATGCAGGCTGCGCCGCCGTGTGCGCGCCAGCGCCACCCTTTCCACGCTGGCGGCGACGGTTGCCTCCTCGCCATACTTTAGCTCGCCGATCTTTTTCCTGCTGGTAAAATCCTCGTGGCGAAAGGGATAATGAAAAAGGAGGTCGCCGAGGACGGCCAAGCCCAGCTTGCCGGCCGCGCCGGCTGTTGCCGGCCCGACGCCGGGAAGAACCGTGAGCGGCTCCGCCAGCCGGGGAGGGTTAAAACAGGCTTTGGAAGTGGGAGGCAGTTTTGCCGGCTGAAGCGGCCCAGACCCGGCGAAGGCAACGGTGCAGCCATGCTTGGTTATGGCCTCTCCTTCTTGCATTTAAGCAGCGACTATAGCATAATTACGCCGTTAAGCAGACGCTGGATACTGGGATCCGGCTTGATGGCGTGCTTAATTATTGATAAACCTTAAAACAAAGGAACGCTATTGTCAAAAGTCTGTTCAGTTTGCGGCAAAAAGCCCGGCTACGGCAACAACCGCAGCCACTCCAACCGCGCCACCCGGCGGCGGTTTAACCCCAACCTGCAAAAGATCAGGATCATCCAGGGCGGCGCCCCCACGCGCGCCTACGTCTGCGCCAAGTGCATCAGCGCCGGCAAGGTGCAAAAAGCCGTCTAGCAACAGCCTCTCTCCGGCGGCGCGTTTCCTCTTGGATAACTACCGCGAAGCTGCCATCCTTGTCAACCAGTCAATCAGGGGCGCGAGCTGGCCTGGAACCACTTCCTCGTCAACCTCGACCGTGTGGCTGCGCTCCTTCCCGGTCACCGTCAGCCTGTAACTAAAACGGTCCGGCTGCCGCTCCTTTGACAAAACCTGCGCCGGCAGGTCAAAAAAGCCGGCATCGCTGACTAGTTGGCGAAGCCGGCCGGCATCGGCGCCTCCCAGCGAGCCCAGCTCAAACTTGACCGCCAGGTGCATTCCCGCAAATCCGCCGCTGCGCTCGAAGCTTATCTTCATCAGCCTTGCCTATCAGTCTCGCCAGGTTGCGCCTTGCCTGCCTGCGCTTACCCGGCCACGCCGACCTGTTTCCAGGCGCTTTGCACGGCTGCCTGCGCCTTGCCGCCCCTACCGAAAAGCTCGCCAGCCACAGCCACGGTGATCCTGGCCGTATCGGCAAACGAAGAGCCGCGCCGGAGCCGGTCGCACAAGGCCACGTACCAGACCCGGCCGGCTTTTTCCCAGGCGTTGCCGCCAATGGCAACGGCGGCCAGGTAAAAAGCATGGTTGGGAATGCCGGAGTTGATGTGAACGCCGCCGTTGTCATCTGCGCCGCGGTAATAATCTTTCATGTGGGCCGGCTGCGGGTCGCGTCCGATCAGGGGGTCGTCATAGGCGGTGCCGGGCGCTTTCATCGACCTTAAGCCCGCCGCCTTGATCCTCCTGGTGAAGAGGCCCTCGCCAATGATCCAGTCTGCCTGGGCCGCGGTTTGTTTTTTCACCCATTGCTTGAGGAGGGAACCAAAAACATCAGAAAAGGATTCGTTCAGCGCGCCCGGCTGGTCCCGGTACTGAAGCCCGGCCTCGTTTTGGGTGATTCCATGCGTCAGCTCGTGGCCGACTACATCGATAGCCCTGGTGAAGCGGTTAAAGACCATGCCGTCGCCATCGCCGTAAACCATCTGGCTGCCATTCCAGAAGGCATTGTCGTAGCGGACGCCAAAATGGACGCTGGCGTCAAGGCGCATGCCGCGCCCGTCGATGGAGCTGCGGCCGTAAACCTTTGCCATGAAATCGTACATGCGGCCACTGGCGCTGTAGGCTTCGTTGACGGCGCGGTTCCGGGATGCGCGGCCGCCTTCCTCGCGCACCAGCAGCCCCGGCAACTGCTCGGAGCCGCCGGCATCGTAAACG
Organism: Actinomycetes bacterium; assembly: GCA_021790115.1. Lineage (GTDB taxonomy): Bacteria > Actinomycetota > Thermoleophilia > BMS3ABIN01 > BMS3ABIN01 > JACWAD01. The sequence goes on along the minus strand of JAJYIM010000014.1, from coordinate 28,076 downwards.
GCGCGGCGCCTCCGGCCCGCCGGCACCGCCGCGGCCGGTCCGGCGAAAGCCTGCCTCCCGCCACGCAGCATCTCTGAGACCGACAGCTGATGCAGCATCGCTTCGCGCTCGGCGGCCGTGCCGTTCCTGATGATCTCCTTCTGGATATGCGGCGGGACAATAAAAACCAACTGCCGCGGAAAAACGCGCTCCGGTGATTTCCGGCTGCCTCTGTCCATTAACTTTAAAGTTGTTTCATCAGCTGCGCCATTTCCAGGGCGCCGGCGGCGGCCTGCCAGCCCTTATTGCCGCCCTTGGTGCCGGCGCGTTCGACGGCCTGCTCGATGCTGTCCGTGGTCAGCACGCCCATTGCCACCGGCACCTTGCTGTCCAGCGAAACCTTGGCGATTCCTTTTGACACCTCGGCAGCTACGTAGTCAAAATGCGGCGTGCCGCCGCGGATGACGGCACCGAGACAGATGACGGCGTCATATTTGTCACTGGCGGCCATCTTCGCCGCCACCAGCGGGATCTCAAACGCGCCCGGCACCCAGGCGACCTCGATGGCGCCCTTGCCGGCGCCGTGGCGGACAAGGCAATCGAGAGCGCCGTCCAGCAGGCGCGCGGAGATAAATTCGTTAAAGCGGGCCACCACGATGCCAAACTTAAGGCCTTTGGCATCAAGCATTCCCTCATAACTCTTGAAATCGTTGGCCATAAATCATTCCTTTCGTCTTATGAAATCCTTTGCGGCGATGCGGTCCTGCTGCGGCCGGGCGCCAGGCGCTATCTTTCTTCCTCCTCATCCGCCCCAAACCGGAGATCCTGATGATGCAGAATGTGCCCCATCTTAGCTTTCTTGGTTGCCAGGTAGGCGACGTTTTCGCACTGGGGCGGCATCTCGATGGGCACTCTTTCCACAATTTTAAGCCCATATCCTTCCAGCCCCTTGATTTTTTTGGGATTGTTCGTCATCTGGCGGATGGTGGAAAGCCCCAGGTCAACCAGGATCTGGGCGCCGATCCCATAGTCTCGCAAATCGGCAGGAAAGCCAAGCTCCTCATTGGCCTCGACCGTGTCGCGGCCCCGTTCCTGCAGCTCGTAGGCCTTCAACTTGTTGAGGATGCCGATGCCGCGGCCTTCCTGGGATAGGTAGAGCAACACCCCCTTGCCTTCCTCCTCGATCATGCGCATGGCATGGTAAAGCTGCTCGCCGCAATCGCAGCGCATTGAGCCGAAGACATCGCCGGTGAGGCACTCCGAATGTACCCGCGCCAACACATTCTCGGCGCCGGCCACATCGCCCTTGACCAGGGCCACGTGGTGCTCGCCATCAAGCAGGCTCTCGTAGCCAATCGCCTTAAAGTCGCCGAACCGGGTCGGGAGCCGCGCCTCGGCGGCCCGTCTGACCAGCTTCTCGGTCTTGCGGCGGTGCTTGATCAGGTCGGCGACGGTGATTATCTTCAGCCCGTGTTTGCGGCAATATGGCACGAGGTCCGGGACGCGCGCCATGGTGCCGTCCTCATTCATGATCTCGCAGATGACGCCGGCCGGCTCCAGGCCGGCGAGCCTGGCAAGGTCAACAGAGGCCTCAGTCTGGCCGGTGCGCTCCAGCACCCCGCCCGGCTTGGCCCGGAGCGGAAAAACATGGCCCGGCTGCACCAGGTCTGCCGGCCTGGCGTCCGGTTTGATGGCGGTCTGAATCGTGTGGGCGCGGTCGGCGGCGGAGATGCCGGTTGTCACCCCGTGGCGCGCCTCGATCGAGACGGTGAAGGCGGTGCTGAAAGTGGCCTCGTTCTTCTGCACCATCTGCGGCAGATCAAGCTCGCCGCATTTCTCCGGCGTCATCGCCAGGCAGACGAGGCCGCGGCCATGGGTGGCCATGAAATTGATGGCCTCCGGCGTGGCGAACTGGGCCGCCATCGTCAGGTCGCCCTCGTTTTCGCGGTCCTCGTCGTCGCAAACGACGATGATCTTGCCGGCCTGAATATCGGCGATGGCTTCGTCAATCGAGCTAAACGGCGTGTCCTGCTTTTCTTTTTTGTCCTGCTGTTTGCTTTTTGCTGTCATGCCTTGTGCTCACGCTCCAAACAGATTAGAAGTTCGATATTACAAGTTTAAAGTTCAGGCGAGAACGGTTACAAAAATCCCCCCTCTGCCAGCTTCTCAATGGTGAGGCCGCCTTCCCCCTGGCCCCCGGGCAGTCCTCCCTTGAGCATTTTGTAGACATACTTGCCGATAACGTCGGCTTCAAGATTGACCTCGTAGCCGACTCCACAGTGACCCAGCGTCGTCATCTTCACCGTATGCGGGATCAGCGAGACGCTGAACCGCCCACCCTCCAGCCGGGCGACGGTGAGGCTGATGCCGTCCACGCCCACCGAGCCCTGCGGCAAGATATAACGACGCAGCCCCTCCGGCGCCGAGATTGTGTAAACAACCGCCGTCCCTTCCGGGCGGACGGAAACCACTTTACCGGTGGCGTCAACATGGCCAAGCATCAGGTGCCCGCCCAGGCGCCCGCCCAGGCTCATCGCCCGTTCCAGGTTAACAACGGCGCCGCGCCTTAAGCTCCCCAGGTTGCTCTTCCTGAGCGTCTCCGGCATCACGTCGGCGGAAAAAGTGCTTTTGCCAAGAGACCGCGCCGTCAGGCAGACACCATTGACGGCGATGGAATCGCCCAGCCGCGTTCCTTCCAGCACCATCGCTGCCTCTATGGTGATGACGCCGCTGTCGGCGCCCATCTCCAGGCTGATAAGTTTTCCCAATTCTTCAACTACGCCTGTGAACATGATTTAGTTCCAAGTTCCAAAATACTGTACTTAATATTTATCATTTGACAAGTTGTTTTCCAGTTTTTTTGGCTTTATCCAAAATCCAATATCCACCATCCGCCTTATCACCATTCATCTTCCGCAGTATATGCAGTGATCAGCACATCCTCGCCGATACGCTTGTGCGACAGGCGGAAGAGCGGCATTGCCTCGCCCACCAAGTTAAAACCGCCGCCCTCGACCGGTGTCTTTGCCGATTCGCCACCAATCAGTTTGGGAGCAACAAACATCATCACCTTATCAATAGCGCCCGCCTCGACAAACGATGCCGCCAGCGTCGGACCGCCTTCCAGCAGCAGGCTCAAAACGGGCGGGTCCATCGATCCCAGCCTCGTCAGGGCATCGCCGATGTCAATGCGGCTGCGTGCGGAGGCGGCGATCATTACCTCCGCTCCCGCCTGCCTCAGAGCATCCACCTTTGCCGGCGGCGCTTCCGGGGAAGCAATAACCAGTGTCCGGGGCTCACCGGCGGTCTTGACCAGCTTGCTGCCGGGCGACAAATTGGCGCCAGAGTCAAAAACAATCCGGAGTGGCTGCGAAAAATCGCCATCCAAACGGCAGGTGAGCATGGGATCATCAGCCAGGGCGGTGCCACCGCCCACGGCGACGGCGTCAACCCCAGAGCGGAGAGAGTGAACCAGCGCCCGGCTCTCCTCCCCGGAGATCCAGCGGGAATCCCCCGACTTTGTCGCAATCTTTCCGTCCAGGCTCATGGCGCTCTTAAATGTAACAAAAGGCAGGCCGGTGACGGCGTGCTTGCGGAAGCCCTCGTTCTGAGCGCGGGCCCGGGCGGCAACGGCGCCGTCAATCAACTCGACCTCGATGCCAGCTTCCTTGAGGGCGCCGGCGCCCTTGCCGTTAACTTTCGTGGAAGGGTCAAGCGCAGCTACAACCACGCGGGAAACAGCCGCCTGAATCAGGGCCTCGGTGCAGGGGCCGGTCCTGCCCTTATGGCAACACGGCTCAAGAGTTACGTAAACAGTCGCGCCCCTGATGTCCCCTTTTGCGGACTTGATGGCCGCCACTTCCGCGTGGTCGGCTCCGGCCCTTTCGTGATAACCTTCGCCGATAACTTCGTCGCTCTTGACGATAACAGCGCCCACGACCGGGTTGGGGCTGGTTCTGCCCCGGCCCAGTTCGGCCAGGTTCAATGCCCGCTGCATGAAGCTGATGTCAATGCCAGTTATCAAACAGCGGATGGTGGATGGTGGATGGTGGATTAAAACCATTTTTAACTTTCTTCAATGTTGAGCCCTTCATCTCTTGAACTGGTTTGTCTAAGCTAATCCGTTTCTTCGACCGCAAGCGCCAAGTTATAAACCTTGAACTTGGAACTAAAAAAACCCGGGCAGCGTACATCCCAGGGCATCCAAGCTTAAACAAGCTTATATCTTCTCCCATCCAGACTTTTACTGTCGGCCCAGGAATTTCACCTGGTCAGCCTCCCTAAGGAGGGTCGCGGACTTTGACCGCCGGTGGGGAGTTCCACCCCGCCCCGAAGATACTGCTGCCATCACAGCGCTATTAAATTATTACACGTGAAAATGATAACAAATAGGAGAAAGCGTTTCCACCCAACGAGCCTATTTCAGCAAGCTCCGGGCGCCCAAGAGCCTGTCCCGGCAGTCTCTAATCTGAGAATTCCTTTCGACTCTCCATTGCTTCAATCAAGCTGCGCGCCGCCGCAGCCGGGTCCGGCGCGCCGAATACCGCCGAGCCGGCCACAAACAGGTTGGCGCCGGTGTCAAGCGCCGCTTCAATCGTGTCCGGCGCAACGCCGCCGTCAACCTCGATGCCGACATGGTCGGGGAGCAGCATGCGGGCCCGCCTGATTTTAGGCAGCACCGAGGCAATGAATTGCTGGCCGCTGAAGCCCGGATTGACCGTCATCATCAGCGCGAAATCAATATCGCCGGTGACTTCCTGAATTGTCGCCAGCGGCGTGGCCGGGTTGAGGGTAACGCCGGCCTTTAAGCCAGCCGCCCTGATCTGGGCCAGCACGGCGTTCAGATGGATACAGGCCTCGGCATGAACATTGATCCAGTCGGACCCCGCCGCCGCGAATGCTTCGATGTAGCGCTCGGGATTTTCAATCATCAGATGGACGTCCAGAACGCCGCCGGCTTCGTGGACCTGGTCCCGGATCGATTCGACAACAACCGGTCCGATGGTGATATTGGGGACAAAGCGCCCGTCCATGACGTCTATGTGGACGACGCGCGCTCCGGCGTCCATCACCTTGCCGACTTCTTCCTCAAGCCGGCCAAAATTAGCTGACAGAATTGACGGCGCCAGTTGGTATGTGGTCAGAAGATCGTAGCTCACGGGGGTGATTCTAGCACAAAAAGAGCCCGCCCCAACAGGGTTATGTTTCCAGCGCGGCCGGCGCAGAATTTGCCGGCCTAGACGGGCCTGGATGAAGAGGGCCGCGGGAGCCGAAGGCTCCCGCGGCCTGAAACACCTCTGTCAAATAGACGCCGGGGACAGGCCTCCGGCTTCCCGGCTTATTTTACTGCCTGCTTCAACTGGCTGCCGGCGCTGAACTTGGGAACCTTGCTGGCTGGAATCTGGATCTTTTGCTTCGTTTGCGGGTTGATGCCCTCGCGCGCAGACCGCTTCTGGACACTAAACTTGCCGAAGCCGGTGAACTGCACTTCTTCGCCTTTCTTCAGCGACGCCGTCACCGTATCGATGAAGGCATCGACGGCCGCGGCCGCCTGCGTCTTGTTAAGATTTGCCTTGTCGGCAATTGCACTTACAAACTCGGACTTTCCCACTTCCATGCCTCCTGTTTTAAGGGTTTAAGAAGCTGGCGGTTATGGACATTATCAGATGGAAATGCGCTTTACAAGCCATTTTCGGCTGTTTTTCACTTTCCGCTGACAGTCATCGGAGCAATCAGGATCGAGGGAGCGTTGACGCTGCCGCCAAATGGAACCCACCGGTTGTCATTTCCGATTTCTTTGATATTACCAAGCATATCCAGCAAGTTGCCGGCGATCGTGACCTCACGCACCGGTTCTGACAAATTGCCATTTCTTATCAACCGGCCGGTGGCGCCTACGGAAAAATCGCCGGAGACCATGTTGACGCCGGAGTGCATTCCAGTTACGTCCATGACGTGTAAGCCAAGATCAATACCGTCCAGCAATGCAGCCGGAGCCGCGCCGCCGCCAATCAGCCGCAGATTTGTAGGCCCGACATGTGGCTGCGAGCGGTAGGAGCGCCTGGCCCCATTGCCGGTGGAAGCACGGCCTTCCTTTCTGCCCGAATATGTGTCATATAAGAAACCCTGCAAAACGCCACTTTCAATCAATTTTGTCTGCCTGGTGGGAACGCCTTCACCATCAAAAGGAGCGCTGGCCAGTCCCTCGGGATGGAGACCGTCGTCAAGCAGGTTCACCAGTCCGCCGGCCACCTGCTCTCCCAGCCGGCCGGCAAACATGGAGCGCCGTTTCTGCACCGCTTCGCCGGTAAGCGCCGAGCCAACGACTCCGATAACGCTGGCAGTCACAAAGGGATCCATTACCACCGGGCAGCTCATGCTGGCGCACTGCCTGGCTCCCAGCAGCGACAGCGCCCGCCGGGCAGCTTCCTTGCCAGCAGCGGCGGCATCGAGTTGACCAGGTTCCCTGCCTGTGACAAAAGAGACACCCGTCTGCATCTGGCCGTCCGCGGCGGCGATAGCCTGCAGAAAAGCAAAACAGGAAGTCTCCGCGTAGTTGCGGGCAAACCCCAATGAGTTGGCGATGGCGACGGAGCTGTCGCTCTCGCTGTAAGTCGCCGCCTCGACCTGCTGGATGCGGGAGTCATGCTCCAGCGCCGCCTTCTCCACCGCCATCGCCAGCGAGATCTTGTCCGCCACCGGTACAGCTCCCAGCCGCTCGGAGTAAAGGTCAAGCCGCGGAAATTCTGCCGCCGGCTCAGGCAGGCCGGCAAACTCGTCCGCAGATGTCACCGACATTGCCTCGGCCGCTGCCCGGGCGGCGGCCTCGATGCCGCCGGCGGAAAGGTCGGACGTGTAGGCATAGCCAACCGATCCGCCGCTGATGACGCGGATGCCGACGCCGCTGCCGGTGGCGCTGACCAACTCTTCCACTTCTTGCCGGTAAACCTTGACTCGCATCGACCTGTTAAGCTGGGCAAACGCCTCTGCCTGCTCCGCGCCGGTCGCTATCGCCTGCTCGAGCGCCTTTTTAGCCAGCTCCATCATGGCTTTTTAACTGCCTGTTTCAATTTTTACACTGCGCTGCATTAAGATCGTTAAATTAGGCTTCACCGGACCTCCAGCCTCCAGTTTTTTGGTTTTTATCCAATATCCAGAGTCCAGCATCCAGCGTCCAGCGTCTGGTTTCAAACTTCCGTCCCGCCCACGGTCATATTGAGAATTCGAAGCGTTCCCTGGCCGCTTCCCACCGGCACTCCCTGTCCGTCCTTGCCGCAGACGCCAATGTTCATCTCAAAATCGCCGGCCACCATGTCAACATTTTTCATCGCAGTGAGCCCATTGCCGATCAAGGTTGCTCCCCGCAGGGGATAACTCACCTTGCCGTTTTCAATCAGATAGCCTTCGGAAACTCCGAACACGAAATCGCCAGTCGCCGGCTCCACCTGGCCACCGGAGAGCGTCTTGGCGAAAAAACCATGCTCCGTCGCTGCGATGATCTCATCGGCAACCGCGCTTCCGGCAAGGATAAAAGTGTTTGTCATCCGCGGGATTGGCGGATGCCGGAAAGACTGGCGCCGGCCGTTTCCCGTTGGGACAGCGCCGGCGCTGCGCGCCCGCAGCCTGTCAAACATAAACCCTTTCAGCACCCCTTTTTCAATCAGAATGTTCCGCCGCGTGGGGACGCCTTCATCATCGAAGCTTCCCGAGCCCCATTCGTTGGCAATGCTGCCATCATCAATCAGCGTCACCAGCCCGGAGGCGACCCGCTCACCGACGCGACCGGCAAAGACACTGGCTCCCTTTTCCACGGCGTCTGCCTCCAGCCCGTGGCCGCAGGCCTCATGAAAAAGAACGCCGCCAAAGCCGCGGTGCATCACCACCGCCATCTTGCCGCTGGGAGCCGGCCGGGAGTCAAGCATGGTGATGGCCTTTTCCGCTGCGGAAGCGCCCAGCCGCTCCGCCGAGCCCGCAGCAAAAAGCTCCATCCCCTTCAGGGCACCGATGCTGTCGTAGCCGGTCTGGAGGACGCCTTCCCGCGAAGCGACTACCCGCGCGATCAGGCGCACGCGGGCGCGCTCCTCCTGGGCGAGGCAGCCCTCGGAATTTGCGATCATAATGTGGCTGATATCATCACTGAAGCCGATGGAAGCCTGGACCACCTCCGGCCCCATGGCCCGGGCCGCCCTGTCGGCCGCCCGCAGCAGCTTCGCTTTTTCGCCCGCGGCTACCGAATCGGGGGGGACCTCGATTGTGTGAACAGAAGCGGGTGCAAGGGCAGCCAGCGGTGCTATGTTGCTCCCGCCTCCCCTGACCGCCTCGCCGGCAAGGCGCGCAGCCTCGATCAGCGAACGCTCATCCGTCTTTTCAGTGGATACAAAAGAGATGCTCCTGCCCCGAATCACCCTGATGGAGGCCCCGGCGTCCAGCCCGCGCGCGATCTTTTCCAGCTTGCCGTCTTCAAGACTCAACGACATGGAGGCGCGGCGCTCTGCATAAAGGTCGGCAAACTCACCGCCCCGCTCAAGCGCCGCCGCCAGGGCCTTCTCAGCCAGATGCCCATTAATCAGCAACAATCCTCCATTATTGATACCATGTCTGATCTTAGAGCTTATTTCGATAGGCGTATTCTGCTGCGGCCGACTACAAAGACCATGGGCTGCGTCCTCGGAGTAATAAGAATCTATCTCAAAAGGCATCTTCTGCTGCTGCCGGCTGCAAAGGCGATGGGCGGCGTCCTCGGAGCAAAAAGTCCTCGACGTACCGCAGCGGGTACGACTGCGGGCTTTTTACTCCTGCGTCCTTGCCCATCGCCTTTTCGCTCGGCCTCGCAACGAATTACCTATCGAAATAAGCTCTTAGATGAAGAGGATAGATGACAGGCTCGGCAGATAACAGGTCTTACAGCGCCTGCTTTAAAAGCTCATCCGCCATGCCTGTCAGTTTAACCGACAGACTGGAGCTCTTGTTGTTTACCGCCAGCAGGGAGCCATCATCAAAATAAAGCTCAACCCGCGGCTGGCGGCGCACTTTCTTGAGCAGGTACGTGATCCCTAAGGCTGAAGCCGCCGACAATAAAAACCCTGTGAAAAAGAATCTTCCTTTTGCCATAACTCCCTACTTGGAGTATGCGCCTTCGGCCTCTCCCTCCAGGGCGGTCCTAAGCGCGGTGTTCATATCGTACAACACCAGCCCCACGGTGGGGTCGGTGCCGGTTGTAGCAGCCAGCCAGGTGTCCTTTTCACCGGCAACAATAAAAACGCACCCTGACGCCGCCTCCACAAACAGCTGGCTGAGCGCCGTCCTGCCCATTGCCTTGGACTCGCCGCGGGCGGCGTCCAACATCGCGCGCGCCGTCTTCACCATGACCTCCTCAGAACCCTTGTCGGCGAATGTGCTGGCAAGGACGTCGTTCTCGCTGCGGACCAGCACCGCCTGGCGAACGCTGGCAGACATCTCCAATAACTCGTTTAAGGCTTCCTCGGGCGCAGGCAATTTTTCTCCTCGTCAAACTGGCTGTACAAAACGGGAAGCTATCATAACCGGTTGCCTGTTTCCAGTCGCACCCCGCCAGAGCCAAGCAGCTCCTCCATCCCGGCAATGAACTCGGCGCCGGCATCCACCAGGAAATTATTCCCCAGTCTCAGCTTTCTTACCCCGTCATCAGTAACTAGGTCAAGGATTACAGGCACGGCGCCGGGATAGCTGCGGCAGAGGCTTTTCATGCTGCCAATCAGGTCCGGCCCCACCACCCGGGCATCGACATTCAACTTAAGCTGCACCTGCCCTCGGCCAGCCTCGTGGCCGCCGGTGGCGCTGCCGCCGGCGCCGTCCCCGGCCGGCATCAACTCCACGGCCGTTGCTATTATTTTTATATCATCTTCACCTTTGTAGTCAATGGATCCCTTGACCAGGATTATCTGATCTTTCACCAGCAGATGTCTGTGCTTGGCAAACAGCTCACTGAAAACCACCACCTCGGCGCTGCCCTCCATGTCCTCAATAGTGACGAACGCCATCGGATCACCTTTTTTAGTAGTAAGACGCTTAACTGCAGCCACCAGGCCAACGACAGCGACACGGGAGCGGTCCGCCGTATCCCGGAGCGCCGCCATCGAGATCGCGCCCGTCGCCGCTACCTCTTGCTGCAGGTCTTTCAATGGATGACTGGAAACGTAAAGGCCCAGGGTTTCCTTTTCCAGCCGGCGCAACGTGTCGGCGCCAAATTCCCCTTCCGGGATGGCGGGATCGACATCGCTGCCGGGCGCGTCGTCACCGCCCGCCAGCTCGAAAATAGAGCCTTGGCCCAGGACGCTGTCCTGCTGGCTCTGGGACCCCACTGCCAGCGCCTGCCCCATTACTTCCAGCATGCCCTTGCGGGTTGAGCCGGTTGAACCAAAAGCGCCACATTTTATCAGGCTTTCCAAGGCTTTTTTGTTTAAGGGTCCGGAATCAACCCGGCGGCAAAAGTCAAAGATAGAAATAAATGGCCCGCCCTGCTCCCTGGCTGATATCACCGATGCGATCACCGTGGCGCCCACATTCTTTACGGCCGTGAGGCCGAAACGGATGCGGCCCTCCACAACAGTGAAATCACTGAGGCTCTCGTTGATGTCCGGCGGCAGCACCTCGATTCCCATGTTGGCGCAGGCATTGACATAAAACGGCACCTTGTCCTTGGTGGTCATGACGCTGGAAATGGTGGCAGCCATGTACTCCCGCGGGTAATGGGCCTTCAGATATGCCGTCTGGTATGCAATCAGGGCATAGCCCACAGCGTGGGACTTGTTGAACGAGTAGTCGCCGGCCGCTTCCATCATTTCCCAAAGTTTCTGCGCCGCCCCGGCGCCAACCTGGTTACGGCGGCATCCTTCCAGAAACTTGCTCTTCAGGCTTGCCAGCAAATCATGCTTTTTTTTGCCGATCCCCTTGCGCAGGTCATCGGCCTCCGCCGGGGAAAAGCCGGCCAGCGCCTTGGAGATTTCCATCAACTGCTCCTGGTAAAGGGCGACGCCGTAGGTCGGCTCCAGAATCGGCTCCAGGCGGGGATCATCGTAAGTTATGGCGGCCGGGTTTTTCTTGTTTTTGGCAAACCGGGAGATATGTTGCATTGGCCCAGGGCGGTAGAGGGCGACGATTGCCACCAGGTCTTCAAAACGGGTCGGCCCCACAAGCCGGAGCGCGTCTTTCATCCCCGAGCTCTCAAACTGGAAAACAGCGTCGCTCTGGCCGCGGCAAAGCATTTTGTAAGTAAGAGCATCATCCAGCGGGACCGCGTCCGGGTCGATCTGGACGCCGCTCTTCTCTTTAATAAGCCGGACGGCATCCTTGATCACATCGAGGTTGCGCAGCCCCAGGAAATCCACTTTCAGGAGCCCCAGAGCTTCCACGTCTTCCATGGCGAACTGCGTCACGACCTCGGCAGCGCCCTTTTGCTGCAGCGGCAGGTATTCTGTCAGCGGCTGGTCGGAAATGACCACGCCGGCGGCATGGATGCTGTCCTGGCGCACAAGCCCTTCCAGAAAGCAGCCCAGGTCAACGATCTGTTTGGTTTGAGGATCGTCATCATAGGCTGCGCGCAGCTCCTGTCCCCGCTCCAGGCAGGCGGCGAAGGTGACGCCCGGCCCTTCCGGAATCAGCTTGGCGATCTTGTCAACGTCGCCATAAGGCACGCCCAGGACGCGGCCGGCGTCCCTGGTGCCGCCGCGGGCGGCAAAGGTGCCGAACGTGATGATCTGGGCAACATTTTGGCGGCCGTAGCGCTCGGCCACGTAAGCGATCACCCTGTCGCGGCCTTCCGGCGAAAAATCAATATCGATGTCCGGCATCGTTCGGCGGCCGGGACTTAAAAAGCGCTCGAACAGAAGATCATACTGAAGCGGATTAACCTGGGTAATGCCGAGGCAGAATGCCACCAGGCTGCCCGCAGCCGAGCCGCGGCCGGGGCCAACGGCGATGCCGTTGTCCTTGGCGAACTTGACAAAGTCCCAGACAATCAGGAAGTAAGAGGCAAAGCCCATCTCGGCTATCGTGGCCAGCTCCGTCTCCAGGCGCTGGCGCGCCGCCTCTGCTTCCTCACCCTGAAAGCGGCGTGCGAATCCCTCCTCGCTAAGCCGCCTTAAATATTCATCCTGGCTGCCCCTGCCCGGCAGTTCGTAGACAGGCAGGCAAAGCTTGCCCAGCTCCATCTCTACCTGGCAGCGGCCGGCAATCTCCACCGTGCTCGCCAGGGCCGCCGGCGCCTGCGGCAGCGCCGCCGCCATCTCTTCGTAATCCTTGAGGTAAAATTCCTCGCCCTGAAACTTGAGCCGGTTGGCATCCAGCAGCGTGCTGCCTGTCTGGATGCAGAGCAGGGCGTCGTGGCTTGTGGCGTCCTCTTTTTTCAGGTAGTGAACGTCGTTGGTGGCCACCAGCGGCCGGCCCGTCTCCGCCGCCAGCTTGATCAGCAGCGGGTTGACCTTCTCCTGCTCGGCCAGCCCGTGGGACTGGATCTCAATGTAGACATTATCCTCGCCAAAGATTTGCTTCAGGCTGTCAACCTCAGCCAGGGCGGCCTGCCTGTCGCCGCTGTAAAGAAAATGGCAGAGGCGGCTGTTAAGGCAGCCGCTGAGGCAGATGATCCCCTCCGCGTGCTCCTTGAGAACTTCGGCGTCAATCCGCGGCTTGTAATAATATCCTTCCAGGAAACCGCGGGAAGAGATCTTGATCAAATTCCGGTAGCCGGCGTTACTGGCGGCCAGCAGGGTCAGATGGTGGCGTTTTTCCTTGGCGTTGCCCTTATTTAAGCGGTCATCAACAACGTAGGCTTCCAGCCCGATAATTGGCTTAATGCCCCTCTTTGTTGCCTCCCGGTAAAATTCAACAGCGCTGTAAAGCACGCCGTGGTCGGTGACCGCAACCGCGCTCATGCCCAGCTCGGCGCAGCGGTCAAGCAGGGCGCTTATGGCGCAGGCGCCGTCAAGCTCGGAGTACTCGCTATGAACGTGCAGGTGAAAAAAGCCCGGCTGTGACGGTGGTTCCGGCCGCGGCCGTTGCGGCGCCTGCGTCTCCGACCGGGGTGCCGGACCGGCGCCAACCGGAGTGGCATTTTGCTCGTTCACTGGTTCTCCCTTACCCTCACCACGGGGAGATTCTACTCTTCTATCTTTGACTGTTCAATACAGCCCGGTAACGAAACATAATTATGTTGTCTTGTAAGATAACAGGTTTTGAACGAACAGCCTTTGCAATAAATATTTCGGGGGGAAAAATCCTTTTCCCTGCAAAAAATGCCTAGCTGCCTGCCCTGCTTACCGTATTTTCCAGTTTCCCAATACCCGCAATGCTCACGGCCACATTGTCCCCCGCCCGCAACCGTCCCACTCCCGGCGGCGTGCCGGTGAGGATGACGTCGCCCCGCTCGAGCGTCATCACCGAAGTGATATACGCCACCAGCTCAAGCGGCGAAAAAACCATATCGGAAATGGGGGCGCCCTGGCGCAGCTCGCCGTTTAGCGCCAGCTCGACGCGGGTTTCGGGCGGCGGTGCCGCCGTCTCCATCCATGGCCCCAGCGGACAGAAAGTGTCAAAACTCTTTGATCTGGTCCACTGGCCGTCCTTTTGCTGCAGGTCGCGGGCAGTGACGTCATTGGCGCAGGTATAGCCGAGCACGTAATCTGCGGCGGCGGCGCCGACGTTGCGCGCGGTCTTGCCAATCACCACGGCCAGCTCGCCCTCGTAGTCAACCTGGCGCGACTGGGGCGGCAGTCGGATCGCATCGCCCGGGCCGATTACCGCCGACGGCGGCTTCAGGAAAAGCACCGGCTCCGCCAGCACCGGCATGTCCAGCTCAGCAGCATGGCAGCGGTAGTTGAGGCCAACGGCGACGATCTTGCCCGGCAGGCGCAGCTTAAGACGGGCCATTCGCATGCCTCGCCAAAGCTAGCGCCGGCGGCGGTGTTTCACCAGACCGTATTCGAGGCTGTCGGTGAGCGCCTCCCAGCTGGCCGCAATGATGTTTTCCGATACGCCGATGGTGCCCCAGGTGTCACTGCCGTCGCTAGAGTCAAGCAGTACGCGCGTCACCGCCCCCGTGCCCTGGTGCTCGTTGAGGATGCGCACCTTGTAGTTGACCAGATGGATGCGGGCCAGCTCTTCCGCCAGCCTCGGGAAGTACGCGGGCAGCAGCTGCCGCAGCGCCATGTCCAGCGCGTTCACTGGACCGTTGCCCTCGGCGAAGGCGATGGCGTGCCCGTCTCCTTCCCCTTTTAGCACGATCTTGGCTTCGCTGATGACGGCGCGCTTGCGCTTCTGGACGATGACGCGGAAATTATCCAGCTCGATCACATCCCGGTGTAGCCCCAGCTCGCGCCTGAGGAAAAGTTCAAACGAAGCCTCCGCAACCTCATAATGATATCCCTGATGCTCCTTTTCCTTTAGGCGCCTCAGCAGCCTGCCCAGCGCATCACTGTTCTGGCTTAGGTCAAGGCCCAGCTCCGCGGCTTTTTTCACCACCGTGGCGCGGCCGGCCAGCTCGCTTACCAGGATGCGCTGCTTGTTGCCAACCAGCGCCGGATCGACGTGCTCGAATGTGCGCGCGTCCTTAAGCGCGGCGCTCACATGCAGCCCCCCCTTGTGGGCAAAGGCGTTCTCGCCAACATATGGTTGATGCGGCTCGGGGCTTATGTTGGCAACTTCTGCCACAAAATGCGACGCCTCCGTCAGCCCGGCCATCCGCGCATCACTGACGCAGTCAAGCCCCAGCTTTAGCTTCAACGCCGGGATGATGGAGACCAGGTTGGCGTTGCCGCAGCGCTCGCCGTAGCCGTTGATCGTGCCCTGCACCTGAACGGCGCCGGCCTCTACCGCCATCAGCGACACGGCCACGGCACATTCGGAATCGTTATGGGCATGGATGCCGAGCGGTGTCTTTAGCTCATCCGCAACCCGGCGGATGACCGCTGCCGCTTCACCCGGGAGCGTGGCGCCGTTGGTGTCGCAGAGAACCAGCCGGGTGGCGCCGGCAGCGGCGGCCGCGTTAAGCGTCTGGAGGGCGTAATCCGGATCGTCGCGAAAGCCGTCAAAGAAATGTTCGGCGTCGTAAAAGACTTCCCGGCCTTTGCCGTTCAGGTAACGGATGGTGCCGGCAATCATACCCAGGTTCTCTTCCAGGCCAACCCGCAGCACCTTCTTGGTGTGCAGCTTCCAGCTCTTGCCGACGATCGTCACCACCGGCGTATTCACTTTCAGCAGTTCTTTGATTAATGGGTCACGGTGTGGCGGCGATCCCCGTTTGTGGGTCATGCCGAAAGCCGCCAGCCTGGCGGTGCGCAGCCGGCGGCCGGCCATTTTTTGATAAAATTCCACATCCTTGGGATTGGAACCGGGAAAGCCGCCCTCGATAAAGTGCACGCCAAGCCGGTCCAGCCTCAGCGCGATCTGCACCTTCTCATCGACGGAGATGCTCATGCCCTCCCGCTGCATACCGTCCCTGAGTGTCGTGTCGTATATCTCGATTCTTCTGATCATTTTCATCTTTGGTCAAGAAAGTCCAATGTTCCGAGTCCCAAGTTTCCGTATCAAGGTATTACCTCGGAATTCGGAACTAATTTTTACACCCACTCCAGATAATCAGCGTACTTGTCATTTTCGCCTTTTATAATGCTATAGAAGATCTCCTGGATTCTCTTCGTAATCGGCCCCGGCTCGCCGATGACGCGGTCATCAACTTCCCGGAGCGGCACGATCTCAGCGGCCGTGCCGGTGAGGAAGGCCTCGTCGGCGACATAGAGGTCCGATCGCACCATCACCCGCCGCTGCAGAGGAATGCCTTCGTCAGCGCAGATCGCATAAACCGTGTCCGCCGTGATGCCCTCCAGCACGTCGCATGCCGTCGGCGGCGTGGCGACAGTTCCTTCCCTGACCACGAAAAGGTTTTCTCCCGAGCCTTCGGAAAGATTACCTTGATCGTCAAGTAATATGGCCTCCTCATAGCCGGCCTTGACCGCCTCCACTTTGGCCAGGCTGGAGTTGATATACTGCCCCGTCGCCTTGGCGGCCGGCGGCATGCTGTTGGGACCGAAGCGCCGGAACGAGGAGATCTTGGCGCGGATGCCGTGCGCGATGCCCTCGTCGCCAAGATAAGTTCCCCAGGGCCAGACAGCAATAGCCACATCAACCGGAGCCTTGAGCGGAAAGAGGCCCATCTCGCCGTAGCCGCGGTAAATGATCGGCCGGATGTAGCAGCTCTCAAGCCCGTTTGCCTTGATGACGTCCTTGGTCGCCTCAATCAGCTCCCGCGAACTGAATGGAACATCCATCATGTAAATCTTGGCGGAGCGCATCAGCCGGGCGATGTGATCGGTCAGCCTAAAGACATGCGTTCCTTTCGTAGTATCATAAGCCCGAATTCCCTCAAAAACGCCCGAGCCATAGTGCAGCGCATGGGTCAGCAGATGCAGCTTGGCGTCGGCCCAGTCCACCAGCTCGCCGTTCATCCAGATTTTATCCACCTCTGTTATCGGCATGATGCTCCTTTCAAACCCTTTCCCGGACGATACGCCGGCAGCCCGACTGCGTCAATCTTCCCGCACCTGCGCCGCCACCATGTCGCCAATCTCACTGGTGGTAAAACCCATCTTGCCTACCGCCAGGCTGGAAAGCCTCTCACCGGTAACATGCACGATTCCCGCCTCAACAGCCGCAGCCGCTTCGTTCTCCCCCAGAAACTCCAGCATCATCTGCACCGCAGCGATGGCGGCCAGCGGGTTGATCACATTCTGGCCAGTGTACTTCGGCGCCGAGCCGCCGATTGGCTCGAACATGGAGACACCATCCGGGTTGATGTTGCCGCCGGCGGCGATGCCCATGCCGCCCTGGATCATCGCGCCCAGGTCCGTAATAATATCACCAAAAATATTATCAGTGACAATAACGTCAAACCACTCCGGGTTCTTGACAAACCACATGCAGATTGCATCCACGTGCGCGTAGTCGGTGGCGACGGCGGGATAATCGGCGCCGGTCTCAGTGAACGTGCGCATCCATAGATCCTGGGAATAATTAAGCACGTTGGTCTTGCCGCAGAGTGTCAGCTTGTTGTCCTTGTTCCGCTTCTGAGCGTAATCAAAGGCGTAGCGGATGCAGCGCTCCACCCCCTTGCGGGTATTGATGCTTTCCTGGACGGCCACCTCATCCGGCGTCCCCTTTTTCAGGAAACCGCCGGAGCCGACGTAGAGGCCCTCGGTGTTCTCGCGCACGACAACGAAATCAATATCGTCCGGCCCCTTGTCTTTAAGCGGCGTCTCCACGCCGGGATAGAGTTTGACCGGCCGCAGGTTTATGAACTGGTCGAGCGCAAAGCGTGCCTTCAGCAGAATGCCCTGCTCGAGGATGCCCGGCTTGACGCCGGGATGGCCGATGGCCCCCAGGAAGATGGCGTCCTGCCCGCGCAGTTCATCGACCGCTGAATCAGGCAGCGTCTCGCCCGTCTTCAGGTAGCGGTCGCCGCCAAAATCGTACTCCGTCGCCTGATACTCGAACCCGAAGCGCCCGGCGGCGGCCTTAAGCACCTTCAGCCCCTCGCGCACCACCTCCGGCCCGGTGCCGTCACCCGGCATGACTGCTATGTTGTGCATGTATCCTCCATTTTTTTCTTACCGGCCTACAGCCAGCCTACCTCGCGCGCCGTTCATGAAGGCCCCGGCCTGCGACCCGCCAATTTCTCCTTCACCCGGTTCATCAGCCCGCCGGCCGCCACGATCTCCTGCATGAACTCCGGAAAGCGGTCCGCTTGATAAATCTTCTGTTTCGTCAGGTTAACGACCTCTCCCTTATCCAGATTGACCCGCAGCAAGTCGCCGCTTTCGGCCCCGCGTGCAGCCTCCGGGCAAACCAGGATCGGCAGGCCGATATTGATTGCATTGCGGTAAAAAATGCGAGCGAACGATACCGCCACCACGCAGGCTGCTCCCGCAGCCTTGATCGCCACCGGCGCCTGCTCGCGCGAGGAGCCGCAGCCGAAGTTCTCCTCGGCGACGATGATATCTCCCGCCTTGACCCGGTTAATGAACTCAGGGTCTATGTCCTCCATCACGTGCGCCGCCAGTTCCTGGGGGTCAGTCGTGTTTAAGTATCGGGCCGGGATGATGACATCTGTGTCAACGTCGCGCCCGAACTTGAAAACTGTGCCTTCAAACATCATCTTTCGGCCTCCTTTGCACCCGGCGAACCACAGTTTGAAGTTTCCAGGATCCAGTATCCGGTTCACCGCGCCGCCTCGGGAACCGAAATCGTGCCGGCAACCGCCGTGGCCGCCGCCACGTATGGCCCTGCCAGATAAACCTCGCTGTCAACATGGCCCATGCGGCCGACGAAATTGCGGTTGGTCGTCGACACCGCCCGCTCGCCGGCTGCCAGGACGCCCATGTGGCCGCCCAGGCAGGGCCCGCAGGTGGGCGTGCTCACCGCGGCCTCCGCACCGATGAAGATGTCGATCAGCCCCTCGTGCATCGCCCGCTGGTAGACCTCCTGGCTGCCGGGGATGACGATCGTGCGCACCTCAGGGCTCACCTTGCGGCCCTTCATGACCTCGGCCGCCATCCGCAGGTCCTCGATGCGACCGTTGGTGCAGGAGCCGATCACGACCTGGTCAATCTTCAGGTCCGCCAGCTCGCTGGCGGGAACAGCGTTTGACGGCAGGTGCGGCCTGGCCACCTGTGACTCGATCGCACTGACGTCGATGTCGACCACCCGCGCAAACGCCGCGTCCGTATCGCCGGCCAGCATCACCGGCCGGCGCCGCGCCCGCCCACGGCAGTACTCCTCGGTCACGGCGTCCGGCTCGACGATGCCGTTCTTGGCGCCGGCCTCGATGGCCATGTTGCACATGGTGAAGCGGCCGTCCATCGATAACTCCCGCATGGCGCCGCCGGCGAACTCCATCGCCGCATACAGGGCCCCGTCCACCCCGATCATGCCGATGATGTAGAGGATGTAATCCTTGCCGGTAACATAGCGGCCCGGCCTCCCCTCCAAATTGAAGCGGATTGTCTCCGGCACGCGCAGCCATACCTCGCCGGTAGCCATACCAGCCGCCAGGTCGGTCGAGCCCACGCCGGTGGCGAACGCCCCCAGCGCGCCGTAGGTGCAGGTGTGCGAATCGGCGCCAATCACAACGTCGCCCGGCACAACCAGCCCCTTCTCCGGCAGAATGACATGCTCGATGCCCATGCGGCCCACGTCATAGAAGTTATCCAGTCGTTGCCGCCGCGCAAAACTGCGCACGAACCTGGCTTGCTCGGCCGACTTGATGTCCTTGTTGGGGACGAAGTGATCCAACACCAGCACCACCCGCTCTGGATCCCAAACCCGATCGGCGCCGGCCGCCTCAAACTCCTTGATCGCCAGCGGTGCCGTGATATCGTTGGCCAGCGCCAGGTCGAGCCCGGCATTGATAAACTCCCCGGCCTGCACCTCGTCCCGGCCGCAGGCGCGGGCCAGTATCTTCTCTGTGATCGTCATTCCCATCTATTTCACCGCCCCGGCCCTGTATGCATTGTTCAGCGCCCGCACGTACGCCTTGGCGCTCGCTTCCACTACGTCAATCGACAGCGCCGCGCCGGCGTAGGGCTTTTCCGCCACCTCCACCACCACGCGCACCTCCCCGAGCGAGTCCTTGCCTTCGGTCACCGAGCGCACCTGGTAGTCCTTCAGCTTGCCCTTGGCGCCAACGGCATTGTCGATCGCCTTAAAGATCGACTCCATCGAGCCGCCGGACTCGCTCTTACCCGCGAGCCGACCGCCTTCCTTCTCGATGACGACCCGGCTGGCCGGGACGCTGTCAGAGCTGGCCGCCACGTCGTACGACTTCAGCTCGAAGATATCGGACAGCTCACGCACCTCTTCGCTGACCAGGTGCTCCAGGTCCACTGCGGTTACCTGCTTTTTCCGGTCCGCAATCTTCTTGAAATGGGCAAAAGCCTGGTTCAGCTCCTCCTCCTGCAGCCGGTAGCCCAGCTCCTCCATGGCGCTCTTCAGGGCGTGCCGGCCGGAGTGCTTCCCGAGCACGATGTCGCTCTGGCCGCGCCCGACCGTGGCCGCGTTCATGATCTCATACGTGGTGCGCTCCTTCAGCACGCCATCCTGATGGATGCCAGACTCGTGCGCAAAGGCGTTCTTGCCCACGATCGCCTTGTTTGGCTGCACATCGTAGCCGGTCAGCTGGCTCACCAGGCGGCTGGTGCGGGTGATCTCCGTTGTGTTGACACCTGTGACCGGCCCCAGCAACGCGCGCCGCGTCTCCAAAATCATGACGATTTCCTCCAGGGAGGCGTTGCCGGCGCGCTCGCCCAGGCCATTGACCGCGCACTCGATTTGTGTTGCGCCGGCTTCAATTGCGGCCAGCGAATTGGCGACCGCCAGCCCCAGGTCGTTGTGGCAGTGCACGCTGACAACGACATCATTCAGAGCCGGGGCGCGCTCAAACTGCCCGCGGATAAAACTGCTGAACTCGGACGGGACCGCATAACCGACTGTGTCGGGGATGTTGATGGTGCGGGCACCCTCCTCAACGGCCGCCGCCAGCACGCCGGCCAGAAAGTCGGGGTCGCTGCGGGTAGCGTCCATCGCCGAGAACTCGACATCGTCACAGAGGCTCGCCGCCAGCGCCACCATCTTCCTGGCAATCTCCAGGACCTCGGCGCGCGACTTGCGCAGCTGATGCTTCAGATGGACATCGCTTGTTGAGATAAAGGTATGGATGCGCGGCCTCTCGGCCTCCTTGATCGCATCCCAGGCTGTCGTAACGTCATTCTCAATCGCGCGCGCCAGGGCGCAGACGGCAACGCCGCGGACGCTCCGGGCGATCTTGCGGACGCCCTCGAAATCCCCCGGCGACGAGATGGGAAAACCGGCCTCGATGACATCGACACCGAGGCGCGCCAGTTGCTCGGCAATCTCCAGCTTCTCAAACGAATTGAGGCTAATGCCGGGCGACTGCTCGCCGTCGCGCAGCGTCGTGTCAAATATGAATATGCGTTCGGAACTCATTGCTTCTCCTTAACAAGCCACAAAAAGTTTGATGTAAAGAAAGAAAAGTGACTGGTTTGCCGCACGGGCAAACTGTTAGATAATCTCCCCCGCCTGGGGGAGGAGAAGCAAACCAAGGAGGATGACGGCGGCAGGCAGCATTAAGCCGCCTCCCGCGGGGGAAGCTTCCAGTTGCGCACGGTATGCTGCAAAGGAAACCATTAGAAAAGTATCATATTGAAGTCAAAGCCGGATTTCAACTTTGCTCCATGCCTGTACAGGCTAAAAAGCAAGCATGTGCCTACTCACCCTGTGCCACAGCCGGTAGAATGGCAAGCTTTCAACCTGCAGTAAAACGATAGATGGCAGGCTTTTAGCCTGCCTTTGGGAGGCTCTTTGTCCGCACCGGCCATTGCGGCGATGCCTCAGACGGCCTGCTTCAATTCGGAACCCTGCTCTCCGATAAGCTCAATGAACATATCAACAAGCTGCGGGTCAAACTGGGAGCCGGCTCCCTTCCTCAGCTCGGCGTTGGCCTGCTGGGGCGTGAGCGCCGGCCGGTAGGGGCGGTTGCTAAGCATGGCCCGGTAGGCGTCCATAATGCCGACAACGCGCGCCATTAATGGAATCTGCTCACCCTTGAGGCGCTCGGGATAACCGTTTCCGTCCCAGCGCTCATGGTGATAAAGAATGGCGGCGATCAGGTCCTGGATCTGCTCCATCTCCTGGAGAATGCGCCGGCCGATCTCCGGGTGGCGCTTCACCATCGAAAGCTCGCTGGGTGAAAGTTTTTCTTTCTTTCTCAGAACCGAGCTGGGGATGCCCAGCTTGCCAATGTCATGCAGCCGCGTTGCCAGCGCCAGGGCGTCGGCCTGCTTTTGGTTCAGCCCCAGCCTGCCGGCCATCTTCTCCACCATGCTCTTCATACGTCTGTCATGCTCGTCGGTATACTGGTCATTGGCATCGACGGCCTCCGCCAGGGCGCGGATCGTCTGCAGGCTGGCTCCTTCCAACCGGCTATGGAGCCGCTCCAGATCGCCTTCCCGCAGCTCGGCTTCAGAAAGGTCGCGGAAGTAGGCGACCCGGTTGCGCCCCTTACGCTTGGCAAACAGCAAGGCGGCGTCGGCGGCGGCAATCAGGCTGGCGGCGTCGCTGGCGCAATCAGGCAGGTCAGCGATGCCGAAGCTGGCGGCCACATAATGGCCGGGAAGATTTACCTCTGCAGCGATATTTGTTACTTTCTGGCGCAGCTTCTCCGCCACCTTAAGCGCGTCCTGTCCGAGAGTGCCGGGCATGACAATCATGAACTCCTCGCCCCCGTAACGGGCGGCATAGTCGCCCTGGCGAATCTCTGCCAGCAACAGTTTTCCCAACCGGCTGAGGACAGCGTCCCCTTTCTGATGGCCAAATTCGTCATTAATTGACTTGAAGAAATCCAAGTCGAGCATCATCAACGACAGCGGTGTTTCTTGCTGCGTTGCCAAAATCACCCGGCTCCTCAAAAACTGCTGGAAGTGGCGATGGTTCCTCAGGCCGGTGAGCATATCGGTATCTGCAAGCTGCTTGGTCTGCTTCTGCAGTTCCTGCAGCGACGTGTACTGCGCCTGCAACTCATTATTTGCCGACGCCAGCAGGTCTTCTTTTTCCTGCAGCGCCCACATGAGGCTGTTAAAGTTTTCGCCGATCTCGTTAATCGGATCTCGTCCAACCGCCTCCTGATAAACTTCGCATTTGGCGCAGTTGCCAAGCTTCTGGGCGAAATGGCCCTGGACCTCCCCCCTGCAGAAAGTGCCTGCTACCAGCCAGCAACGAACATGCTGTTTGCTATACGATGGGCAGTCTGTCTGCTGACAATGCTTGACTTGCCAGCACGTAGGAATCTGCCTGTCATAGAAACTAACATCCCAGTCGCGCTCGGTTATGGCTTCATGGGTCAGGGAAGAAAAGCGCTGGCGCGCGTCGTCCAGTATTTTTGCCTGGTGCTGAATACGGTCTTGCTCACGGCCGATGACAAACGCCAGCACCCCCAGCAGCACAGGAGCCAGCAGCATGTGCAGATCTGAACCTGCGCCCAGCGCGCTATCAAGCCTGACGGCAAAAAAGGCATATCCGAAGCCAAAAACAGCCCCGACAACCCCGTAAAGCAGGCTCCGGCTCCGCATCATGTTTATAAACATATCCATCCGCCCAGGCGACGAAAAATTCCTTGCCAGATCAATCGGCTTTGGCCGGATTATCTTTAGGCCGAGGCCTCTTGCTTGAAGGCAGCGCGCCGACGAAAACTAAATTAAAGGGGATCGGCGGCCGAAGTTGAAGCAATCTACTGTCCATTAACGCCTGACGAGAGGCGTGGGTTGTTCGATGCCCCGGCGGCGGCAGGCGCGGCTGAAAGAAAAAAGTATGAAAGTACGGCAAAGAAATGCAAAAGGCATCATTGTTTGCGGCCTTGCATCCGTCGTCATTTCCAGCTTGATAATCTTCTTTATCCTCTTGTCTCCGGCGCTGGCGTCACCGGGAGACCTGGCCTCCAAGCAGGCAGAGGCCACAAAAATTGAAGCCGAGATAGCAACAATAAATCAGAATGCCGAGCAGGCTATCGAACGCTACGATGAGGCAAACGCCGAGCTGACCAGCACCAATCAGAAGATTGCCGACAACGAGAAGTCCCTGGGCGAGGCCCAGGCTAAGCTGCAAGTAGCGCAGGAGCGGCTTGGCAAGCGCCTGACCGGCATCTACCGTGACGGCAAGCTTAGCATGCTTGACGTCATTCTGAGCACACAAAGCTTCAGCGATTTTATCACCCGCTTTGATCTGCTCGGCAAGATCGGCGATCAGGACCGGAGCGATGTCGAAGCGGTGATCGGCTATAAATCAGAGATCGAAAAAACACAGGCCGACCTGGCTCAAGCCAAACAGAAACAGGGAGAAGTCCTTAAGAACCTGTCGGACCAGCGCTCTGGGGTAGAATCACAGCTGGCTGCGCGCCAGGCGGTGCTTTCAAATGTTAAAGGCGACATTGCCCAGATGGTCGCCCAGCAGGAGCAAGAGCAGTGGCAGAGACCTGCACCAGCCGCTGGCGGAAGCGCAGGAGCCGGCGCTGCGCCGGCCCGGCCACAGCCGCCGGCTTCCAACCCGGCTCCTGTTCCTGCTCCTGGCACATCATCCGCGCCTGCGCCTGCACCTGCCCCTGCTCCCCAGCCAGCGCCGGCTCCGCCGGCTTCAGCCGGGGGCGCGGCTTCTATTGCCATGAAATACCTGGGCGTTCCCTATGTTTGGGGCGGAGCTTCCCCCAGCGGATTTGACTGTTCCGGCCTGGTCATGTACGTCTACGCCCAGATTGGCATTAACCTGCCGCACTCTGCGGCAGCCCAGTACTACTCCGGCACGCCGATTGCCTATTCGCAGCTCCAGCCCGGCGACCTCGTCTTCTTTTACCACCCGATCAGCCATGTTGGCATCTATATCGGCGGCGGCCAGATGATTCATGCTCCTTATCCAGGCTCGGTAGTCTCCATTGCCAACGTCGGCGGCCCGGGGGGAGATTACGCCGGGGCCTGCCGGCTTTAGGGCTTATCCCGGTAGGCGCATTCTGCTGCGGCCGGCCTCGCTACGAATAACCTACCGGGATAAGCTCTAGGCCGTAAGTGCACAAAAATAAACCTCCCGAAGGCAGTCTGGAAAACCCGCCATCTACTTGTGCTTCCCACGCCACCTCTCTCTTGATAATATTTGGCGTCGGTTCATTACTGCCGCAGCCTTCCGGCTGTGAACTCTGGCGGGAGCATAATTGGAGCCTTCAGAAAAAATAAATATCGGCCTGCTGGGGTATGGCACAGTGGGCTCAAACGTTTATTCATTGCTGGAAGAGCAGGCCGCCGAGATCAAGAAAGCCACCGGGGCTTCGATTTCTATCAACAAAATACTGGTGCGCGACCCGTCGCTGCCCCGCGCGGGGGCTCCGCCAGAACTGTTCACCGGCAATTTTGAGGATATTTTAAACGATGCCGCCATCTCGATTGTCGTGGAGCTGATTGGTGGCACCGAGCCTGCTTTTGATTTCGTGACAGCGGCCCTTGAGCACGGCAAGGCAGTGGTCACGGCAAACAAGCAGTTGCTTTCCCGGCAAGGATTCTACCTGTTCCGGCTCGCACAGGATAAAAAAACCCAGATCAGTTTTGAGGCCAGCGTCGCCGGCGCCATACCTGTGATCAAGGTCTTGCGGGAATCAATGGTGGCCGCCGGCCTGAAAAGCATCTACGGCATCGTCAACGGCACGACAAACTTTATTCTTACCGAGATGAGCCGCACCGGCGCCCGCTACCATGACGCCCTGGCGCGGGCGCAGGAATGGGGCTACGCCGAGGCTGACCCCAGCGAGGATATCAACGGCAAGGACGCCGCGGCCAAGATGGCTATCCTGGCGTCGATAGCCTTTCATACCAACGTCGGGCTGGACGACGTCGCCTGCACCGGCATTGAGAACGTCAGCCGGCTGGACATCGCCTACGCACGGGACCTCGGTCTCGCCGTCAAACTCCTGGGAGTGGCCAGGCTTTATCAGGACAGGATCAATGTCCGGGTATACCCGGCGCTTTTAAAACAGGACCATCCTCTGGCCTCCGTGAGCGGCGCCTACAACGCCGTCTTCCTTAAAGGAGCGGCCATCGATGAGATCATGCTGTCCGGTCCCGGAGCCGGCGGCATGGAAACCGCCTCCGCCGTGGTCAGCGACATTGTCTCCGTGGTGGCCCGGCGCGAGTCTCCCGGCTTCCTGGAGTACCCGGTTGCCTACCGCGGCCTGGAATTCTTCCCCGATGAAGAGGTTGTCTCCACGTTTTACCTGCGGCTCGAGGTGGAGGACGAGCCGGGAGTGCTGGCCGCCATTGCCAGCGCTTTTGGCAAGCATGGGGTCAGCATCCAGAGCGTAATCCAAAAAGGCCGCGGCGCCCGCGCCGAACTTGTCATGGTCTTTCATCCTGTCAAAGAAGCCAGGTTTGCGGCGGCTATTGAAGAAGCAGGCAGGCTCGAGGTAATCAAGTCCACGCCCCGGCCCATCCGGGTGGAAGGAAATCATGGCGGCGGGGAATAACGGCAACCTGCCGCTGATTGACAGGTACCGCAGTTTCCTGCCGGTTTCAGACAAGACTCCAGTAATCTCCCTGGCGGAAGGAAACACACCGCTGATAAAAGCGCCGCGCTTGGGCGATGAGCTTGGCATAAACCTTTACCTGAAACTGGAAGGCCTTAACCCAACCGGCAGCTTTAAGGACAGGGGCATGACGCTGGCAGTTTCCAAGACGGTGGAAGAAGGCGCTACCGCAGTCATCTGCGCTTCAACCGGAAACACTTCGGCGGCGGCGGCGGCATACGCCGGCCGCGCCGGCATCCGCTGCATCGTCATCATTCCCGAAGGCAAAATTGCCGCCGGCAAGCTGGCCCAGGCGATCACGCATGGCGCCGAGGTGCTGGCGGTGGCCGGCAATTTCGACCAGGCGCTGGCGATTGTCCGGGAGATCGTTGACAAGTTTCCGGTAACGCTGGTCAATTCGATCAATCCCTACCGCCTGGAAGGCCAAAAAACAGGGGCTTTTGAGGTTGTCGACAGCCTGGGGCAGGCGCCTGACTACCTGGCCATTCCGGTGGGCAACGCCGGCAACATCAGCGCCTACTGGCAGGGGTTTAACGAGTACCGGAGCGCCGGCCTCTGCAACGGCCTGCCGCGGATGATCGGATTTCAGGCTGCCGGCGCCGCGCCGCTTGTCAGCGGCAGCCGCGTTGATAACCCGGAGACAATTGCTACCGCAATCAGAATCGGCAATCCCGCCCGCGGCGCGCAGGCGCTTCAGGCAGCGCGCGACTCCGGCGGACTGATTGACTCGGTCACCGATGAAGAGATCATTGACGCCTACCATCTGGTGGCCGCCAAGGAAGGAACATTCTGCGAGCCGGCTTCAGCGGCAAGCCTGGCCGGCGTCATCAAGAAGAAAAATGAAGAGCTGTTTGACGAGGGGGCCAGCGTGGTCTGCGTGCTTACCGGCCACGGCCTTAAGGACCCGGACACCGCCATAGGCACCGGCCGGCCCGTGACCAGGGTGGAGGCCGACTTCAGCCGCGTGGCGGCGGTCCTCGGACTTTTCTGAGCGATGAAATACATGGTTCTCATTCCCGACGGCGCGGCCGATCATCCGTGCCGCGAGCTGGGCGGCAAAACGCCGCTGGCGGCCGCGGCTACTCCCAACATGGACCGGCTGGCCAACACCGGCGCTGTAGGACTAGTAAACACGATCCCGGCCGGCTTTCCCCCCGGCAGCGACGTGGCCAACCTCTGCGTCCTCGGTTATGACCCTCATCTCTACTACACCGGCCGGGCGCCCCTGGAAGCGGCAAGCCTGGGCGTCAGCCTGGGGCCGGCAGACATAGCTTTCCGCTGCAACCTTGTCTTTGTGGAGGACGGCACAATGCGCGATTTTGCCGCCGGCCACATCAGCACGGATGAGGCAGGCGAGCTTATCGGTTTTGTGCAAGATCATATCGGCGGCCCGGATGCTTCTTTCTTCCGCGGCTTAAGCTACCGGCACATCATGGTGTCAGGGGGGCGCGGACTTAAGGCGCAGTGCACGCCGCCCCACGATATTACCGGACAGCCGATATCCGGTTATCTGCCCCGGGGCGCCGGCGGCGACTGGCTGAGAGGGCTAATGGAGGCTTCAGCAAAACTTCTGCAAAACCATCCCGTCAATGAGAGGCGGCGCAGCCAGGGCAAGCCGCCCGCCAACATGATCTGGCTCTGGGGGCAGGGAACAGCTCCCAGGCTGCCCACGTTCAAGGAGCGCTTTGGCCTGAGCGGC
The DNA here is from genome assembly GCA_021790115.1 of Actinomycetes bacterium. Classification (GTDB taxonomy): domain Bacteria; phylum Actinomycetota; class Thermoleophilia; order BMS3ABIN01; family BMS3ABIN01; genus JACWAD01. The sequence goes on along the minus strand of JAJYIM010000014.1, from coordinate 243 downwards.
TCCGTCGTCTCCGCCGTGGACCTGGTCAAGGGCCTAGGCAAGTATGCCGGCCTTGACATCATTGAGGTTCCCGGAGCCACTGGATACCTTGATACTGATTATGTGTCAAAAGCCCGCTCCGCCCTGGATGAGCTAAAGCGCCGGGACTTCGTCTACCTGCATGTGGAAGCACCCGATGAAGCGTCGCACATGGGAAGCATCAGTGAGAAGGTGAAGGCAATTGAGCGCTTTGACAGAGACGTG
>JAJYIM010000013.1 GCA_021790115.1 Actinomycetes bacterium | reverse complement strand
GGAGAGCGCCCGCCGCCAGGAGCCGCGCCGGAGCTCGATCAGGGAGGCGCTGGGGCGGGCCTACTTTAACAGCGGCCGCTTCGGCCGCGCCGCCGAGCAATTTAAGGTTGTCATCAGCCTGTATCCCACAAACAGCTATGCTCACTATTGCCTCGGCCGGTGCGCCGAAAAGCTGGACGACGATCTTCTTTCCCGGAAACATTTCCGCTTGGCAAGTGCGATGGGCTTTAAGAATCTGCCTTAAAGGATTTTATGATTTGTACCCGCCGGGATGAGAGCGGCGCCACTGCCAGGCGCTGGTAATGATGTCCTCCAGGTCCGGGTGCTTTGGGCGCCAGCCAAGCTCTGCCGAGATTTTATCCGAGCTGGCCACCAGCCGGGCCGGATCGCCAGTCCTCCGGCCGGACTCCCTTGTCTCAAAATCGCTGCCGGTGACCCGGCGCGCAGTCTCAATCACTTCGCGCACCGAGTAGCCTCTGCCGTTACCCAGATTGTAATGCAAGCTTTCATCCTTCAGACTGGCAAGCGCCAGTAAATGTGCCTGAACCAGGTCAAGGACGTGAATGTAGTCCCGGATGCAGGTTCCATCGGGAGTGGGATAATCACAGCCGTAGATTTCCACATACTGACGCTGCCCCATCGCGGCCTGCAAAATCAAGGGGATTAGATGACTTTCGGGATTGTGGTCTTCGCCGCGCTCGGGCGAAGCCCCGGCAGCATTGAAGTACCTCAGCGCCACATGCTTGACATTGTAAATAGCATCATACCAGTCAAGCATCTGCTCGAAAAAAAGCTTTGACTGGCCATAGCAATTAGCCGGCCGCTGCGGATGCTCTTCGCTTAAATAATCACTTTCGGGATTGCCGTAGATGGCCGCCGTTGAAGAAAAAAGGATCTTGCCCACGCCGGCGCTTGCCATGGCGTCCAGCAGCTCCAGCGGCCGGCAAGCATTATTGCGAAAATACTTGCCGGGGTCGGTCATTGACTCGCCGGCTTCGATGAAACCGGCCATGTGCACGACAGCTTCCGAACCCGACTGCCTGAGTGTCTGCAGAACCAGCCCGCGATCGCCAACATCGCCAACTACGAGCCGCGCGTCGGGATGAACCGACTGCCGGTGTCCGGTGCTGAGATTATCGTATACGACCACATCATGGCCGGCCTTAAGGCAGGTTTCCGTCAGCACGCTGCCGATGTATCCGGCGCCGCCTGCGACTAAAACTTTCATATCAAAACGAAATCATACAGGATATCTGCGTCCAAAAGAAAGGTTTCTGGCACCGGCCTTTTGGTTCTGGGATTTTGGGTTTCTGGTTTCATCCAGTGTCCAATATCCGGGTTTTGGTATACTGGCCTTCATGAAGATCCTGTTTATTGCAGATATCTTTGGCAAACCGGGGCGAAACGCCGTTTTGTCAAAACTGCCGTCCTTGCGGGAAGAGCTGGGCGCCGACTTTGTCGTCGCCAACGGCGAGAATGCAGCCAGCGGCGCCGGCATTACCACCAATATTGCGGAAAAAATGCTGGCCGGCGGCGTTGACGTGATCACTTCCGGCAATCACATCTGGCGGCAAAAGGACATCATTCCTTTCCTGGACAAGTCCGACAGGATCATCCGCCCCGCCAATTATCTGCCTGCCAATCCCGGCCGCGGCTGGACCGTTGCCGCCGCCCAGGGAGAGAGGCTGGCCGTCGTCAACCTCTCCGGCAACCTCTATATCGGCGCTCCCCGGGGCGCTTTCCAGGTAATCGATCACACATTGGCAAAGATACCGAAGGATATCAAAATCATACTGGTTGACATGCATGCTGAAGCAACAAGCGAGAAGGTTGCGTTGGGCCATTACCTGGACGGGCGCGTTACTGCCGTTGTCGGCACGCACACACATGTGCAGACTGCAGACGAAAAGATTCTGCCGGGCGGTACTGCCTATATCACTGACGCCGGCATGACCGGCCCCCACAACTCTGTCATTGGCGTTGACAAAGAAATCATTATCAGGCATTTCCTGACACAGATGCCTGTCAGATTCGAAGTCGCAGATGATGACGTCTGGATTGAAGGCGCTTTGATCGAAGCCGGCGCCGGCGGTAAGGCGAAGACTATCAGCAGATTGCAGACTTCTGCTTGACTGTCTTGCCTTATTTATCCGCGGTTCCTATGGCGGCAGTCTTTTGGGGCTGCGGATCATTGTAAACAGCAGCAATGCTCCCAGCAGTGCATTCCTCAGCACTACCTCAATGATAATGATGCCGTTAAGCGAGTAGAGGCGCCAGTAATTGTAGGGAAACTCAATTTGCGTCAGCAAGAGCACAGCGGCAAAAAATAACAGCACCAGCCGCCTGTCCGGCCCCTTCACGAGCACCACAAGCGGCAACAGCCAGATGAGGAATTGCGGCGAAAAAACCTTGCCGGTGAAAATAAACAGGCCAATGGCGACAAATGCAAAGCGGAAAAGCTGCTCTGCGCCCGCCTGGGGATCATCGCTGCTGCGGCGCAGAAAAAACAGGTAAACCAGGGCCAGGAAAAAAAACGTCACAGGCATCGTCAGCGTGGCAAATGCCTTTGACAAGGACGAAAAAACGTTATGAGAGCCGTAGGAGCTAAGGATCTGCACCGGATAATTGCTAAAGCGCGCCGCCAAAAGCAGCGGTGACGACCAGCTGCTTTCGAGCTGTAACGGTCTTTCAAAATGGTACAGAAATGCGCCGGCCAGGCCCGCCGGAGCTGACAACAGGAACGGGATGGCTATGATGGCGACGGCAAACAGCAGGGCGGCAGGACCCATCCAAAGCTCAGCGAGTTGCCGCCGCCGCAGGTGAACAGCAAAATAAAAAGGCGCCAGCAATACCGGCACCACTTTCGTCATCAATCCAACTCCCAGCAGGAGCCACGCCCAAACGTATTTGTCGGTAATAAAACACACAAGACTTGCCAGAATGACGAAGGCCGCCGCCAGGTCAAATCTTGATTCGACAATGGAGCCTATTGCCAAGATAAACAAGGTGTAAGCGCCAAGCGTGCCGGCCAGCTTGCGAAGGCTGCCCCATTGTTTCCAGGCGGCAATCGTCAGCAAGGCAACATTGCCACAGCTGAACAAAAGCATCTCGGTCTCGAACAATGATGCAAATGCGGGGTAGCCGGGACCGGAATAAATCCGCGGCAGCGAGAAAAGCAGCATCGCCACCGGGGGGTACTCGCAGGCAAAGTCGCGGTAGGGCAGCATCCCGCGGGCTATGCGGCTGGCATAGGAATAATAAATGGGAACATCAGTTATTGACTTGTCCCCGAACAAAGGAGTGCGAAACAACACCAGCCAGATAAAAGCCTGCGCCAGCATAAAAGCGCCGGCTATCAGCCAGCGCTGCTTTCCTGGGGAAAGCGCCTTGATTTTTTCAATGATCAGCGGCAATTTCTATTGTCTTGCTCCTTCCGGATGCGACAAACAGCGCAACCAGCGCCAGCGGGAAAAACCACGGAATATACAGATAAAACCAGTGGGTGAGCAAGATCTGAAATCCGATAATCAAGGCAGCCGACCCTGCCGCCACCTGTGTGGCGTTTTTGCGGCGCGGCCAGAAATATGATAAAAAAGCAAGACCAATCAGGACATATTGCCCTATATGCTGCACCGTGGCAAGCCTGTTTGGATACTGTCCCCATATACTGAAGGGGGACGCCCGCCCGAGCTGCCACCTGATTGACCTGTCCAGAAAAGTTTGCATGGTGCCGCCACCGAGAAAGACGATAGGCATGACCGCACCCACCGCTACCGCAAATCCAAGCACAAATAGCGTCTTTTTCCGCCAGTCTCTGAACGCCCGGGGGAAAGAAACCCACCAGGGGCCCAGAATAGCAGGAAAGAACTTGATTTGCGTTGCCAGGCCAAGGAAGAAACCCGAAACCAGCATTTTCTTTAAGAAAACAAACCCCCAAACCAGAAAGGCGGCCACGATTGCGTCGTTGACATTGCAATTTTGCACAAATGTAGTGTAAGGGAATGCAGCCCAGCCAAAAGCAAGCGCCAAGCCAAGGCGGTTGCCGGCGCTGCCTTCGCGGGTCAACCTGCGCCCGGCCACGTATAGCCCGGCGATAGTTGCCAAGTCAAAAAAGATAGCCGCGGCGTGCGCGGCGGGCAGGTCATCCCATGAACCCGACCAGCCCAATAGCCGTACAAACGGAACGTAAACAAGATAGTTGAACGGGCCATATGTGTCACCGTTCTGGTCATCAGAACTCATGTGGCCGTAGGGCGCCTGGCCGTGCAAAATACGGTAGGCGCCGATCACCCCTGAGTAACCAACATCGACGACGTTGGAGTCGGCGACGTTCAGGACGATGCGAAAGACGATCAAGGCAATCAGAGCCACAAAAAGAATCCTGGGCGGGAAATTAAGATGGAGGCGGCCCGCGGCTTCCTTGTCGCTTTCGGCCCTGGAAAGGAGCTCCGGCGGAGCAACAGCGCTGTTTAAGGGGCAGGCGCCGCTGTTCAGCCGGCTAAAGCCGGGATGCAATTGCCACAGGCCCGGCCGCCGGGCAGAAAGACGGGGCACTTTCCTTACTGCAATCCAGCCGAGGCGGAGAAACAGGTAAACCAGCGGCGGGTACGCGAGAGGAACGGATTTGAATATTTCCCCCTGGTTGAAATAGTAGTGCGAGATAGAAAAAGAAAGCAGCACCAACAAGTCGAGGTGAAGCAGTTTAAACGGCCGGCGGAAATCGACAAAGGGCGCCAGAAAAAGAAAGCAAAGAGGCAGCCAGATGTACGGCTTGTTGATAATACGACCGAAAGCGCCATCATAACCCCGAGCCATTTGCCAGGCCACCTGGGGACCGGTCATCGCCTCCTTAACTGAGCCCGTGTGATCATCGATCAGCACCCTGGCGACCTCGTCGCTGCCGTCATAAAAGCTAACGGTCCAGACAGAATCGAGGCCCTGGCTGGCGCTCGGCTTCGCTGCCGGATGACCCACAAGCTCGTCCTTCACCTTTTGTTGGCTTTGTGCGGTTTTGATAGCTTGGGTCTCGGTCATGGACGGCAGGACGTCCTGGTAGGCATCCGGTTTAATGTCGCTGGAAATTACGGCGCCGGTATCATCATTCACACGGACGATAATGAACTCCCGGCCGCTGGCCGGATCTGACCAGATTACGCTCCAGACGCGGGTCAGGCTGTCAAAAGATGCGTGACGGACAAGCTCCGGGTGCCTGGCCACTACCATCACAATGCCGGCGTTTGCCGCTGCAATTTGGTCTACCCGATCCTCGCTCAGCCGGGGCGCCGAAGCAAAGTGAGCTGGTGGAACCCCGGTTGCCCCCGTGCCGGGGTAAGGAATCATGGGAGCGGCAGCCGCAGATTCTGTGGCAGGTACGTGACTTTGGGCGCTGCCGGCCGGCAGGGCCAGGATAAGCACGGCCAGCCCAGCCGTAAACAACAGGCGCCGTAATTTCAGGGATCGACGAAAACCTGGGCCGATGGCAAAAAAGCGATGCAAAAGGACTCGGCGCGACTTTACGGGAAAAGTCACAAATGCCTACAATTCAGCACTTGGTCAAGCAGGAGTTTGCCGAAAACTCCATTTTTTGTTTCCCAGATAGTTGAGCACTGTAACCACGCTGATAGCAATCATTTGCGCGGGCAGGTTGCCGACGCCGGCGTCCTCGACCAGCAGGCGCAGGACAAGCAGGTTAAGCAACAGACTCAGCAGGCTGACGACAAGAAAGCGGCCGGCCTGTGTAAAACCGCTTCCTTCCGGGTTGCCAAATGTCCAGTATTTATTCAGCAAAAAATTGTTCGTCACAGCCACGGCAAAAGAGACGGTTGCGCCGGCCATGTAATTAAGCCGGGCAAAATTTACCAACGCCGTATAAATGCCTAAGTTGACAAATACGCCAACAATGCCAACGACGCAATATTTGCCGAATTGTGAAAGCCTGCGTTGCAGTTGATTCACTTGCATCTAATTATTTGTCGCCCCTGCCACAAACCATTCGCAAATGCTTTTAGAGCTGAGCGCCAAGCCTGATTTTTATTTTAACAGAAATATGCCGCCGGGCAGGTGGTTGCTAGTCCAGCTCCGCCTGCAAAACTGCCGCCGCCTCCGCCGCCAGCGCCAGGCAGCGCTCAGCCAACGCAGTGCTGCGCGAGCCCAGGCCGCAAGACTGGGACACAAACGAGCGGCGCAAAATTTCCAGTGCATCAGCGCTCGCAGGCGTAAAGCCGGCCGCCCTTTCCGCCGCCAGCATCACCTGCTGCGCAATCCGGCGGCCGCTAAGCTCTAGCGAGCGCTCATCAGTGGGGATCATCCCCCAGGCAAGCATCCCGCCCCTTTCCAGAAAAGCGGCAATCTCAGCCTCGTAAATGAAGAACTCCTGAGCGTGGTCGGCGGCGTCAAAGTGAAGAATGTCAACATTGGTCTGGGCCAGCAGACCCCAGTCGGTGGCGCCGCAGACGTGGGTGCCCGTATAACCTCCCATTGCCGCGAGCGGCGCGAAGCATTCATTCAGGCTGGCGATGACAAGTTCTGGAGGCAGGCTGATGATTGCTGAGCCGACTTGGGTCAGATATGGCTCATCAAAAAATATGACAGGGGTGAGCCCCGGCGCCGCATCAAGAAACCTTTCCGCCTGCCAGCTTCCTTTCAACTGCAGCGCCTTAACCACAGCTTCAAAAAGGTGCTCCTGGTAAAGCACGGGCCGGTTTTCTCCGTCTTTGACCGAAAGACCAAAAGTGGCAGGACCGGTCACCTGGCCTTTGACGAAACGCGCCCCGGGCGCCGGCAGGCGCTCGAGAAAGGGCTCCAGGCCGCGGGCGTAATCATTTGAGATGTGGCAAAGGCCGGGTTCCTGCGCCAGGTAACGCTCATAAAAATCAGCCATTTCCCCTGGAGCTTTTTCCATATCAAACCAAAGTCGCTGCCGTCCCATATCCAGCATGGCGGCGGGCATGCATTCGCTAAACTGAACGTACATATCTTCACGAAAATCAATGCGGGGAAGCTGTGGCCACGCCGGGCACTCGGGATTAAACTCTATCATCAAGTCAACGGCGGCAGAAACGCTGGTGTGCGGCAGGCTGCCAATGGCAAGGGCGGCGCACTTGGGCAGGGGCCGGCCTGGATCTGAATTGTTTGAGCTTGGCTGCGAGGCCGTCATTGCGCCCGTCTGCCTTTCCTGTCTGCCTGCGAGGCAATGCCGGCCACCGCCTCAATGGCGGCGTCGATGTCAGCGCTGCTGTTAAAAGGCCCAACGCTTAAGCGAACGGCGCCGCGCTTAAGCGTGCCCATAACCCGGTGAGCTCCGGGTGCGCAATGAAGCCCGGCCCGGCTGGCGATATCATGCTCGCAGTCAAGCCGGGCGGCAACATCGGCAGCAGTCATATCGCCGACATTGAAGGCAACCAGCGGCGCCCGCGGCTCGCCCGCCTTTGGCCCATAGACAGATACGTTGTCAAGGCCGGCAAGTCCTGCGTGCAGCCTCGCCACCAGCCCGGCCTTGTGCCTTGCTATTTTCTCAAGACCTTCTCTTTCCAGAAAATCAATTCCCGCCGCCAGGCCCGCTATGCCGGGGGTATTGAGGGTGCCGCTCTCATACCGGTCCGGGCGGCCCAAGGCGTCCTGTTCCTCTTCAGACCTGGTGCCCGTGCCTCCCTGGCGCAGCGAGCGCAGCTCAATATCAGGGGGAACGTAAAGCAGGCCGATTCCCTGCGGCCCCATCAGCCCCTTGTGCCCCGTCAAGGCAATTATGCTCGCCGGCAGCGCTTTGATATCAAGCGGCAGCGAGCCGCCGCTTTGGGCCGCATCGATCAGCAACGGCACGCCGCGCTCATTGAGCGCGGCGGAAACTTCCGCCACGGGCGTAATGGCGCCACTGACATTTGAAGCTTGCGACAGAACAACCAAACGGGTGTTGGGCCCAAGCAGGGCCAGCACTTCTTCCGGATCGACCCGCCCTGCCGGATCGGCGCCGGCAAAAGAGACGCCGACGCCCCCACGCGCCAGCACCATTAGCGGCCTTAAGACAGCATTGTGCTCCACCACTGAAGTTACAACGTGATCGCCCGGCGACAGCAGTCCGTGCAGGGCAATGTTAAGCGAGTCGGTGGCGTTTTGCGTAAAGATAACGTTGGCGCTGTCCTCCACGCCCAGCAGGCCGGCTGCCTTGGCCCGTGCCTGAAAAATTATGCGGGCGGCAGCAACAGCCAGCTTGTGCGCTCCCCGGCCGGGGTTGGCGCAAAAATTTTCCAGACAGTCCTTGACAGCCTCCACTACCGCGGCCGGTTTCGGACAAGAACTGGCGGCATTGTCAAGGTAGACTGTCAAGTCAGCCTTTTTGCCACGGCATCAATCAGCGGCGCCAGATTGGCGTGCGGGTTAAACACCTGGTCATCAATGGCGAACTGGTTGCGGGCGCTTGAATACGGAAACTCAACGGTCTGGTTCCCGGCATATGAAAATACGATCAGATCGGAAAAAGAAGCGTCAACCTGCCCACCGGCAGGTTTTGCTTCCTCGATCCCGTTGGCAAGAGAAGAGAATTCCGCTGTGCTGCCGCCAACCATGAAAGACGAAACGCCGCCGTTGCCGTCGTAGATGAAGATGCTTAAGAATTTCGCCTGTGAGACATCGGCCATTGAGTGCCCCGGAGTTGTTGGCGGCCCTTCTTTGCTGCCACCAGCTCCATGATATGTGCGGACGGCAAGCAAAAGGGCCACAGCCATGATCAAAATCAGCGCCAACAGGATGCTGTGTTTTTTGCGGGTGCTGACGGTGTTCATTGGCCGCTATCATATACCTTTGAGAAAATATTGCCAAAGTTGCCAAATGGATGGCAGACTACATATATTGTAGTGTCTTGACAAAGGCGGGCGCCAGCGGCCGCCGCGTTGGCCGGCCGCGGCAGAACAGGTACTAAGAATCTATCTCAAAAGGTAGTTCGCAGCAGAATATGCCTCTTGAGATAGATTCTAAGATAGTCCCTTGACCGGAAGTTCCTTGAGCAGTTCCAGTAAACAGAAAAAACAGATTTACCGAAAAGTTTCGCCTCAGGTCCGTTTCCCGGAAATGGAAACTGAGATCCTCACCTTCTGGCGTGACAACAAGATTTTTGAGAAGAGTCTGAACCTGCCTTCAGAGAAAGGCGAGTTCGTCTTTTATGAAGGTCCGCCAACGGCCAATGGCAAGCCGGGCTCCCACCATGTCCTTTCCCGTATTTTCAAGGACATTTTTCCCCGCTACCGCACGATGTGCGGTTACCACGTGCCCCGCAAGGCCGGCTGGGACACGCATGGCCTGCCGGTGGAGCTGGAGGTGGAAAGGCAGCTCGGAATTAGCGGCAAGCGTGATATCGAACAGGCGGGCATCGCCGAGTTCAACCGCCTCTGCCGCGAGAGCATCTACCGCTACCTGGGAGACTGGGAAAAGCTCACAGAGCGCATTGGCTTCTGGATCGACACAAAGGACGCTTACTACACGCTCACCAACGATTATATTGAAAGCGTCTGGTGGATCCTGCGGCAAATCTGGGACAGGGGCCTGCTTTACTATGATTACAAGGTGGTGCCTTATTGCGCCCGTTGCGGCACCACGCTCTCCAGTCACGAAGTAGATCAGGGATACAAAACTATTGAAGACCCCTCCATTTATGTGCGTTTTCCTCTTGCCGACGAGCCGGAGCTGTCGCTGCTGGTATGGACAACGACCCCCTGGACACTGATCAGCAACGTCGCCGCCGCTATCAGCCCCGCCATTACATACGCCGAGATCAAATATCGAGAAAACCGACTAATCATGGCCAGGAATCTTGCTGAGAAACTTTTTCAGGACGAAGCCAGGCTCATCCGCGAGATCCCTGCTGACGAGCTGTCAGGGCTGTCTTACATTCCTCCCTATGATTTCATCAAGCCGGATAAAAAGGCGCATTACATCGTGGAAGCGGAGTTTGTCTCAGCCGACGAGGGCAGTGGCATCGTTCATATCGCACCTGCTTTCGGCGCCGACGACATGCTGGTGGCGCGCCGGCATGAGCTGCCGGTAATTAATCCCGTTGATGAGGAAGGCCGCTTTACCGAGACGGTCAGGCCGTGGGCGGGCCAGTTCGTCCGGGACGCCAATGAAGAGATAGTGCTGGAACTTAAGCAGCGCCACCTGTTGCTGGCGCATGTTCCCTACGAGCACTCCTATCCTCATTGCTGGCGCTGCGACACGGCGCTGATTTATTACGCCAAGGCCAGCTGGTATGTCAAAACGACCGCGATCAAGGAGGAGTTGCTTAAGGCCAATGAGACGGTCACCTGGCACCCGGAGCACATCAAACACGGCCGCTTCGGTAACTGGCTGGAAAACAACATCGACTGGGCGCTTTCGCGTGAGCGCTACTGGGGCACGCCGCTGCCCATCTGGCGCTGCCGGGAAGGCCACCAGATTTGCATTGGCAGCATTGCCGAGATGAGAAAGATGGCCGTATCCGATCCGGGAGAGAATCTTGACCTGCACCGTCCCTTCATTGATGAGGTGAAGCTCAAATGCCCACAGTGCGGCCAGGAGATGGCCAGGGAGCCGGAGGTTATCGACGCCTGGTTTGACTCCGGCAGCATGCCGGTGGCCCAGTGGCATTATCCTTTTGAAAACAAAGAGCTGTTCAATGAGCGTTTCCCGGCAGACTTCATTTGCGAAGCCATAGACCAGACCCGCGGCTGGTTTTACAGCCTGATGGCGGTAAGCACGCTCCTGTTTGGCTCCTCCAGCTACAGGAACGTTGTCTGCCTGGGACACATTCTTGACCGCGAAGGCCAGAAGATGAGCAAATCCCGCGGCAATGTCGTCGAACCCTGGCAGGTGCTCGACAATCAGGGCGCCGACGCTTTTCGCTGGTACCTGTTTACAGTCAGCTCGCCCTGGTTCCCGCGCCGTTTTTTCCTGGAGGCGATCGCGGAAACAGTGCGCAAGTTTTTATTGACACTATGGAATACTTATTCTTTTTTTGTGGTTTATGCCAACATCGATGCTTTTAATCCGCTGGAGCATGACATTCCAGTGCCAGACCGGCCTCTGATGGACCGCTGGATTATCGAAAGCCTTCAGGTTTTAGTTGCTGAAGTCAGGGATGGGCTTGACAACTATGACGCCACCGCCAGCGGCCGGAAGATCCAGGCTTTTGTCGATGATCTGTCCAACTGGTACGTTCGCCGCAGCCGCAGGCGTTTCTGGAAAAGCGAAGAGGACAGCGACAAAATCAGCGCTTACCTGACGCTGCACGAGTGCCTGGTTACCACGGCAAAACTGCTCGCTCCTTACGTGCCATTTGTCTCGGAAGAAATCTACCGCAACCTGGTCGTCAGTATCGATGGCGATGCGCCGGCAAGCGTGCACCTGTGCAGATTCCCGGCATCTGCCATCAGAACCAGCGACCTTGCCAACCGGATGCAGCTTGTCCGCCATATTGTCAACCTGGGCCGCGCCGCCAGGAACAAGGCTCTTGTGAAGACAAGACAGCCCCTCTCTGAAGCGGTAGTGGTCGCAGGGGCCGAGGAGCAGGATCAGTTGCGGGGCCTGGCACATTTGATTACGGATGAGCTAAATGTCAAAAAAATCAAATACGCAACCGACGACGCCTGCTTGTTTTCCGTCGTGCTGAAACCCAACCTGCAAAAATTGGGGCCCCGCTTTGGCCCTCGCCGTCCACAGGTTGATGCCGCTATTGCCGCACTGGACGCTCAGCGCGCCGTGATGCAGCTGGAAACGAACGGGAGCATTGGCATCTCTGTCGGTGGCAGCGAAGAACAGCTTTCTGCCGCTGATCTGCTTATTGAGAAAGCGGGAAAAGACGGTTACGCCATCGAGCAAAGCGGCAACCGCGCCGTTGGCATTAATACACAAGTTACTGATGGGCTGATCCGCGAGGGGCTGGCTCGAGAGCTGGTGCATAAAGTGCAAAATCTGCGCAAACTGGCCGGTTTTGAAATTGACGACAACATTTCCGCCACCATTTTCGGTGAAGGCCTGCTCGCCGGTATTGTCCGCGAATTCACCGAATTTTTCAAAGCGGAAACGCTCTGCCGCGAGCTCAGTTTCGAGCCAGTTGCCGGACCACAAGTAGCTACGATTACAGTCGATGACGAGTCGCTGAATATATTAATTGCGCGGGTAAGTTAAATCTGCTCAAATATCGGGCATATATACGCGCAATCTCAAAATTGTCAGCCGGATTTAATCCGGCATCCAGTATCCAGCATCAATGAACCGGGCTAGCTTGTTTGATAAAATCATGTTGGCAACAGATGGCTCCCCGAATGCGGAGACGGCTGTTGCCTATGCGGCAGAGCTGGTGGCACAAGTGGGCGCGAAGGAGGCGCTCCTGATTCACGTCTGCCCTGGCTGCACGGCCGATATTGATGTCAAAGACACCCACCGTGAAGCTGCCGAGCAGTTAGTTGCCGAGGAGGCAACGCAGTTCCGGGCAGGCGGCACACCGGTGCGCACCCTGATAGAGATTGACTATCCCCCTGAATCAATCGGCACTGCCATTCTGGACGTGGCCAAGCGGGAAAAACCTGATCTGATTATCTTGGGAAGCCGCGGATTAAGCGGCTTTAAGGGGATGCTCCTGGGAAGCGTCAGCAACAAGGTGGTGCAGCACGCCACCTGCCCGGTGCTGGTGATTAAAAGCCAGGCCTAGCAAGCGTTCTTCCCAAAGCTTGTTCGCCCAACTCCTCTTCGCCCCCACTCCGCACAACCTGGCAGAATCGTCGCTAAGCGCGGCGGCCCGGAACAAAATGGACGGGCTTGTCGGTGCCCGGGCACACTTCATGCTCAGGTAGATAAACCGCCCGAAATGTAGGACAGGCCTCACCTTTGGGCAAGGAGCAAAGATCGCTTTGACCAAAAAAGCAGGTCCGGCAAGAAATCTCGGTAACAGCCACTTTTCCCGGACTGGTTACGGGCTCAGCCTGGGCGCTGGGTGTGCCCATCCGTGGGGGCGTTTTTCCTCCTTCTCCGGTAAGTAGTGGGAATTGAATATTACCGGCGCCGGCGGTTTCTTTCAATAAGCGGGGCCGATTTAGTTCTTGCAAATTGCTGGAAATTTACTCGTTGCCATATTTGTAAACAGATTTGGAATCTGTCTCAAAAGGCTACCTGCAGCAAGGCCGGTAAAAAAGCGGTAGGCATTATAGCTATGGCCCTCCCTCTGCTATTATGTGCATAGAAAATCTGACCGGCATGGATCTGGAGGCAGGGCTGAAGCTTTGCGGTTTTGGCAGCGTCTGTTTGTCCCGCAAATGCCGCATTAAATCATATGGCATTTTCACAAAAAACGGCGATTGCAACTGCCGCGGCTTTGACAATATGCATAACCGCGTTAACATTCATCGCAGGCTGTGGCAGTCCTGAAAAGACTGTCCGCACCGTTCACACACAAACGGCTGTGCTGACAACGCCGGCAAAGCCGCCCGCGGCGCCGCCCGCCGGCATCTCCCTTGATCCCAACTTACGAAGCATAACCGGGATTCCTGCGCCGGACGAAATGGCTGCGCTTATCAGTCTTCAGAAAAAAGTCCCCTACCCGATCATTGTGCCAACTGAGCTTCCCGGCGACCTCAAGCTTGACACCAGTTTGATGGACTCCGGCAGTGTTGCCGGCGACCCGGCAGGATTTTATAGCTTCAAGTATGCCGAGCCCGGCAGCGACAAACGCACCCTGACTTTTAACCAGAGCAGCTCCAACAGCCAGCCGCTGGCCGACTACTACCTGACCGAAGAAAATGTAAACGGAGTTGATTACCAGGTTTACTGGCACAGAACAAGAGACTACCTGCCGGAAAACGGCGCCCCGGTAAGGACAACAAATATAGTCAAGCCGGAGACCTTCATCGTTGTCTGGCAGGGTCAGTACAAAGACGCCGCCGGGCAGACCCACGACTTGTATTACAGCATGACTACCGGCATCTGGACCGGCTGGGACTGGAGCACGATCAGGGGAGTTCTTGCCGGCCTGAAACCATTATCTGATGTAGGCAGTTGAAATTGCGAATCACGAACGCCGGATGATAAATCCACTGCAAAAGTCTGATTCGGGATTCGTCATTGTTCATTCACCATCGCTTTAATGATTGCATCTGTCATCTCTGCGGTGCCGGCTCCGCCGCCCAGATCGTAAGTTACCTGCCGGCCTTCCCCAATCACGGTTCTGACCGCGCTGAGAATCCGGCCGGCGGCGCTCGTTTCCCCCAAATGGCGCAGCATCAGCACGGCGGAAAGAATGGTGGCGGTAGGGTTGGCCTTGTTCTTGCCGGCATATTTGGGGGCGCTGCCGTGGACAGGCTCGAACACGGCTATTTCATCGCCTATATTTGCTCCCGGGGCAACTCCAAGGCCCCCCACAAGCCCGGCGCACAGGTCTGAGACAATATCGCCGTAAAGGTTAGGCATGACAAGGACGTCGTAGAGTTCTGGTTTTTGCACAAGCTGCATGCACATGTTGTCTACAATCCTGTCTTCGAACTCTATGTCGCCGTGTGCGGCTGCCACAGCGCGCGCCGTTTCCAGAAAAAGGCCGTCGCTAAGTTTCATGATGTTTGCCTTGTGCACGGCGGTGACCTTTTTCCTGCCTTCGCGGCGGGCGTAATCAAAGGCGAATTTTACCACCCGCTCTGAAGCGCGGCGGGTGATGATCTTAATGCTCTCGGCGGCGTCCGGGCCCACCATATGCTCAATTCCGGCATAAAGGTCTTCGGTATTCTCACGGACAATGACCAGGTCAATATCCTTGTAAAGCGATCTAACGCCCGGGATGGAAACTGCCGGCCTTAGGTTGACATAAAGGTCAAGCAACTGCCTGAGGGATACGTTGACGCTGCGAAAGCCGCTGCCTACCGGCGTGGTCACAGGGCCTTTGAGCGCAACGCCGGTTTTCCTGATCGACTCAAGCACATGGTCGGGCAGGGGGGTGCCATATTCCGCCAGCGCTTCCGAGCCTGCCACCACTTCCTGCCAGTCGATTGATACGCCGGCGGCATCAATAACGCGGCAGGCGGCCATGGTGATCTCGGGACCAATGCCGTCGCCGGGAATTAAAGTAACCTGATAAAAATCCGCCATTATTTTCTCGCAATCTTGTTGACTGGGATGATGTGCCGACCACCGGGCCGACCAGTTATTCCAGATTAAAATCCCCGTATTTCTTGAAGTGCTCCACCAATCCGCCATCCCCCAGGATCTTAACCATTACCGGCGGCAGCGGCGCGAAGGTGAGCGTCTGGCCGCGGGTGATGTTGCGCACAGTGCCCGCCTCCAGGTCCACTTCCAGTTCATCGCCCTGCTTGATTGCCGCGGTGTCGATCTCCAGCACCGGCAGTCCCACGTTGATGGCGTTGCGGAAGAAGATGCGGGCAAATGACTGGGCCAGCACGGCGCTTGCGCCGGCGAGCTTGATAATCCTGGGAGCGTGCTCCCGGCTTGAGCCCAGCCCAAAATTGCGCCCGCCGACGACGAAATCACCCGGCCGCATTTGGGAGGCAAATTCCGGCATGGCATCCTCCAGCACATGCTTGGCCAACTCGGGCAGATTCGTGCGCAGATGAAAATATCTTCCCGGCGCGATGTGGTCGGTGGAAATGTCGTCGCCAAATTTCCAGGCTTTGCCTTTTAAAATCATGGCTATATTAGTTCCCTCGGATCGGCAATCTCGCCTTTAACTGCGGTTGCCGCCGCTGTTGCCGGCGAAGCCAGGTAAATAAACGACTTTGCATTCCCCATCCGCCCCTGGAAGTTGCGGTTCTGGGTGGCGACACAAACCTCACCGTCGCCCAGGATGCCGCCGTGCACCCCCACGCAGGCCCCGCAGCCCGGCCCTGTCACAGTTGCGCCTGCTTCCACAAATATTTTCAGCAGGCCTTCCACCGCAGCCTGCAGATAAACAGTCCTCGATGCCGGCGTAATTATCAGGCGCGTGCGCGGATGGCGCCGCCTGCCTTTCAGCGCTGCCGCCGCCACGCGTAGATCCTCGATGCGGCCGTTGGTGCAGGTGCCAATAAAAACCTGGTCCACTTTCCTGCCGGCCGCCTCGGCCACTGTTTGGGTGTTGTCCACAGTATGCGGCGCCGATACAAGCGGCTCCAGGGATGAAGCGTCAATCTCGACGGTGCGGGCGTACGCCGCTCCCTCGTCTGCCGCCAGCGGCTTGAAATCTTCTTCCCTGTCCTGCCCTGCCAGGAACTTCCGCGTTGTCTCATCGGCCGCAAACAAGCCTGTCTTGGCCCCCGCCTCCACCGCCATGTTGGCCAGCGTGAACCGCTCGGCCATTGTCATGGCCGCTGCCAGCGAGCCGGTAAACTCCAGCGCCATATATGTTGCTCCATCAGCGCCAATATCACCAATCAAGCGAAGCATCAAATCCTTGGCAAAGACGCCGGGCTTGAACCCGCCCTTCATGACAATCCGAAATGTCTCCGGAACTTTCAGCCAGGTCCTGCCCGTGGCGATGCCAATGGCGACATCGGTGGAGCCCATGCCGGTGGCAAAAGCAGCCAGGGCGCCGGAAGTGCAGGAATGAGAGTCGGCGCCAATGAGAATATCACCGGGCTTGGCAAAGCTTTCCACCAGCCGTTGATGGCAGACTCCCTCGTTGATCTCGGAAAGAACGGCGCCGGTCTCCCGGGCGAAGTTGCGCAGCGAAATGTGCGCGTTGGAAAGCTCCTTGCGGGGGCTGGGAGCGGCGTGATCGATGAAAAGAACAGTCCCGGCCGGATTGTGCGCCTTGACAAGGCCCAGCTCCTCAAGCTGCAGCAGCGCCAGCGGCCCGGTGCCGTCCTGCAGCGCGGCCACGTCAACGCCGGTGATGACGATCTCGCCCGGCCTGACTTCCCGGCCCACATGAGAGGCGATTATCTTCTCCGCCAGGGTGCTAGCCAACCCGCTCCTCGCCGCCGGCCTGCTGAGTCTTGAAATCCTTGTAAATATACATGAGTTCTTTCTCAAAAAGGCCGCGTTTGAGCTCCACCGACAGCTTGCGGGCCAGGCGCAGAATCTCCTTGCTTTCCACATCATCCAGCTCAATTGCGAACTCCAGAAATTTCATCTTGACTGCCTTGCTGCCCGTATGCTTGCCGATCACGAGCTGCCGCTCCAGGCCAACCTCTTCGGGACTAAACACCTCGTAATTAAGCGGATTTTTGATGACGCCGTCGGCATGAATGCCCGACTCATGTGAAAACACGTTTGCGCCCACAATTGGCTTCCACACAGGGATGGTGCGGGCTGAAGCCTCCGCCACGTACTCCGACAGCTCCCGAAAAAGCTTGGTTTTACAACCAAGGTCAGCCTTGGCAATATATTTAAGCGCCATCACAACTTCCTCCAGGGCGGCGTTGCCGGCCCTCTCCCCCAGCCCGTTGACAGTGGTATTGACGTATGTGGCGCCCGCCTTGATGCCGGCCAGCGCATTGGCTGTGGCCATGCCAAAGTCGTTATGGGTATGCATCTCGATGGCTATGCCAATCTCACGGTGCAGGAACGCGATGACATTGTAAGTGTCAAAAGGGTCGAGGATGCCAACCGTGTCGCAAAAACGGATGCGGTCGGCGCCTTGCTGCTCGGCTGCCTTCGTGAAACGAACCAGGAATTCCAGGTCTGCCCGGGAAGCGTCCTCGGCATTGACAGAAACGTAAAGATCGTGCTGCTTGGCAAAGTCAACGGACTCCTTAATCCGCTCCAGCACCCAGGAGCGCGACTTCTTCAATTTGTGCTCAATGTGAATGTCGGAGGCCGACATGGAAATGGCCACGGCGCCCACGCCGCAATCCAGCGAATGGCGTATATCATCGATTACGGCCCGGTTCCAGGCGATGATGCTGGCGCCGAGCCCCAGCCCGGCTATGTGCTTGATTGTCTCTTTCTCGTCGCCGCCCATTGCCGGAATGCCAACTTCAATCTGATGCACGCCCACTTCATCCAGCAGCTTGGCAATCCGCACTTTTTCCTCGTTTGCGAAAACGACACCGGCAGTCTGCTCACCATCACGCAGGGTCGTATCATCAATCTTGATCTTCTTCTTTAGCGAAGGCGCGGCGCCTTCGAGATTGAAGCTATCCAGCTTTTCTTTTTTTGCAGAATCCATTGAATGCGCCTTGGCGGGAATCGAATAAATTTAGCGGGCTTAAACTACTTAATTAATATAACTTAAGCAGTGCTGATGGAGCAACCGGAATCTGCCTCGACAGGCTTTACCCCAGGCTTCCCCGGAGCCTTCCCAGCCGGCAAATCCATTCCGTCACCAACTTGCGGTCGGCGACGTCGCTGGTCCATTCCTGGTCAGCAGACACCAGTTGCTTCAACATTGGCTGGACGGTCTCCAGCAGCACATGATAGCGATGATCGTCTTGCGTCACGGGTCCTATCTCAATACCGAGCTTAAGAGCAACTTCTTCCAGATCCGTGGAAAGCTGCGCCAGGAGCGCCTCCGGTAAATGCTGAGAGGCTGTTTTTAAGTTGGCGTAGCGGGCCGCCCAAGCCAGGTCGGCGCGCATGCCGGGGTAGAATTCAAGCAGCATATCCAGGCCGCCGGCGCCGAAACGACCCCCCACAGCCAGAAGCCCCCTGCCGGTGCCGATAAATTCCGGCGGCAGACCGATGGTGTAAAGCGCGCCCGTATAGCTGATGGCGCGGGGAAGATTGGCGGCCTTATGCGGCCTGACCTTTTTAACCCGGCTTGATATTTCCGCATCGGCAATCTCGGCCGCCAGTTTTCGCGGCTCAGCAGCGGCGCGGGCGTAGCCAACGGTGCTTTTCCTGGCCAGCCGGTCCCGCTGCGGCGGAATCACATCCGAGATGGCAATAACCACGGGCAGCAGCGAGGCAAAGCTCTCCAGATAGGAAGCCGTAAAAATGCCAATGATGGCAGTAATGACGCCGCGCTCCCCGGCGCTAAACTTGAGCTGCTTGCCGGCCTTGAGCTGCTCGCGGGCCTTGATTGCTATCTGCCGGGCGGACTCGCCGCCCATATCGTACCGGATCCCGGACTGGACCGTCACCGTGCGGATGCCGGCGTAGTCACGCTTAAGATTCTCAAAATTATCCAGGCTGACGTGGCCCCGGAATGGAAGCGCGCCACCACCATAGATTGGACATACATCAATGCCTTTTTCATGCCCCAGGGCATAACAATCCGAAATGGCGGCCTTCACCGCCAAAACCGAGGGCACCAGGCCATAGGCCATGGCGGAGTCGCTGCGGCCCAACATTATGCGCAACCTGTCAACCTTGTATCCCCCTTCTGCGGCCCTGTCAAGATACTGGCTGAGCATGCGGCTGGCTCCAAGCAGCTCGGGCACCTCTTCAATCAGGGGGATAACCTGCACGGCGCCGGCGTCGCGGGAAGTGCCAAACTCCTTGTGGCCCAGTTCGATGACATCCTGTATGCGCCGGCGCACGTCCAGCAGCTCGCCGGCGGTTTCAACCATGGGGACGATCACCTCGCGAATGGCGCCGCTGCCAAAGAGGGACATTTGATAGTTGGACTCGATCACGCTCATGAGCGCCATCAGCTGATGAAAGGCTGTTTCCTTGGTGGCGCTTGGCACCCGGGGTGTAACCAGCACGTCCCGGCCGGGCACCTGGCCGCGCTCCAGCAGACCCAGGGCAATCTCTGCAGTCTGATGATAAGGGGTAAGCTTGCCCTCATAATCAACCATCACCTCTTCCAGTCCCAGCCCAATCGGCTGGGGAGTAAGGGCGTCGATGGCTTCCTTGGGCTCATCCCGCACAGGCACGTAGCGCGAAGCGCTGTCGGGATGCTGCGTCATCATCGTAGTCGGGATGAAAAGTTCGGCGGCCATGACTCAGCCCGCCAGTTTATCTCTTAAAACTCTGCTGGTTACCTGGGGATTGGCCCTGCCGCCGGTTTCTTTCATAATCTGCCCAACAAAGAAGCCAAGAACCTTGTCCTTGCCGGCGCGAAACTGCTCAGCCTGAGCCGGATTGGCGGCGATTACCCGCTCGGCAATGGCGGCGAGCTCGGCCGCATCTGAAATCTGGGTAAGCCCCCGGGCCGCGACGATATTTTCCGCCGCACCGCCCGTCTTGCACATCTCCATAAAGATTTCCTTGCCAACGGCGTTACTGACCTCGCCGGAACTGATCATCTTCAGGAGCCCTCCCAGGCCGGCTGGAGTCACCAGGCAGCCGGCCAGCTCTGTGCCGGAGGCATTCAAGTAACCAAGCAGTTCGCCCATAAGCCAGTTGCTTACAATCCTGGAGTCGTTGAAATAAGCAAGTGTCGCTTCAAAATAGTCTGAAAGCTCGCGGCTGGATGTCAGGACTTCGGCATTGTAGGCAGGCAAGTTAAAATCAGCCATGTACCGCTTTGCTCTTTCGTCGGGCAACTCGGGCATGTCCGCCGTGATCTTTTGCACAAAGCTGCTGCTGGCGGCCAGGGGCACCAGGTCCGGCTCCGGGAAGTAACGATAATCATGAGCAAACTCCTTGGAGCGCATCGGCGTCACCTCGCCGGAGGCAAAATCAAAATGAACCGTTTGCTGCACCACCTGCCCGCCAAACTCAAGCACGGCCACCTGCCGCTCGATTTCCTTTGCCAGCCCTTTCTCCAAATGCTTAAAGCTGTTCATGTTCTTAAGCTCTGTCTTGACTCCCAACGTGCCGGAGCCGGCCGGGCGCACAGAGACATTGGCGTCGCAGCGCAACGATCCCTCCTCCATATTGCAGTCGGAGACATCCAAATACTTGAGCAAATTTTTGAGTTTGTTAAGAAATATCCGGGCCGCCTGCGGCGAGTGGATCTCGGGCCTTGTGACAATCTCAACCAGCGGCGTGCCCGAGCGGTTGAAATCAATCAGTGAATAGAGGGCGCCCGCTATGCGGCCGCTCTTGCCGGCGTGAATATTCTTGGCCGTGTCTTCCTCCATGTGCACGCGCTCGATGCCAACACTGATATGCTCGTCATCAAAAATAATGCCAAGCTGGCCGTTAACTGCAAACGGCTGGTCATACTGGGAAATCTGATAGCCTTTGGGCAGGTCGGGGTAAAAATAGTTTTTGCGGTGAAAAATGCTGCGCCCGGGGATATTACAATTCAGCGCCAGGCTGATTCTGGCCAGATATTCAATTGCCTTCTTGTTGGCGACCGGCAGCGCTCCTGGATGAGCCATGCAGACCGGGCAGCAGCGGGTGTTGGGCTCGCCGCCAAACTCTGCCCGGCAGCCACAAAACATCTTGCTCTCAGTGGATAGCTCCACGTGAATCTCAAGACCGATGACCGGTTCAAATTCCACTAAATATTCCTTTGTTTTGACCTAGGTGTTTTTATTTGTATGTATGTTTTGGCGGGGTTGAGGCCATGCGTCTTTCGGGCCTGCGCACAAGCCTGAA
The DNA here is from genome assembly GCA_021790115.1 of Actinomycetes bacterium. GTDB lineage: Bacteria > Actinomycetota > Thermoleophilia > BMS3ABIN01 > BMS3ABIN01 > JACWAD01. Next base: position 24,932 of record JAJYIM010000013.1, on the reverse strand, counting down.
TGCCCGCGTTCAATCTGCCTGTTTAACCAACGGCGACACCTTGTCAAAGCCGATGACGGACTCGGCGCTATGGGCGGCTTGCAAAAGCAGGTTCTCGGAAAAAGCCGGCCCGATCAACTGCAATCCCACCGGCAGGCCGCCCGCCAGCCCGGCAGGAATCGAAATCGCCGGCAGGCCTGCCAGGTTAACCGGTATGGTGCAGATGTCTGATTTGTACATGGTAAGGGGATCGCCTGTTTTCTCTCCCAGCTTAAAAGCGGTTGTTGGCGCGGTTGGCAAAACAAGCAAGTCGGCATCAGCAAAAGCGGCGGCAAAATCCTGCACAACTAAAGTGCGCACTTTCTGCGCCTGCCCGTAATAAGCCTCGTAATAGCCGGAAGAAAGGGCGTAAGTTCCTAACATTATCCGCCGCTTGACCTCATCGCCAAACCCCTGGCTGCGCGTCTCCTCGTACATCTCCGTGACATCTGCATGCGCGCCGCCGGCCCGAAGGCCGTAACGGACGCCATCGAAACGGGCCAGATTGGCGCTGGCCTCGGCCGGCGCCAGGATGTAATAAGCCGGCAGGGCATATTCAACATGAGGCAGGCCGGCCTCGCTGACAAGAGCCCCCGCCGCCTCCATTTTTTTTATCGCCTGATTGAAAACTGACATTACTTCGGCGTCGATTCCTTTACCGACAAGCTCGCGCACGATGCCGATGCGTACACCGGCCAGATCCCGGTCCTCAGGCAGGGCTATCTCGTCCGGGTGTTCCACCGAAGTCGAGTCATTGGCATCCTTGCCGACCAGATATTTAAGCATTAACGCCGCATCGCGGACTGTCTTTGTGATTGGCCCCACCTGGTCAAATGAAGATGCGAATGCAACCAGTCCATAGCGGGAGACGCTGCCATAGGTGGGTTTTAGCCCGACCACGCCGCACAGGGCCGCCGGCTGGCGGATAGAGCCGCCGGTATCGGAGCCCAGCGCCCAGATTGCCTCGCCGGCCGCTACAGCTGCGGCGGAGCCGCCACTGGAGCCGCCGGGCACGCGCCCCAGGTCCCATGGATTTCGCGTAGGCCCAAAAGCAGAATTTTCCGTGGATGAGCCCATGGCGAATTCATCCATATTTGTCTTGCCCAGCATGACGATGCCTGCCTGCCGCAGCTTCAGCACGCTGGTTGCCGTATAAATAGGATTGTAATTTTCCAGCATTCTGGAGGCGCAGGTGGTGATGACGCCTTCAGTTACAAGCACGTCCTTGATTGCCGTTGGCAGTCCCGCCAGCGGCGGCGCGCCTTCACCGGCGGCTGCCTCAAAGGCGGCGGCCTCCAGTTGCGCTTCCGTTGCAGTCAACCTCAGATAGGCTGATACATCATTATCATGTTGATTGATTTGTGCTAGGTAGGCGCCGGTCAGGGCTGAAGCAGTCAGCTCCTGCCTGCCGATCAGGCCGAGAGCCTCAATCGCGCTCAGCCGCAGCAGGTTGCCTTTCCCGCCGGCCGCGGTCACTGCTCTTCCGCTTCCAGGATCTGCGGCACCCGGAAAGCGCCCGCTTCAACTTCGGGGCCGTTGGCCAAGGCAAGCTCCCGTGATACAGACTGCCTTGCTTGATCTTCACGAAAGACATTTGCCAATTCGATGACATGCGACGTCAGCTCAACATGCTTAAGCTCAAGCTCGGAGATCTTGTTGATGTGATTAATGATGCCGGACAGCTGGCCGGCGTAGCGGTCCAGCTCCCCTGACTCAAGCTTGAGCCGGGCAAGCTTGGCCACGTACCTGACTTCATCGTGGGAAATCAACAAGCAACCTCCTCTGCGTATTAGTGTCTGAAGTTATTCCACACCGGCGAAATGTTATCACAAGCAAAGAGGATTTGATTGGGCCGGCGCCTGAAAGCGGAACGCTGCCCGGCGCCTTCGAACTTATTCGAAACAGGTTCTCATGTCGTGGTTCGCTGCTTGGTCCGCCGGTCCGAACCGGCAACACGCCTGTCACGGTCAATCCCGGCCGGCAGGCCCGCTTCGCGCAGGCGCCGTTCCGGAATGAAGCGCCTGCCCGCCAGCGAGGTAGGCAGCTGCTTGCGAAAGATGAAAGCGTCACCCATCTCCACGAGCGCATACTTGGCCGACAGCTTCCAAAGAGTTTCAGAATGCCCCAAAAACAGATAGCCGCCAGGGTTGAGGATATCGAAAAAATGCTCAATTACGCATCTGGCCGTCGTGTGGGTAAAGTATATGACGACATTACGGCAAAAAATTACGTCACAAGTGCCAAAGACCTCAATAGGCAGGGGATCATTGACCAGGTTGTGCTGAAGAAAAGTCACCAGGCTCCCAGCCGGCTCGGCAATTTGATAGCCTCCATCCTGGCGGCGAAAATATTTCTGACGCTGCGACCTGTCCACTTTGGCAAGCCTGCCTTGCGGGTACCAGCCGCGGCGGGCCTGCGCGAGCGCCTGCTCGCTTAAGTCGGTGCCCAGAATCTCGATTTTCCAGGTGCCGGGGTCAGGCAGTGACTCCAGCACGGACATGGCGACAGAGTAGGGCTCCTCTCCGGTCGAGCAGCCGGCGCACCAGAAGCGCAAAACGCGGTGCTCGTCCGCCTTGCGCCGCGCCAATTCCGGGATAATGTATTTCCGCAAAACGCTAAACTGGGAAAGATTGCGAAAGAAACCGGTATCCGGAACAGACAATTTGCTCAACAGTTGTCTTAGCTCATCCTCCCTGTTGACATCAGTCGTGATTAGGTGGTAATAATCTTCCAGCGTCGCTGCGCCGACAGCACCGGCCCTTGCCGCCAAAGCCCGCCTGAGGAATTCTTTTTTGGCGTGTGTTATGGCAATGCCGCCGGCCTGGCCCGCAAGCTCACGAAAACGCTGGAAGTTCACCTCGCTAAGCTTATATTTTCTGAGATCATTCATTTTTCAAAGTCGGCCAAACGCACCGGCCGAGTCAAATCCCGCACCATTTATCGGTTTTTTGAATCAAAAAAATGAATCCCTGCTTGCGTCAGCGGCCTGCTGTTTCATCTTTTTCTCCTTGCAAAGTGACCCGGCCAAAATCCCCTTTTTGGGGACGGCTTTGCCCAGGCAAGTCTTTCACCGGCAAGCATCCGGACGGGATTCTCCAGCATGATGACACGTGCTGCTTCATCGCCGGCCAGACGGCTTAATTTTTCATAGCTGGCGGATAACAGCGGCGCCCGCAAGCGCGCAGAATGGGCGTCAGTGCCAATCAAATGGACAATGCCGGCCGCCGCCAGCTGCTCCCACGCCCTTTGCGCCCTTTTGCCAAACAAGCCTTCAATGGCGGCGACAGTGACCTGAATATAAACATCATTGCCTCCCAGCAATTGCGCAAGTGCGGAAATTTGATTATGAGCGAAGCTGTAACGCTCCGGATGAGCCAGCACCGGATAAAGACCGCACAGCCTGACCTGATAGATTGACTTTGCCAATTGCTCCATGGATGTTTCCGATGGTTCCATCAGCAGGTAGCGGCCGCCAATGGAAAGCCTTTTGAGAAGATTTTCGTCTCCTGATGCGCAGAGGCTCATCGGCACTTCGGCGCCGGCAACCAGATTCAAATCAAGATTTTCCCTTGTAAACAGGCTGCGCAGCCGGCGCAGCTGCAGCTCCCTGTCTTCGCCCAGATAATAGCCTTCGACCACGTGCGGAGTGGCGACAACCGTGCCGATACCATCAGCCACGGCCAGGCGCGCCATTTCCAGGCTGACGTCTGCGTTACCCGGACCGTCGTCGACACCGGGTATAATATGACAATGGGTATCGATAAATTGCATGCGCCGCCAGTGCGCGAGTGCTTTATTAAGCAGCCAAGAACCTGTCTGGACACGAATTCAGCTTGAGAAAACAAATATTGTACACTATGCTGAAATAGCAAGAAACAATAGCTGGCATGCTTGGCAAGATAAAGAAATTTAATAAGTATAAAATTGCTGGTCTCCTGTTAATCCTGGTGGGGTTGGGATTTATTCTTTACATCCCGGCCACGTGGGTTATCGGCTATTTCGAGCAGCGCAGCCTGCGCGGTGATTACGCCCAACAGTCGGCCGATTCCCTGGCTTTGAACCAGTCAGTGCTGGCCAAGCTGCAGGGCGCCGCCAACCAGGACAAGCTCAGAGCATTGGCGCTTGCCTACAAAACACGGCTTACCAGCGAGCAGACAATCGGGGACCTGGAAATTCCAAAAATTGGCCTTGACGTAATCGTCGTGGAAGGCTCTGACGACAACGCCCTCCACAAAGGCCCCGGGCACCTGGAGGAAACGCCGCTGCCCGGCATGGGCGGCAATTTTGCTATAGCCGGAGACCGCGTGCTTTACGGCGCCCCCTTCCTGCACCTAAATGATGTCAACAAAGGCGATGAGATTATTTTCCATACTCCTTACGGTAACTTTAACTACACGGTGACAAATCAGCATATCACGCAACCTGAGGACACCTCGGTGCTAAATTCTGACGGCAGCGAAGAAATTACTCTGATCACCTGCGATCCGATCTGGAACACCACCCACCGCCTGATTATTCAGGCAAATCTGGCCTTCGCCAGCCTGCGCCAGTCCTGAAGGGTTTCCGGCCTCCAGCCTATTATTCTTCCAGTAAATCCTTAAGACCATCCTCAATCAAAACTTGAGGCACATAACCAAGGGCGTTGCGAAGCCTGCCGGTGGAGGAGAACGATCGGTAGATATCACCCGCGCGTCTGTTTTTGTGGATCAAGCCGGCGCTGCTCCCGGCATGTTGCTGGATGATGCTGGCGGCCTCATTGATGCTTGTCTCACTGCCGGTGGCAACATTGATTATTCCGGGCAGCGGCCAGGCGGCCTCGGCCGCTTTCAGATTAACCTCTGCAATATCTGAAACATGGATAAAATCGCGCGTCTGGCCGCCGTCGCCATAAACAGTCAGCGGCTGCTTCTTTTTTGCGCGGTGGGCAAAAATTGATAGAACGCCAGAGTAGGGAGAGGCGGGATCCTGCCGGGGGCCATAAGCGTTAAAGTACCTCAGCGCCAGAAACTCGGTCCCGGACAACATGCTGTAAAAGCTGCCGTAGTATTCGCCCGTCAGCTTTTGCCAGCCATAAGGCGAAAAGGGCCTGGTTTGGGAGTCCTCGCTAAACGGCAACTGCTGCGAGTCGCCGTAGACAGCGGCAGAGCTTGCCAAAATCAACCGGCGCACCGCCTGCCGCCGGCAGGCTTCGATCACGTTGATTGTGCCGCCGATATTGACTCGGTTTGTTTCAATTGGCCTATCGATCGACCTAACGACCGAGGAGACGGCAGCCAAGTGCAGCACCGCCTGCGTATTACGGCACGCATCGTTAATCCTCTCATAGTCGCTGACGTCAAGTTCCAAGAAGTTTATTTCGTTTGCGACAGCGCCGAGATTGGCCAGGTTTCCACTGGAAAGGTTATCTGCAATTGTAACCCGGTGCCCGGCATTGATAAATCGCTCGCATGTATGAGAACCGATAAATCCGGCACCGCCTGTAATCAAAATATTCATTGATATCAATTATTTCTTGTAATAACGAATTCCACCTGTCAACTAACAATTATTGCCGCACAGCAATACCAGAGCCGAATTGCCTTAAGTGTCGTCTACAGGTTCAATGTTTCGAAGTGGTGTTTTTATTTCCCTTTAACGGCCCTTGCCCAGTTATGTCTAGTTCATCCAGCCGCTGATGCCGTATGCCGCCCAAAGCCGCCCTGCCTGTCACCGGCTGCCAACCCACCAGAACCCCGGTAAAAAAGAAAAAAGGGAGAGTCAGGGCAAACATGTTCCAGTCCCAATCATACGAAGAATGTATTAAATAAATAATCGCCATTGAAAACAGGGCGCCGGCCAGTCCCCTCTGCGAGTTTTCTTTATTCTTTCTAAAATTATTTAGCGCTAAAACCATGGTTAAGCACAAAAAAGATCCGGCAAGAATAATGCCAACCAAACCCAGCTCACTTAAGATATCAAACTCAGCACCGTGCGCTTGTTTAGCAAATGCGACTCCCCTTTGCCTTTGCATCAAGTGAATCAAGGGGAACGTTTGCGCACCGAGGCCGATAACTGGATGTTCTTTCCAGCTTGTAATTGCCTCTTTCCATAATTGCCACCGGACCGTCGAGCTTATTTCGAGCAGTCGGTCGGCTCCATTAGTTGTTGGCTTCGATGCAGCAAAAGCGTGCCATTCCTGGGCCACCCAGGCAGGCAGTGATGGTTTGGAAGTAGCAAAAAAAGTGGCGTACGTCAAACATGCAACCGTAATCGTCCCGATCAGAATAGCCCCGGCAATGGTTTTTTTGCGACTGGAAATATGCAGCTTAGATTCAGCCAGATATACAAAAATGAAAACCAGGCCTACAAAAACTAGCGCCAGCAGCAGATAGAGGCGCAATGTTGATGCGGCTTGGTATTTTAATGTGAGCGTAGCGCTTGGATTCATAAGGCCAACCTGCGCATTGCTCCACCAGCAGATTAATAATGCGGGGACCCCCGCTATTGACAGGATAGTAAGGCTGCGCAATCGCAATGGGACCAAGGCAAAATAGGTTGCCGTGCCAGCAAATAAGGCCAGGAATGCACCCCTGGAAAGGGTAAAAAACAGGCCGAGGAGAAAAATTAGCGCAGCTGCAGCGGCAATCATCCTCATTATCCAGAAAGCCTGCGGGCGGGCTGCAAGATAAAGGGCGACTATAAAAGCCATCGCCATTAACAAACCAAGGGCGTTTGTGTATCCCAACGGAATAGAAGTCCGGCCAAGTCCATTAGGATCTGTTATCTCAGCAGGCAACAGTTTGACCCCTAAAGAATAAAGGCCAGCGGCGAAAGAAGCGGCCAAAAAAATCCAAGCTGCAATATTCCTGGCGCGCTTGTCTGTTCCGGCAAAGAGTCCCAGGGCAAAGATGGCAACATATCCGCCGGTGCGGTTGAAACCATCCCAGGTCAGATCAGCAGAGATTGTCCAAAGCATGGAAACACCGCTCCATAGCCAAAGAGAAAACAGCAATCCCAAAGATATCATCGGCCAGCCGGGCTGGATGACGCTGTTGGGTCCAAGCCATGCCACGGCAGCCAATAAAAACCAGGCAGCGATAACGTCCAGCGTCATGGGCCCTAAAAAATATGCGCCATTGGCGAAAATTGAGAATGCCTCCAGTAAAAAAAGCAGCACGGTGGCAACGGTAATTGGCACGGCAGGCTTATCAAGGAAGGAGCGAACGGGCAGCGCAGTCATCGAGGATGTTGTAATTCCATTTTGCAAGATTTACCAATAATATATAAAATCAAGCCGTTGGGTTTGTTTGAATCTGTTCTATTTATGAGGTTTTTTTAACATGGACATCACTCCTTCGAGAGGAGTAAAAGAGTTTCGTGAACAGATTGGTGTGATCTGGCGTCACAAATGGCTGGTAATTCTATCCGTATTCATAATCACAACCGTTGCAACCGGCGCCACGATGATCTTCAGCACCACCCAGTATCAGTCCTCGACTGAAATTCTACAACAAGATTCCGGCATCGATCGTGCCCTGATCGGTTCGTCAATTTTCCAGAACCCTGGCGATCAGCCTGAGCGTTACTTGGACACGGCGGCAGAGCTTGTGGTCTCGCCAAATGTTAATGCAGCCGTTTCAAAGGACTTGGGCAGCCAGCTAGGAGGCAAGAATCCTTCTTCGTTAGTGAGCGTGAGCGTTGTAAGCCAGGCGGATATTTTAAAAATCACCGCCACAGACCACGATCCTAAGCTCGCCGCCGATATTGCCAATAGTTACGCAAACAACTATATAGCCTGGCGGAGGCAAAGTGACGGCGCCATTCTGAAACAGGCCGAGGTGCCCATCCAGGCGCAATTGGCCAATATGACACCTGATCAAACGCCAGGCTCAGCTTACAACACCCTCAACGATAAACTGCAGTCACTAAAAATGCTGCAGTCAATCCAAACCGGAAATCTGGAGATTGTCAATCAGGCAGTACCCGCCACCAGCCCTTCCTCGCCAAAGCCGGTGCGAACTGGACTGCTCGCCTTTTTTTCCAGCCTGGTATTTGCATTTGGAGCTGTGTTTACAGTCGAGGTCACTGATAAACGGATCCGCCAGTCGAACGAAATAACAACGCGCGTCGAAAAGCCGATCCTGGCATCGATTCCAGCTTACCGGGCGCGGGATGGGCAGCTTGAAACGCTCTTGAATCCTGCCGGGCCCGGTTCTGAAGCATTTCGTGTTTTGAAGACAAATCTCAGCTATATGGAGCCGGACAGTGAAATTAAGTCAATAATGATCAGCAGCGCAGAACCGAACGATGGTAAATCAACTACAGTCGCAAACCTGGCAATCACGCTTGCTCGCGGCGGTAAAAAAATTATTGTTATTGAAGGCGACCTTCGCCGGCCTGTCCTTGCAGATTATCTGGATCTCAACAATTCCTCTGGCATCACCAATATCATTTCTGGCAATTCTAACCTGAGGGAATCATTGCAAATAATCGAAGCGCAAGAGCTATCCAATCAAAATTTAATAAATGATAGTGTTGAAACCAATCAATTATTTGGAGGGCTAAATGGCACCAAGCCGATTTACTGCGTCACCTCTGGGCCCCTTCCCCCCAATCCGGGGGAAATTGTTGCCTCAGAAAAAATGTCAACAATAATCGCCGATGCCGCCAAATATGCGGATTTGGTATTGGTCGATGCACCGCCGCTAATCGCGGCTGCCGATGCTACCAGTATTGCTGCACGGGTTGATGCGGCGATACTTGTGGTGAAGCTAGACGCTACCGCCAAAAAATCATTGGGAGCTATCAATGACTTTATTGCAACGGTTCCCTGTAAAGTCCTCGGCCTTGTAGTTACAAATGCGCCCGGTTTCAATTCATACAAAAAGAATTATGGTTACTATGACGCCTAAAGCCATCGATGATGGCTGAGGTTTTGTACCTTTCCAACAATGTCTTCATCGGCAACAGGTACACGGTTAAGCTTTTTTCGTAATGCCACATTTAATGTATCTGGGCAACTAATACTTCTCTTGGTGAACCTGGTTGCTACTCCAATTTTTTTTAGTTATCTCGGCGCGGTGGGCTATGGTTACTGGGCGCTGGCGTTGGCCTTCAGCAGCACAGCCGGCGGTCTGGATATGGGTATGAGTGTCGGTTTAATTCGCGCCATTCCCGAGCTGAAAAACAAGAAGGATTACGAATCTTTGGCCACACTTGCAACTGCGGTTCTTTTTTTCTACTTATTGTTCTCAATTATTGCGGTTGTTGCCGCGCTCTTATTCGCTCCCTTGCTGGCGGCGCTTTTTAATACCGGCTCAGCCGGTCCAGAGGAACTCAAAAAGGTCTTTGTTCTTGCTGCCCTGCTTCTTTCTGCGTCTAGCTTCGCGGGAATTACAAGCGCAACAATTCAAGGCCTCAGCCGTTTTGATATTAACTCCTATATTTTCACTAGCACGTACCTTGTTTTTGCTGTGCTGGGAGTTTTATTTTTGGCAGCAGGTTTTGGTTTAACCGGCCTCATTCTGGCCTTCTGTATTATGTTTGTGTTGCAGATTATTTTCGGCGTGGCAATTATCGCCCGGCTCTGCCCCCAGATGAGGCCGTCGCTGCGGTTATGTTTTTCTAAAAAAGCTTGGTCATATCTAATCAATTTTGGCTCCCGGCTGCAGGTAAGCAGTTTAAGTGATATTTTTAAGACACAGGCGCCGAAACTCCTGGCAGGTGTTTTTTTTGGACCGGCAGCCGCTGGCGTCTATGACCTTGGCAACAGATTGGCAAATGCCGGCTGGGTCTTGCCAGTCGCTTTTCTGCCGGTAATCATCCCAACTGCATCTGAGGCCAACTCACGCGGTGAAATCGCCAGATTGCAGAATCTTTATATTCAAGGATCAAAATGGCTGCTGGCAATCGCTCTGCCACTGGCAGCCTGTCTAACCCTCTTCTCGAAGGACTTCCTCAAGATTTGGCTCGGTGGGGGCCACGAAGAAATAGCATTTGTGCTGATATGCCTGGCGCTTGCCAATATCCTGCACCTGTTAACCGGCGTCGGCACGTTCATTGGCCGCGGCATCGCGAAACCAAATGCAGAAATGAAATATCAGCTGCTGACGCTGTTTATGTATGTAGCGTTTGTCTATATTCTGATAAAAATATTTGGGTTTGATGGCATTCCCTTAGGCATTGCAATTGCTTGTGCGATGGGATCTGTCTATTTTCTGTATATTTTCTCTCATGTAATAAAAGTAACGTTGCGGCTATTTATCAAACGCGCCATTATTCCGCCGCTGGGTTTTTTAATTCCGGCCTTGCTGTTGGTTATTCCGTCTAAGCTTATGCTGCAATCATATTTAGCGCCGCTTTTATCAATCATAATGATGGGCGGCCTCCTGATTGCAATTTATATGATCACGATTGGGCTGTGGTCACACCATGCCGGCAAAGGAGGCCCGGCACGCTTACTCTCCGATGTCCGCGCGGCCGTTTTGGCTGGCAAACCCGATAACGCCTAAATATTTTTGAACATTTTGAAATCATCAATGGCAAACAGCCTGGATATTGCAAAAACAAGGAGCCCTGACGGCTGGTTCCAAAGCCTCGGCGGTAGTCGTGAAGTAAAAGCAGGCTTGATTGTGACAGTGGCCGCCATCTGCCTTGGGCTTCTTGTTGGCCTCGTTTCGTTCAGGAGTATGGCAGTTTTAATTGCCGTTTTTTCCTTAACATTGTTGTTTATATCGCGGCCGCGGTTTGCACTTTATTCCATTCTGGCGCTGAGCCCATTTTTTTACGTTATTAGCAATTATTACTCAACAGCTCAATTGGGCCTAACATCGTTAGGCTTCTCAATAATCGATTTTCTCACATTCGCTACCTGCGCCGGCGTCGCGCTGAAAATACTGCTTACAAAAAAGTTCCCCCGCTTCACTGCGGTGGATTTTGTTTGCATAGGTTTGATAATGACGTCACTCGTTAGCCTCGGCTATGGTTTATTATCCGGATACGGCGCGGCTTTTCGTTCGGCGCGCGGACCGCTTATGTTTGTCCTCTATTTTGCCGCGGTTTATGAAATTCAGTCCCGGCGCCGTTTGCATGAGCTGAAAAATTTTCTGTTAGTTACAAGTCCTGTAGTCGGGATTGCCGGCATTCTGGGCTCCGCCGGCTATCTAACCAAATATTTTCCAAACCTGACAGTCGGTTTGGTTGGTGGTGTTTTGACCCGGCCCAATTTCTTTGCTGAGCCCGCCCTGGCTATTCCAAATATCATCTTCCTAATTATCCTTTTTATGTATATGCGTCCGCGCTCCCTTATTGGCAAGGGCCTAGTGATGGCTGGATTGCTTCTGAACAGCGCCCTGCTGATGTTTTCAGTAACACGCGGTTTCTGGTTGGGCCTGCTCGCGGCGCTCATTGCCTTGCTGGCGCTGCTGTTTAAAGAAAGAAAAATAAGGCTGAGGGGGGTTTTTGGCATCGTCGGCCTGGTTGTTGCCAGCATTCTGATCATTCAATGGGCCGCCTCCAGCTGGCTTCATGTCAATCTGATAAATGCATCCTTTGACCGAATATTAGTGCTGTTCACCGGGGGTGATCCCCAGAGCGCCGGTTACCGGATCGATGAATTTATGGCTTATTTGGCAATGTTTATTAAGTCACCGGCATTTGGCATGGGATTCGGCTCCCCGGTGCTGGTTGGTTTTCAAATTAGCGACGGCTTTGCACATAATGAGTATATCTGGGTGCTGGAAACCATGGGCCTGCTGGGGTTTCTTCTTATTGCTTCCTTCTTTACACTGCTTATCAGGCACACGATTCAGAATATCCGTGCCCGGGTCAAAATTGGCGTTGTTGAAATATTTGAATTTACTTTCCTGGCCGTTATTGCCGGTTTTGCGGTTGTATCACTAACTTCACCCGAGCTGACAAACCCGGCGACCGTCCCTATCATTGCCGTGCTTGCGGCCAGCGTCCGCAACCGCGACATCATCAACTCTGCCAATTGACTTAATGAGCCTGCATCGTGATCAACAATTCGTCACAAAAAGCTTCATTATCAATAATCATTATCAGCTATAATACCCGCGCTTTGCTGCTGGGTTGCCTGAAAAATCTTAATTCCGCAGAACCTGAACATCCATTTGAAATCATCGTCGCAGATAATGATTCGCACGATGGCACGGCAGCGGCCGTAAAAAAAGATTTTCCCGGCGTTATTTTAATCCAGAATGGCAGCAATCTGGGATTTGGCGCGGCCGTCAACAGGGCCGTTCGCCAAGCTGGCGGACGCTACTTGATGATCCTGAACCCGGATACAGTCGTCGTGCCCGCGACAATAGACAAGATGCTGGACTACCTCGAGGATTGCGAAGACGATCGTGTCGTTGGCTGCCGTCTGCGAAACGGTGATGGATCCCTTCAACTTTCCTGTTCACGTTTTCCCACGCCGCTGCGTATTTTTTCCTTATTTTCCCGGCTGGACGTTCTTCTTCGGGGTGAAAAATTTCAAATGTATTATGAGAAACTCTCGCTGCGGGGTCATAAGATTGTATGTCCTTTTCATGGCCTGACGCCGCGAATGGTCGATACGGTCCTCGGCGCTTGCTTTATCATCCCGCGGCAATTATTTGAAAAAGCCGGCGGCTTCGATGAGAGGTATTTCATGCACTATGAAGAAGTTGACTTGTTTCGATCGCTGCAGGAATTAGGCGCTGGCGTCTATTTCCTGCCTGGCCTGGTTGTAACACATTACGGTGCTCAATCAACGGCGCAGGATTATGTCAAGATGCGACTGGAACAGCAGCGCAGCCTCCTGTTATACCTGTCAAAATGGCATGGACCGAAAGCTGCTCAATTTATCAAAGCTGAATTCATCATCTTCGGGCTGCTGCGCCTGGCTGGATTATTTACGGTCAGGGTTTTTAGGTCCGGTAACCGCGACAAAGCCGACGAGCAATACAGGGCTGCACGAATGCTCTTGTCCAACTTGGTTAAATGAATATTGGCCCGTCAACTGCCTGCAAGTCATGACCCCGGCCGCAGAAAAATACCGCCTTTTGCTCGATGCCAGAGGCTTGGCCGGCCGCCGCAGCGGCGTGGGCAAATATGTATCCGGCCTGGTGAGCGGCATTGCCGCCCTGCAGCCTGATGATTTCGCCCTACGCTTGCTTTGCCTCCCGGAAGATAATCCACCCGCAGGCATTGAGGCTCAGATTCTTGGCGGCTTCTATTCCGGCGCCAGGCCAAATACGGTCAGGCAACATCTAGTGATGCCGCTAAAACTAAACAAGGTTCCCAGAGACGTTTATCACTATCCATGTTTTGACCTTCCGATTGTCAGGCTGTCGCAGGCCGTTGTCACCTGCCACGACATCGAACCGCTGGTAACTCCCCATTTATTCGCTCGAAAAATTGTCTTGTATTACAAGTTTTTCAGCAAACGCCTGCGGTCTTTAAAAAATATAATCACAATTTCCGGGAAAACAGCCACCGATCTTGTTGAAATAATTGGCATAGAACGGCGCCGGATCCAGGTTATTTATTTTGGCGTTGACGAATGCTTCCGACCTGTTGTCGACGATCGGCAATTGCGAGATTTGCGCCGCCGGTTCGTATTGCCTGACGATTACATTCTCTATGTGGGCAACACGATGCCGCACAAGAACCTGGAAAGACTGATATTGGCGTTTTCCCGGATCAGTTCTGATTTCCCAGACGTTTGTCTTGTCATTGCCGGGGCGGCTGATCGATACCGAAACCAAGTCAGGCAATTTGTGACTGACAGTCATCTGGAAAATCAAGTTATTTTTCTTGACTCAATATCAGAAGAAGATCTGCCCTTGCTGTACAGCGATTGCCGGCTTTTCGCTTTTCCTTCGCTTTATGAAGGCTTCGGTTTGCCGGTACTGGAGGCGATGGCTTGCGGAGCGCCAGTGCTGGCTTCCGATGCCGCATCATTGCCGGAGATAGTTGGCGAAGCGGGTCTTTTGGTCAGTCCGCTTGACACTAAAGGAATGGCGAACGGCCTTAGCCGCATTCTGGCTGACAAAAGTCTGGCTGATAATTTATCCCAGGCCGGGATTCAAAGAGCTGCCGATTTTACGTGGGAAAAATGTGCCCGGAGCCATCTGTCATTTTACCGCCGTTTGCTGGGGAAGGCGGCGTGAACCAACCCGTGCGCATCCTAAAATATAAGACTGCTGTCCTCGATTAAGATGAATGCACCCGACCATGGCCGCGAAGCCTGCACGTCATTACAATGACCGGAAATGAGTATAAAAATAAACCCCGAATAGAAAAAAGCAGGCGCCGGAGAAACAAGGTTTTAGTCTTTGCAACCTTGTCACCGACGCCGATCGATCGGGGCGACAAAAATCGCCTTTATCACGTTCTGGAGCTATTGAGTGAACAGGCGGATGTCAGGCTTGCATTTCTTGACCGCGACTGGGACTCCCAATTCAGGGGCAAAGGACGTAACGTGAATTTCCATGGTGATTCTTTTCCCGTCAAGCGGAACGCCGTTTTAAGCGCCGGTTTCAAGGCCATGATCCGCCACCGCCCGTATCTGGCTTTTCGGTATGATATTACCAGCGTTCGCAATTTTGTGACTAGGCAGATAGATGATTATCAGCCTGACATTTTCTGGGGCTATCAGATTTCAGCATCTCCTTTTCTGCGCTCATCGCCAGCAATTTATCGGGTGCTGGATTTAGTTGATAGCCCCTCCAGGCAAGCCACAGTGGCGCTGGCGGACAAATACCTGCCCGTTGGCGCAAAAGTAGTACATTTACTTAACTGGCGCATTGACAAATTCGAGGGCGATGCAGTTAGAAATTGCGAAAAGCTGCTGCTTAGCTCTGTTCAGGACTGCGAATACGTGCAAAAAAATTTCGGCGCTGATAAAAAAGCCATCCTGCTGCCCAACTGCGTTTCCAGTCAACTAACGCAATTTGAATGGCTGCCGCGTACGACGCATTCACCATCTCTGTTGTTTGTGGGCAACCTTAATTATCAACCGAATCGAGAAGCAGTTGTGCGCTTTCTTGATTCGACATTCCCATTACTCCGAAAAAAAATTCCAAACATCAGCTTGAAGGTAATTGGTTCCGGCGACAAGAGAATTCCGCGCAAATTTCACGTCGCCGACGGCGTGACATTCACCGGTTATGTCGATAACCTGATTGACGAATACCTTGCTGCCAATGCGATGATTGCGCCTCTTACCGTCGCGACAGGCTCTCAATACAAGGTATTGGAAGCAATGGCCGTCGGCCTGCCTGTCATTGCTACACGCATGACAGGAGAAGCGGTTCGGGCAAAAGCAGGCCGGCAACTGCTTGTCGCCGATTCGGCAACAGAATATTTAGATGCCATCGGCTCGCTGTCAACCAATCTGGCTCTGGCGGCCGGGTTATCCGCCGCCTCCAGACAGTTTATATCCGAAAATTACTTGTGGGAAATGAACGCCCAGATAATTAGCGACATTCTTTCAGATGCCGTAAGGTGGCGATGAAAGGAAGAAATACAAAGGTTTTGCAGGTAATCGGCGGCAGCGAGTTTGGCGGCGCCGTCTGGATTATCCTCAGCTATGTCCAGATGTTGCAGGCGCAGGGTTTTGAAGTTCTGGTTTGTGCTTCGGCCGATTCGGTAGCCCAGGCCTACAAGGAAATCGGGTGCGAGATAGTGGCCGTGGATGAGATGCGTCGCAGCATCAACCCGTTTCTCGATTCAAAGGCCTTCTACAAGCTTTGGCAATTATGCCGCCACCGTGAAATTGATATAGTTCACACGCATACTTCCAAAGGAGGCTTTCTCGGCAGGGCCGCCGGCAGGTTTGCCCACGTGCCCATCGTAATTCATACTGTCCATGGTTTTGCCTTTCATGAGGGTTCATCTCCTTTATCAATCAGGGCGTTCGCCGCAATTGAACGGCTGGCGGCGCGCTGGTGTGACAAAATTACCACCGTCAGCGAATTTCATCGCCGCTGGGCGATTCAACTAGGGATAGTCCCACCAGACAAGATCTGCACGGTTCACAACGGAATCTCAACAGACAGGCTGATTCCGAACAGGCGGCGGGCAGACGTCCGTCAAGATTTTGGCCTCGAGGAAGACTCGTTTTTAATCGCCACAGTTGGCAGGTTGGCGCCGCAGAAAGGACTCGAATACCTGCTGCAGGCCACGGGTGCCGTGCGCACTGAAGTTCCCAAAGTAAAATTAGTGATCGCCGGGGATGGTCCCTCCGGCGCTTCTTTAAGGGAGCTAACGCGCCGGCTGGGTCTTGATAATGTTGTTATGTTCACGGGTTTTTCCTCAGATGTAGGGACACTTCTGCACGCGTGCGATGTATTGGTCTCGCCAACATTGCGGGAGGGGATGTCGGTCTCGATCCTGGAGGCCATGGCCCTGGGTAAACCGGTTATCACAACAAATATATCGAGCAACAAGGAGTTAATCACCGATGGCCTGAGCGGCATGCTCGTGCCTCCCCGTGACGAAAATATGTTGGCGCGAAAAATTATTAATCTTGCTACAGATGAAGATCTCCAGAAAAAGTTCGGCCTGGCGGCAGCCGAACGATTTCAACTTTATTTCAGCGAAAAAAAAATGCAGGATGATCTTTGGGAAGTTTATCACCAGCTCATCCGTGACAAATTGCCGAGGAGCAAATATCATTGAATCCGGCGCTATCAAAAAGCAAACTGTTTTTAATTCAGTCATTTTTTGATTCCGAGGAGCGAAAACATCCAAGCTTTTTGCAGTTTGACCTGAGCCCGACAAATTTCTTTCGTCCCAGTGAAATTTATTGCCGCGAACTGCTGGAAGTATTGGACGATCATCTCAGGATACTTGACGTAGGCTGCGGAGACGGGACTGATGCAATCACGCTGGCATCGGCCTCCAATGAAGTCTGGGGCATCGATATTTCCCCCGTGCGATTGAAACGGGCGCGGGAAAAAGTTAAGCAGGGGAACTTGGACGGCAGGATCCATTTCGACCAAATGGATGCAAATCAGCTCGGTTTTCCCGACAATTATTTTCATTTGATAATTGGTAATTCAGTGTTACTTTTTCTGGATCGGGACAAGTTTTTAAGGGAATGCCTGAGGGTTTTGAAGCCAGGAGGACGCGCCCTGTTTTCCAACGAATCGCTTCGTAATCATCCGCTTCTTAGGCTGCGTCGCCGCTTCCCCGGGGTGCACGGGCGCGAGCAGCTTGCCGACCGGCTCGATTTAGAGAAAATTGAAGCGATGGGCACCATCTTTCCAAGCGTAAAGCATAGGGAATTTTATTTGACTTCAGTTTTGCTTGCTCCAGTCATTAAACATGCCGGACACCATCAAGCCGCCAAACTGCTAGTAAACAGCTTAAATAACCTGGATGATTTTCTGCTGCGCATGTTTCCGTCATTGCGAAATTACTGTTGGCTCAGTGTTATCAAGCTGCAAAAGGAAGACTTGGGCAAAGGATAAGAATTATGGGAGAAGGTCAGTTTACAATTCGAAAAGACTTCCTGCCGTTCAACCCTCCCTCTATTGGCGAAGAAGAAATCGAGGAAGTTGCTGACACGTTAAGATCCGGGTGGGTGACAACGGGTCCGAAAACAGCGCAGTTTGAGGCTGCTTTCGCAGAATTCATCGGCGCGCCGGCGGCGCTGGCTCTAAATTCAGCGACAAGCGCCTTGGCTATTTCTCTTGCCGTAAACGAAATTGGCGCCGGGGATGAAGTCATTACCACGGACATGACTTTTTGTTCAACCGCTCATGTCATTGAACAAGCTGGCGCTTTGCCAGTTCTGGTTGATGTTGAGCCCGATACTCTCAACTTTGATATGAAGCTTGTAAAAGCCGCAATCACTGAAAAGACCCGCGCCATCTTGCCGGTGCACCTCTATGGTCATCCATGTGACATGGACCAGCTTCGTAATATTTCCACCACGTATAATTTGAAACTGATTGAGGACGCAGCCCATGCCCTGCCGGCAACCTATAAAGGACAAAAAATCGGGGGTAATGGCTCAACCGCGGCATTCAGCTTTTACGCTACAAAGAACATAACTACTGGCGAAGGGGGCATGCTTACCGGCGGAATTGATTTCATCAAACAAGCAAGGGTTTGGAGTATGCATGGCATGAGCGACGATGCCCACCGCCGCTACAGCACTGAAAGCACTTGGAATTATGACGTCATCCTTTCCGGCTTTAAAAATAACATGACTGACATCCAGGCGGCGATAGGCCTGCACCAACTGCGCAAGTTGCCGGCTTTCCAGGCGCGGCGGCGTGAAATTGTCCAGCGTTATAATTCTGCACTTTCCGGTTCAACGCAGCTTCAGCTTCCAACCGAACGGGATGAAGTCTCCTCTGCATGGCACCTTTATGTTATACGCTTAAATCTGGATACAATCCATATAGATCGTGATCAATTTATTGAGGAACTGCGAAATATGAACGTGGGCACAAGCGTGCATTTTATCCCTTTGCATTTGCACTCGCACTTTCAAAATAAATACGGTTATTCAAAAGATGATTACCCGGTTGCAACTGCCAACTTTAAAAGGCTGATTACGCTGCCGCTCCATCCTGGTTTGACGGATGAAGATGTGGATTACATTGTTGCTGCCTTAAAGCACGTTCTCTATTGCCACTCTCTGTAATACATACATGGTAGGCTATCAAGCCGTTACAAAGAGAATCATCGACTTTATAGTGGCCTTGTCGGCACTAATTTTGTTGATACCGTTTTTTGTAGTTGTATCCATCTGGATCAAGCGGGATTCAGAAGGACCGGTTTTTTTCAAGGGAGAGCGCATGGGCCGTGATGGCCGCCCCTTTAACATTTTAAAGTTGAGGACAATGGATGCAGGTGCAACCAAGATGGAGGCAGGCCTGACTGTAGCGGGCGATGCGCGAATTACCAGCGCCGGTGCCTATTTGCGCCGCTTCAAGCTCGATGAGCTGCCTCAGTTGTACAATGTGCTTCGTGGTGAGATGAGCCTCGTCGGGCCGCGTCCCGAAATCAGAAAATATGTTGCCATGTTTCCTGCTGACTTTAAAAAAATATTGACTATTCGTCCCGGCATTACCGATTTGGCTTCGATCCGTTTCAGAAATGAATCAGAGTTTCTGGCGCGTCACAACGACCCGGAGGATGAATATGTCAGGCACATTCTTCCGGAAAAGATCAAGCTTGCCCATGAATATCTGGCGCATGCATCATTGATCAATGACTTTGCAATAATTGCGAAAACGCTGGCCTTGATTTTCAAAAATCCAGCGGCAATTAGAGAAGGGTTATGACTGTCTGCATGACCGCAAATTTCTCCGAAGATTTCTTCCCGGCATTCTTCTTTATTTAAAACTACAATCCAGCAATATATTGAAACGCGCTCCAGTAGGGAAAACAACTTTTTATCAACAGGCTGGTAGCCGCTTCTTCGCCCAACCTTATTCTCTCGCGGTTGTCGCAATCTTGTTTACGCTCGTTATCGCCGTTCTTGGCATGCCTGATCTGTTTCAGACAAAATCAAGGCTGTTATCGCCTCTCTTATTAACCCTGCCGCTGCTTCTCTGGGCCGACGCTGCCATATTTAGGCAAAAATGGTCTCGTATAAGACCTGGTATAATTGATTTTGTCCTGTTATCTTCGTTTGCATATTTCATAATCAGGGATATAAAAGTTCATACAGTCACTAACGCCTTCTTTGGCATTAGCATTTTCTATTTATCTTCCCAGTTAGTGCAGCGGCGGCGCTATTTCACTTACGTCATCATGGCTTTTGCCGGTTTGGCGTCAATTTCCTCACTCCTGGCCTTATTAGAGCTCGCTATTTTCAAGAACAATCTCGCCTCTTTATTTGGCATTACTTACACTGATCCTCGTACCGTTTTCCCCCGTATTGGCTCGACTCTTCTTCATCCGGTTGTGTTTGGAGCGTTCCTCGTCATGGCCTTGCCAATTTGTGGTTACATTTATTTCGCCAGCGGCACCCGGAAAGTAAGAATTTTTGGTCTGGTGTCAACTGCACTTTGTATATTGGCTATTTTATTTACTTTTGCAAAGGGAAGCTGGCTGATTGCAGTGCTAATGGGCGCGGTTTTTTCATTATTGTTAGTTAGAAACCTGGACCTGATGAAATTGTTATTTATCGCTACTTTGGCGGCCGTAATCTTGCTGCCGCTGGCAATCCTTTGGCAACCGGTTTCCCAACAGACAATGATCAGAATCAAAACCAGCGTCAACTCCCGGACATATATGTGGCGCTACGCTTGGCGCGGCTTCGAGCAAAACCAGGTTTTCGGCGTTGGTCAGGGAAACGGGGCGTCGTCGTTGGTCAACATGAGCAAAGTCCTGCAGATTTACAACCAGAAGCAGGCCGGTCCATCAGCTGTGGATAATTACTATCTTGACTTTCTTCTCGAGGAAGGCTTAGCCGGATTTCTTCCTTTCGTCTTATTTCTAATCCTGTTATTTTACCGGGGATCTGCGGCCCTGCTAAAGCCGGGCCACCAGCGGCAGTTGCTGATACCTGTTTTTGCAGCCCTTGCAGCCATTTGCCTGGACGCCTTAACATTTGACGCGCTCGCCTGGTGGTCAATGTTTATCTGTTTCTGGTTGATAGCTGGTGTCCTTTACGGGCTGAGCACACCTTCCCGGGAAAACATTAGTTACCCAATTGTAAAGAACGCAAATTAGTCATAAACTGATCTTTGGCATTCGGGAGCCTGTTTGGGACTGCCTTTACTGAAACAATTAAAGCGTCAATCGCTGGCCATGCTGGTCGACGCCTGTATCGTAGTCAATGCCTATACGCTGGCGTCGCTAGTCCTGTTTGCCCGCTGGGCGCCCCTTGATTATTACAACGAGCTGCTTCTGTTTATACCCTTTGCCGTTGCCGTTCAATGCGGCCTGAATCTGAAATTCGGCCTTTACCGCGTCGTCGGACGTTACGCCGGGCTTAATCATGCCCTGAAAATAGTTTGGTCGGCGGCAGTAACAATGCCGGCCTTGCTGCTTATCGGCCTTGTGATTATGCATTCTTCACCATTACGTGTGATTGTAATGGTTCCAATCGGCAGTGCCGTCTCGTTTATTTTGATGTCGGTTGTCCGTTTTTATCCGCGTGTTTTCTACGAGCGATCGCTTCGGGAGGTCAAACCGCGGCTGCGCCTTCTCGTCATTGGCGCCGGCGCAGCCGGCGAAATGATTATTCGCAGCATCCAAAAAGATCCAAATACGGTATTCGAGGCCGTAGTCATGGTTGATGACAATCCTGATTTGCAGGGAATGGAAATCCACGGCGTCCCCATCTTCGGTCCTACAGACCGGATGGCTGAGGTTGTCGAAAAACATGACGTTGATGAGATCCTGATCGCGATGCCCAGCGCCTCCATGGCCGCATTCCATCGGATTGTGGAACTGGCGCAGCGCACCGGAAAAACAGTTAAGACGCTAAGGCCGCTGCAGAGCATTCACCTGGGGAAAGTTGGCATCGACAATATAAGCAATGTTGAGATCGAAGACCTGCTCGGGCGCCAACCAGTGCAAACCGATTACACCCAGATCAGAGACTTTATCAAAGATCAGACTGTGCTTGTTTCTGGCGCGGGAGGCTCTATCGGCTCAGAACTGGTCAGGCAAATTAGCTGCCATAATCCCGCGGGCATTATTCTCGTCGATCAGGATGAATCATCCCTATACCGTCTTCATAAACAGTTAAATCAGAGTTTTTTTGATAAACATCGTTTATGTGTTGCTGATATCCGTTCTGAGACAAGGATAGAGGCGCTGTTCCGGCAACACCGGCCACAGCTGATTTTCCATGCCGCAGCTTATAAACATGTGCCTTTGATGGAACTGCAGCCGGATATAGCGGTACTCAACAATGTGCGCGGTACGCTGATCCTTTCCAAGATGGCTGGAATATACGGTGCCCGGTGTTTTGTCAATATCTCCACTGATAAAGCGGTCGAGCCGGTAAATGTCATGGGGGCAACAAAATACCTGGGAGAGCGTATTGTTTCAGAACTGGAAAAAGTTTATCCATCAACAAGATACTGCTCAGTGCGATTCGGGAACGTTCTCGGCAGCCGCGGCAGTGTGTTGCCTATTTTCAGGCAGCAGATAAGTGAAGGAGGTCCGGTAACCATAACTCACCCGGAAATTACCCGTTATTTCATGCTTGTCTCCGAGGCTGTGGATTTGGTGCTGCAGGCGGCTGCCTTTCCGGACGGCAACGCTGTTTACGTGCTGGATATGGGAAAGCCGGTGAGGATTATCGACCTGGCAAACCAGATGGTTGGCATGTTGGGCAAAAAGAGTCAGATAGAGATAATTTTCACTGGCCTGCGGCCTGGCGAAAAGCTACATGAGCACTTGATTGCCAAAGATGAATCACATGAAATTACATCTCATCCCATGATCAGCCGCGTCACGCGCGCCGTCCCGTCTGCAGCTCCTGTGCTTCCCAATCTTGACCCTCTCTTCGCGAGTGCAAGTCTTGGTGATTGCGAAGGGGTGAAGAGTATCCTTCGAGAACGGATTTCATCGTATGTCCCTGCCGGCTCCAGTCAAATGAAAATATCAAGGTCTGCTGGCAACGTCAGCAGCCTGTCCAGCGCGATATATACTGCCGGCGTAACCGACAAACAGTAAGAATTAATTTTTATCGATGGGCCTGCGCCAAAGGGGGCAATCCTACTTCTTGGCGAAGCCTTTCGTCGAATGGATTTAATTTAAACGCTTTGGCAAAATCTCGACGCGACCGGCCGGGCATTTTCCAATAATCGCGCTCATAGATCGCAAGCTGCTCCCAGGTTGCATAGTTAAGTGGCTGCATTTTTGTTGCATCCATTAATGTCTTTCTAGCATCGTTGGCATAGCCGACCCGTTGCTCAGCTCCAGCCAACACGAACAACCCTTCAACTGAAAGGGGATCCCACGAACTTGCACTCTCAGCTGTATGAAGCGCTGTTATTTGATATCCCTGCCCTGCTTGCTCCAATGATTTATTTCGTAAATAAGATGAATACCAAGGCAAGAACGCCAGTACAATCGCCACTATTGCCACCAGCAGAAATGAAGCCCGGAAATATTTAACTGTCTTAAAACCAACAGTCGCTTCTTGACCATGTGCTTTAAAATTGTTCATCACAAATATAATTTGTTAAAAGCCAGCCTGATCTTAACATTAGCGACTGGACCATTTCAGGCAATGCTACCTTTCATTTTATATCTGCCAAATGAACAATTACGAACCAGTCGAAACCTATTTCATTTTCTGCCCTTGACTTTGCCTCCGGAAAGGTATAAATTTTCGATAATTTGGGAAGGATATTAAAGTTTGCCGTAGAAAAAGCCGTAAGTATTACAACGATTAACGGTTAGTGGTGGGGTTTTTAAAGATGCATTGCATAATTTAAGACATTGAAAGGGTGGTTATATGCGGCGCATGGCAATCATCTTCTTTTTGGTTTTGGCGATAACGATGCTTCTTGCCGCGACAGCGCTGGCGGCCTTCCCCAGCGGCACCAGCAGCAGCCAATATTCAGCCGTCAACAACGCCCTTGTGGGGGCGGCCGCACAAGCCGGCATCTCCACCCAGGATTTCATCAACATCTATAATACCGCCGCATCGGGCGGCAGCTTGGCCGGTTATAACTCCACGCAGCTTGCTGCTTCATGTGGGGTGCTAAGCAGCCTCTCGTCATACGAGTCAGTGCTTACCGATTACAACACCGTCTACAATAATCTGGGCTGCGGCACCCGCCTTGCCTCAACTTCTTCTTCCAGAGGGGCGCTTCCCAGCACCGGCATAGCGATAGCGCTCCTGGCCGGCTCGGGGATAATTGGCGTCGGCGGCGCCGCGCAGCTTCTCCGGAAAGGCCGCCGGAATCAGGCTTGACACGTTAGCTTGTTAGCTTATTATCAACCTGAATTATAAAAAGAGGAGGAATAAATTTCCTCCTCTTTTTAATGCCTGTTTTTGGCTGCAACGAAAGCGGCGCTTACCAGCCCGTACCCGCGCTCAAGAGCCAGGCGGATAGTTACTACCGTTAAAAATGCCCAGGCATGCCTGATACATGCCATTCCAATTCCCGCTTCTCATCGCGCTCCACATCTGATCCCACAGCGCCCCGCCGGCGCCGTACGAGCCGGAGCCCATCATCCCGGCTCCGTAGCCGTAACCGCCCATCATGCCCGGGCCGTACCCTCCTCCCGCCGGCCCCATCGGACCATAATATCCATTTCCATTTCCCGGGCCTGGCGCGCTTTGATTGTTATAACCCTGCGTGAAACGCGCCGGCGCCGGTCCAACGGTCGCCCGCCCCTTGCCAAAGGACACATATCCGGTCTCAGCCAGAACCACGGTGCCGCTTAAAATTACAACCACGGCCGCTACGCCTGCAATCAAAGCCAGTTTTACAATCGACATTGGTAATCCTCCATTTCGGGTTTTGTCCTGCCTTAATTCTGCCCGTTGCTAATGAAGGAGGGATGAACCGGATATGAAGAATTTGTGAAGAAATGAACTTGCTATTAGAATCTATCTCAAAAGGCTGTTCGCAGCAGAATATGCTTTTTGAGATAGATTCTTAAGGCTTCGCGGCTGGTAATGTCAGCCTGAACGTGGTCCCTTGCCCCGGCTTGCTCTGCGCGGAAATTTCGCCGCCCTGCAGCTCAACGTACCGCTTCGCAATCGAAAGGCCAATACCGCTGCCGCCCCTCTTCCGGGAACGTGACTTGTCGGCCCGGTAAAACCGCTCAAAAACATGGGGAAGATCCCCGGCAGCAATGCCGCCGCCGGTATCGGTTACACGGATTTGCACGCCGCCATTGCTGCCCGCGGCTCTTAATGATACCTGCCCTCCTGAATCGGTATACCTGAGGGCATTGCCAAGCAGATTGACAAATACCTGATTCATTTTATCCTCATCAATCCTGAT